>DXAJ01000050.1 GCA_019117085.1 Candidatus Gallimonas gallistercoris
CTCGCTCCCTGCAAAATACGGCATCGGTTCGCTCGGGAAAGAGGCGTACCGCTTTGCAAAAAGCCTGAAAAAAGCGGGCGTCCGCTATTGGCAGATCCTGCCCCTCGTGCAGACGGGCTACGGCGATTCTCCCTATCAGTCCGTTTCGTGCAGTTCGGGCAATCCCTATTTCATCGACCTCGATCTGCTTGCAGAGCAGGGGCTTCTGACCAAAAAGGAGCTCAAAGAGCTCGTCAAAAAAGGGGATGTCGATTACGGCGCTCTGTATACCGAGCGCTATCAGACGCTGCGCACGGCATATTCGCGCTTCGCCTTCGACAGCGCCGAATTCCGCGCCTATGTCGACGAAGGCACGCATGAAGACTATGCGCTCTTCATGACCGCGAAAACGGTCTTCGGCGGCAGCTTCATTGACTGGGAGGAGGGTCTCCGCCGCCACGAGAGCGCCGCGCTCGAAGCGCTCAGGACGGACTATCACGAAGAATATCTCTTCTGGCAGTTTTTGCAGTATGAGTTCGACCTTCAATGGAAGGCGCTCAAACAGTACTGCAACGCACTCGGCATCCGCATCATCGGGGATATCCCGCTCTATGTCGCTTACGACAGTGCGGACGTCTGGGCGCATCCCGAACTTTTCAAGCTGGACGCAGACTTAAAGCCCAAAAAGGTGGCGGGTGTTCCCCCCGATTACTTCTCGGAGACGGGGCAGCTGTGGGGCAATCCCGTGTTCGATTGGGATGCGCATCGAAAAGAGGACTACCGCTGGTGGCGCAGCCGCTTAAATCAGGCGCTCGAAACATATGACGTCGTGCGCATCGACCACTTCCGCGGTCTCGACCGCTACTACGAAGTGGACGCGGGGGAGGAGACCGCCGTCAACGGAGATTGGCAGGACGGCCCCAAAGACGAGCTCTTCGAAGGCATCGATAAATCGCGCATCATCGCGGAAGACCTCGGCGAAATGGACGACGGCGTGCGTTCGCTCATCAAGAGGACGGGGCTCCCCGGGATGAAGGTGCTTCTCTTTGCCTTCGACGGCAACGAAGAAAACGCCTTCCTCCCGCACAATATCATCGAAAACTGCGTCGCATATACGGGCACGCACGACAACGATACCGTCGCAGGCTATGTAAAGTCGCTCTCATCGGAAGAATTTCTTCTCTTCCGTTCGCGCGTCGCAAAAGAGCTTGACCTCGTCGGCATGGATATCCGCCTCGGCCGCACGCCCGAAAGCTTTGCAAAAGCATTTACGGAAATGGCGCTTGCCTCCAAGGCAAACCTTGCGGTGGTGCCCGTGCAAGATCTTTTGGGACTGGACAACAGCTGCCGCATGAACCATCCCGGCACGAACGGCGGCAACTGGCGTTGGCGGCTCACCCGTTTTCCCTCTCGGGCAGTATTCGGACGGCTCAAACGCCTCATCCGCAAATACAGATAAAAATTATAGGAGTGTAACACTATGGCGGAAGAAAAGCAAGAGAAGAAAGGCTTTTGGAAGGAATTCCGCGAATTCATCGCTCGCGGCAACATCCTCGACATGGCAGTCGGCATCATCATCGGCGGCGCATTCACGGCGATCGTCAACGCCCTCTGCAACAACATCTTAAAGCCCGTCATCAACAAGATCCTCGCCCTCATCTTCGGGGCTGATTCCCTCACGGGCATCTACACCTTCCTTTCGACGGCGTACACGACGGACGAAACGGGCGCGCAGGTCATCGACCTCGTGAACTCCATCTACATCGACTGGGGTACCTTCATCAACGCGGTCATCAACTTCCTTTTGACGGCGCTCGTGTTGTTCCTCATCATCAAGGCAGTCATGAAGGTGAGCAAGCTCCGCGAGGAAGCAAAGGCAGCCATTGCCGAAGCGGAAGCAAAGCGCAAGACGGCAAAAGAGGGCGCAGCGGAAAGCGCGGCTCTTCCCGAAGGCGAAGCTGCGGCTCCCGCTCCCGAAAAGAAGGAATAACTTCACACAGCCGAAAAAAGACCCGAACGGGTCTTTTTTTTATATCGTTTTCGCGGCAGACCGGGCAGAAGCACGCAAGGGAGACTTGCCGCATACAATGAAACAGAACCCGAACGGTTCTTTTCACGGAGGTTATCCATGTCATTTTTCTCCAACTTTTCATCCGATCATTGCCCCGGGGCGATCACGGGCAATCCGCTGAACGGCCTCTGCGAGAAAGTGTGCATCCAGACGGAGAAGATCTTCGACGCGGGCATCGTGCAGACGCGCATCGAAAACTATTCCGTCGTCCCTGCAAGCTTTCTTCCCGCGTCTCCTACATATCCGCTCACCTTTTTAAGCGCCCGCTCGCTCTCATGCGAGGGCATCGTCTCCGATCTCAACGTGGAGCGTCAGCCCGACGGACAGTATGCGCGCATCCAGGCCAAGATCACCATTCCCATCGAGATCGTCTATCTCGACGCGAACGGGCAGGAGGGGAAGGCGCTCGGCTCCATCGTGCTCAACGAGGACGTTTTGATGTTCGTGCCGCCCGCATCCGTCATGCCCTTCACCGTTTCGGCGATCGCCTCCTGCGTCTCGCCCGAAGGACGGTGGGATCCCGTCTCCAACTCCTTCATTTTGAGCGCCTGCCTCACCGTCATCCTCAAAGTCTCCATGCAGGTGGAAATTCTGGTGCCCAGCTACGGCTACTGCGCCATCCCACCCGCGCAGGAGTATTCGCAGGAAGTTTGCACGGGATTCTTCGAACTGCCGCTCTATCCGCAGGGACGTACGCCCGGCCAAAGATGATGCCTCAATGCATAAAACAAAGAGCCGTTCCCCCAACACGGGGCGGCTCTTCTATTTCTCTTGTTTGGAAGGGGAGCTTTGCCGAAATTCGCGTCGGTGCGTTTCGAAGAATTCAAAATAAGCCCTGACGCTTTCCAGCTGCGTCCATCGCTTGACGTCCACGGGATCGCCGTCGAAATCGTAGATCTTCGCCCCGCGCAGGGAAAGAAGGAAGGGAGAGTGTGTCGCAATGATGAACTGGCAGTCAAAAAAACGTGCTTCCTCTTCCAAAAACTGTTTGAGTTCGAGCTGTTTTGACGGGGAGAGGCTGTTTTCGGGCTCGTCCAAAAGATAGAGCCCCGCCCCTTGGATGCGGGAAGTGAAGTAAAAATACGCGCTCTCGCCGTTGGACTGTTCGCGCACGTTTTTGTCCATGCCGCTTTCACGGACATAGCCGGAGAGCGTTTTCTTCCGCGCGTCCGTCACTTTTTTCAGTTCGTCGTAGTCGTCGAGCGACTGCATGCGGAAGGGCCCGCTCCTTCGCTTTTGAAAATACTCGTCAAAGAGCTCTTCGCGCTTTACATCGATGCCCTCGTTGACGGCGCGGAGGGAGAGCATGTAGTCAAACACGTCGTCGCTCGAAACGGCGCGGCTCTCTTCGGGCAGCGGCGCAAGGGTGCGGGAGCTGCAGAGCTTCACATAGCCGTCAAAAAAACTCGAGCGGTTGAAAGGAGCGTCCCGCCGCAAAGAAAGCGCCTCGGCGATGACGTTGAGCACCGTCGTCTTGCCCGAACCGTTGCCGCCATAAAGGAGGGTGACGGGCGCAAAATCCAGCCGTTCCAGCCCGCGCGAAGAGAGCACGAAGAAGGGATACATCGTGTTGAAACAGGTGCGCTTTTCGTCAAGGCGCGCCCGGTATTCCTCGTCGTATGAGGGAAAGACAAATTCGGAAAGATAGATCATAGCTCTTTCGCGTCCATATCGGGTTCGGTCAGAATGGTCTTATAGTCATGATAGACGACAAATCCCGCTCTTGCCTTGGGCGGCTTTTTCACCTGTCTTACGGGGCAGTAGTCGACGGGGATGCGCCCGCCCTGCTTGGCGTCCGAATAGCGCGCGCAGATGCCCGCCGCAAAGAGCAGCACTTCCTCGGGTACCGCTCGGCCGTTCGTTCGGATGACGACGTGGGAGGAGTGATACTTCTGCGCGTGCAGCCAAATGTCGTCGGGCGCGGAGGAGCGGATGAGACGGTCGTTCTGCAGATTGTTGCGCCCCGCCAGAATTTCGAACCCGTCCTTTTCAAAACGGCGGAAGGGGTATTCGGGCGCAGCTTGTTTGCGCCGTTTCTCGGGCTGTTTCAAAAGCCCCGCAAGCTGCAACTCTTCTTCGAGGCACCTGAGATCGTCCATTCGGTCGGCGGAGGAGATGGCGGCGAGCAGGCTCAGCGAATAGTCGAGCTCCGCCTTCACTTCCGTCTCCTGCGGGGCGAGCGCTTCGAGCGTGCGCTTCTGCTTGCGGTAGCGCTTAAAATACGCCTGCGCGTTGTCGGCGGGGGAGAGCCGCTCGTCAAGGACGACCTTTACGGTGCCGCCTTTTTCGTCGTAGTAGTTTTCAAGCTCGCAGGAGCGCATCCCCTGCTTTAAGCGGTAGAGGTTGGCGGTGAGCAGTTCTCCCTTGATCCTGTCCTCTTCCATGCCCTCGCACTGGCGGCGCTTTTCCAAGATCTGAGAAAGCCGCTTCTCCTGTTTCTTTTTCGCGGAAGAGACGGCGGAAGTGAGCCTCCGCTGCAATTCGTCGAATCCCTTTTTCCTGCGCCTGCCCGCATAGAAGTACTGCTCCGCCGCCGAGATGCTCTCAAAGGGGATGCCGCCCTCTACATAACGCGCAAAGAAATCGGCGGGAACGCCGTTCTTTTCCACGACGCAGGGAGCGATCTCGTCCGAAAAGATGGTATCGTGCACATACTCGGCAAGATCGCCGCCCCGGTAGCCCGATACGATCTGCTCCGCCGTGCAGGGAGCAAGCCCCGCAACATGCTGAAAGAGAAAACGGGGGAGATCTTCGGGGAGAGGGGGAGAAAGCAGCGCATAAAGGGCGGGAAGATCGGAAGGGTCTGTCTTGTCCTGCGGGACGGGGGGAAGATAGGGAGCCCCCGGCAAGATCGCCCTTCGGCAGTTTTCGTCGATGGTCGTCGTCTTGAGCGCGCCCAAAATGACGCCCTTTTCCGTCAGAAGGATGTTGGAGTACTTGCCCATGATCTCGACGCGCAGCTCCCGCTCTGCCGTCGAAAAGTCGGAAAAGCAGACAAAGCGGAAGATGAGGATGCGCTCAAAGCCCGGCGTCTCCACGCTCAAGATCTCCGCACCCTGTAAATACTTCCGAAGCAGCATGCAGAAATTGGGCGCGGTGAGAGGGTTGGGCGGGTTGTCCGTCGTGAAATAAACCCCGCAATCGGCAGCATTCGCGTTGATCGTCAGTTTCAAGGTGCCTTTTTGCGTGTATATAAGAAGGGAGAGTTCTTCTTTCCCGGGCTGATTGATGCGGTTGATGCGTCCGCCGCGGAGGGAAGAGGAAAGCTCTTTGGCGAGAAGTCGTATGGTGAAAGTATCCTGCGGCATAGGGCCTCCTGCATGGTCGCTCCTTGCTGTTCTATGCAGTCATTATACCCGAAAAAAGCAAAATTGTAAATAAAAACGCTTTTCTTTCTCGCCCCGTTATGTTAAAATAGTTAGGCGAAAATATCCGATCAGAAACAACTATCATTACCGTCGGAAAAATGAGGAGCTATTTATGAATTACCAGGTAGAGACAGCAGAAAAGAGCACCGTCAAGATCACCATCACCTTCACGCCCGAAGAGTGGAACGATGCCAACAACGAAGCTTACAAGCAGAACCGCGGCAAGTACGCCGTCAACGGCTTCCGCAAGGGCAAGGTCCCCAAGAACGTCCTTGAAATGTACTACGGCAAGGGCCTCTTCTATGAAGACGCGCTCAATCTGCTCTATGCCAAGCACTACGGCGCCATCCTCGAGAAGGAGAAAGATAACTTCACGGCAGTCGGCGATCCTTCGCTCTCCGTCGACGACATTTCCGACGAAAAAGTCGTGCTCATCGCGGAAGTTCACGTAAAGCCCGACGTTGAGATCGAGACCTACAAGGGTATAAAGATCCCCGAATTCGTATATACTGTTTCGGACGCCGACGTCGACAAGGACATCGAAGACACCCGCCTTCGCCTTGCAAAGGACGAAGAAGTGACGGACCGCGCCGCAGAGATGACGGATACCGTCAACATCGACTTTACAGGCAAGATGGACGGCAAGGCGTTCGAGGGCGGCACCGCGGAAGGGTATGACCTCACGCTCGGTTCCCACCAGTTCATCCCCGGCTTCGAAGAAGGCGTCGTCGGCATGAACATCGGCGAGACGAGGGATATCGAAGTCACCTTCCCCGAAGACTATCAGGCAGAAGAGCTCAAGGGCAAGAAAGCCGTCTTCACGGTCACGCTTCACAAGATCACGGGCAAAGTCCGCCCCGAGCTTGACGAGGAATTCGCAAAGAAGATGGGCAGCGACTCCGTGGACGCTTACCGCGCCAAGGTGAGAGAGCGCCTCGAGCGCAACGCCGCTTCTCGTTCCCTCAACGAGACGGAGAACTCCATCATCACCGAGATCGCCAAGGGCGCCAAGGCGGAGATCCCTCAGGCGATGATCGACAAGCAGAACGAATTCGCCCTGCAGCGCCTTGAATACAACCTCATGTATCAGGGCATCCGCCTCGACGATTATCTCAAGTACCTCAACACGACGAGAGAGGCGTATATGCACACCTTCGACGAGGAATCGAAGCGCACCGTTTTGCATCAGCTCATCGTCGAGAAGATCATCAAGCTCGAAAACATCGAAGCGACGCAGGAAGAGATCGACGCAAAAGTTGCAGAACAGGCAAAGAGCGTCGGCAAAGAGGCCGAGGAATACAAAAAGACGATGGATCCCCGCCAGTTCGAATACATCGAATCGGATATCAAGGTAACCAAGCTCTTTGACTTCCTCAAAGCAAACAACGAAATGATCAAGCAAGAGGAGAGCAAGTAATGGAAAGAAACGTGCTCATTCCCTATGTCGTGGAGCGCACGTCGGGCGGCGAGAGAAGCTACGATCTTTACTCCCGCCTTCTCGAAGACCGCATCATCTTCCTCGCGGGGGAGATCGACGACGCCGTTGCAAACACGGTCGTCGCCCAGCTCATTTACCTCGAAGCGAAGGATCCCGGCAAGGACATCAGCCTGTATATCAACAGCCCGGGCGGCTCCGTTTCGGCAGGTCTTGCGATCTACGACACGATGAATTATATCAAGTGCGATGTTTCCACCATCTGCATCGGCATGGCGGCAAGCATGGCGGCTTTCCTGCTCTCGTCGGGCGCAAAGGGGAAGCGCTTCGCCCTCAAAAACAGCGAAGTGATGATCCACCAGCCTTTGGGCGGCGCACAGGGGCAGGCGAGCGACATCAAGATCCACGCGGAACACATCTTAAAGACCAAGGACAAGCTCAACCGCATCCTTGCGGCGAATACGGGGAGGCCCCTCGAAGTCATCGAGCGCGATACGGATAGGGATAACTTCCTTTCTGCCGATGAAGCGCTTTCCTATGGTCTTATCGACCGCGTGTACGATAAGAGATAACATTTCTATCCGGAGGATCAAATGGGTAAATACGAACCGAGCTGTTCTTTCTGCGGAAAGGAAAAATCCAAGACAAAAAAACTGATCGCAGGTCCCGACGGGATCTACATTTGCGACGAATGTGTGGAACTTTGCAAGGATATGCTCGACAAGATGCCCTCTTCCTCTCAGCAGGAAAAGGTCCCGCTCAAAAAGCCGAGCGAGATCAAGGAAGAGCTCGATCACTATATCGTCGGGCAGGACAAGGCAAAGCGCGTTCTCTCCGTTGCCGTCTACAACCACTACAAGCGCATCAATTCGCTTGCAGAGGGCAAGAAGGACGATGACGACGTGGAGATCGAAAAGAGCAACATTTTGCTCCTCGGCCCCACGGGAAGCGGCAAGACGCTGCTTGCCCGTACGCTTGCAAAGATCCTGAACGTTCCCTTCGCGACGTGCGACGCGACGACGCTGACGGAGGCGGGCTATGTGGGCGAGGACGTCGAAAACATTCTCTTAAAACTCATCCAGAACGCCGATTACGATATAGAGAAGGCGCAGCGCGGCATCATCTATATCGACGAGATCGACAAGATCGCGAGAAAAGGGGAGAACGTCTCCATCACGCGCGACGTCTCGGGCGAAGGCGTGCAGCAGGCGCTTTTAAAGATCATCGAATCGACAGTCGCAAACGTGCCTCCGCAGGGCGGCAGAAAGCACCCGCAGCAGGACTGCATGCGCATCGATACGACCAACATCCTCTTCATCTGCGGCGGTGCGTTCGTCGGGCTCGACAAGATCGTCGCCGCCCGCAAGGACGACGCGGGGCTCGGCTTCGGCGGCAACGTCAAGATGGGCGCGAACGAAGTGGACTACACGCTCCTTGACGACGTCAAGCCGCAGGATCTCACCAAGTTCGGCCTCATCCCCGAATTTGTCGGCCGTATCCCGATCGTCGTGAGTTTGCAGGCGCTCGACGAAGACGCGCTCGTCAACATCCTCACGCAGCCGAGGAACGCCATCATCAAGCAGTACCAAAAGCTGGTCGGGCTGGACGGCGTGAAGCTCACCGTGGAGGACGACGCCGTGCGCGAGATCGCCAACACCGCCATCCGCTTAAAGACGGGGGCAAGAGGGTTGAGGACGATCATCGAAGGGCTGATGACGGATGTCATGTACGACATCCCGACCAAGAACAACGTAGAGGAGGTCATCATCACCAAGGGGTGCGTGATGAACGGCGACAAGCCCACCCTCGTCTACAAAAAATCCGCATAAAGAACAGCGAAGGAGCCGAAACATCTCGGCTCCTTTTCCGTGCTTCGGGCAGAGCGGCAAACGCGGCAAACGTGCGGCGATCTTGCAAAACACCGCGGATTTCCTTGCTTTTTCCATAAAAATATGCTAAGATAAGAGCATCTGAGCGGAAAGAGTCTTTCTGACCGTAAAGAGCCGAAGATCAACTGTTTGGGCGCAGGTTTGCGCCGTTTTCGCCTCTTTTCCGCGCAGGGAAGGAGGCTTTTTATGTCCGAAGAAAAGCGCATCGCCGTGCTCTCCGTCATTGTGGAGGACCGCGCCGCAACGCCCGCCCTCAACGGCTATCTCTCCGAATTCGGGGAATACATCGTGGGCAGGATGGGCATCCCGTACCGCGAAAAGGGCGTCTCGGTGCTCTCAGTCGTCCTCGATGCGCCGAACGGCGTCATCAACGCGCTCACGGGCAAGATCGGCAGCCTTCCCGGCGTGAGCGCCAAGACTTTATTCAGCAAATATTAAAGGAGTTCTTGTATGAAACACCCTGTCTCACTCGCACTCGGCGCTGTCTTTCTCGGCGCCGCAGCACTCGGCTTGGCCGCCTGCAAACAAGACGCCGATACCGACAAAACGTATTCCGTCTATGCGCCCGACGGCGCGCCCGCGCTCGCCCTCGTGAATGCCATCGAAGACAAAGCGGAAAAATTTGAATATCACGTCGTCGACTCTTCGACCATCCAGACCTATGTCACGGGCGAAGAGCCCGCCGCCGACTTCTGCATCCTGCCTCTCAATGCTGCAAGCAAAGTCCTCGGCACGGGCACGACCTATCAGATGCTCGGTACGGTAACGAACGGCAATCTCTTTTTCCTCTCGGCGGAGGAAAACGAAGACTTGACGAAAGATAATTTATCGACGCTTGTCGGCAAGTCGGTGGGGGTGGTGCAGCTTCCCAATGTACCCGGGCTCACGCTGCAAGCCGTGCTCAACAAGTACGATATCGACTATCAGATCGTCGAAAACGACGGCGAGAAAGCCGCGGACAAGGTCAATCTCATCGCCTTCGATCCTGCAAACGTCACGCCCGCAAGGGGATGCGACTACTATCTCTGCCCCGAACCTGCGGCAAGCACGAAGATCAAGGGCACGGCAAGCGCTCAAAAACCCTTCCGCATGGCGGGGGATCTTCAGGCGCTCTACGGCGGGGACGAGGGCTATCCGCAGGCGGTGCTCGTCGCGAAAAAGTCTGTCCTCGAAGGCGACAAAAACGACAAAGACGTGGTGAAAACCATGCTCTCCTACATGAAAGAGAGCGGCGCATATCTCAAAACGGTGACGCCCGAGACGGTGCTCTCCGCGCTCGACGGCGTGCGCACGGAAGGGCTCTCCGCTTCCTTCAACGCCAACAATCTGACAAACGAAGTCATTGCAAACTGCTCCGTCCGCTTCTCGCCTTCAAGCGAGTGCAAAGAGAGGGTGAACGCCTTCCTCGAAGAACTCATCGCCGTCAACGAGTCCGCCGCCAAGGCAGTCTCCGACGATTTCTTCTATAACGCATAACGTTTTGAAACAGCGCATCTTATTTTCCGTCGCGGCGCTCATTGCGGTCTGGCTCGTTTGGATCGTCGCCTTCCGCATCATCGCCAACGACTACATCCTGCCCTCCTTTTCGGAGACCGCCGCCGCTCTCTTCCAAACGCTGGGAGAGGGAGCGTTTTGGCGTGCGCTTTTGAATACGCTCGGAAGGACGCTCCTCGCATTCGCCGTATCCATCGTTTTGGGCGTGGGGCTTGCCCTCCTTGCACGGCTCTTCCGAGGCGTCCGCTCCTTCTTTGCGCCGCTTATTTCCATCCTGCGCACGCTCCCCACGATGGCGGTCATCCTCATCCTTCTCATCTGGACAACGCCTTCGGTGGCGCCCGTCATCGTTGCGGGGCTCGTGCTCTTTCCCGCCGCCTATGCGGCGGCGCTCACCGCGATGGACGAAGTGCATGAAAGCTACGGCGCGCTCTCCCGCGCCTACGGCGTGACGAGGACAAGGCAGGCGCTGAGAATGTATCTGCCGCTCTCCGCGCCCTCTGTTTTGGGGCAGGCGGGGGCGATCCTTTCGATGGGACTCAAGATCGCAGTCTCGGGCGAAGTGCTCTCTTCGACGGCAAAGAGTCTCGGCGGCATGATGCAGGAAGCCAAACTCTTTTTGGAGATGCCGCGTCTTCTGGCGCTCACGCTTGCTGCCGTCCTTTTGGGCTTTCTTCTCGAAGGGCTGTGCGCGCTTCTTGCCAAACTTTGTGTGAGGTGGCGCAGATGATCTTATCGCACGTCACAAAACAATACCGCACCGTTCGGGCGCTCGACGATCTTTCTCTCACGATCGAAGAGGGCAAGATCACGGCGGTGCTCGGCGAGAGCGGCGCGGGCAAGACGACGCTATTAAGCTGCATCATGGGTCTCATCCCGTTCGAAGGGGAGATCGACGGCGAAGGGGGCAAAAGACCTAAGCGGCGGGAAGACTGTTCCTATCTCTTTCAGGATGCGCTGCTCCTTCCCAACCTGACGGCGGAAGAAAATATCGATCTCGTCCTTCCCAAGGGGATGGGGGAGAAAACGCGCGAGATGCTCGCCCGCGTGGGGCTCAAGGGGAAGGAAAAAGCCTATCCGCACGAGCTTTCGGGCGGGGAAAAACAGCGCGTCTCCATTGCGCGGGCGTTCTTGTATCCGCACAAGCTCCTTTTGATGGACGAACCCTTTTCTTCTCTCGACCTTGCTTTAAAGCGCGCGCTCATGGAACTCGTCCGCTCGCTCCGCGAAGAGGAAGGGGGAACGGTGCTCTTCGTCACGCACGACGTGCAAGAGGCGGCGTTCCTTGCCGAGCGTGCCCTCGTGCTGCACCGGGGGAAGCTCATCGGCGATCTTCCGATCGATGCGCCCTATCCGCGCGATCTGCTCTCTCCGCCGCCCGAGGCAAGAGAGCTTGCCCGCATCCTTTTAGAGACGGGTGAAATAAAATGAATTTCTCTGCACATCTTGACAGCGCGCCTTTGGTGCGCTATCATGTTATATAAGCGATTTTTATCGGGAGGAAATCATGAAAGTTGTCATCATCGGCGGCGTTGCAGGCGGCGCGAGCTGCGCGGCAAGGCTGAGAAGGCTCTCGGAAGATGCCGAGATCGTGCTCTTCGAGCGCGGCGAAAACATCTCGTATGCGAACTGCGGGCTTCCGTACTATTTGGGCGGGATCATCCGAGAGGAGAGCGCGCTCACCGTCGCCTCGCCCGCGCTCCTTCAAAACCGCTTCCGCATCGATGTACGCGTCAGGTCGGAAGTGGTTGCCATCGACCGCGATGCTCACACCGTCACCATAAGCACCCCCGAAGGGGAATACCGTGAAAGTTACGATAAACTCGTCCTGACGCCGGGCGCTTCGCCCAAGACCTTCGGGCTTTCGGGCGAGGGCGTCTTCACCCTGCGTGACGTTCACGATACGCTCGCGATAGACCGCTATCTGAAAGAAACGGGCGCAAAAGAAGTGCTCGTTGCGGGCGGCGGCTTCATCGGCGTGGAGATGGCGGAAAACCTCACGCACCGCGGGCTCAAAGTGACGCTCGCGGAATTTGCGCCGCAGATCATGCCTCCCTTCGACCCCGAACTTGCCCTGCTCCTTTCAGACGCGCTTGAAAAGGGCGGCGTCAACGTTAGAACGAATACGGGCGTCAAGGCGATCGAAAAGCAGGGGGACGCTCTCACCGTGACCTTTACGGACGGTTCTAAGGCGCAGACGGGTGCAGTCGTGCTCGCGCTCGGCGTCGCGCCCGAAACGGCGCTCGCCAAAGCTGCGGGGCTTCAAATCGCAGAAAACGGCGGCATTGCCGTCGACGAGCGAATGTGCACCTCCGACCCCGATATCTTCGCGGCGGGGGATGCCGTCAGCGTCCTCGGCGCAAACGGGAAGGAAACGCTGGTGCCGCTTGCAGGCCCTGCCAACCGCCAAGGGAGGAGCGTCGCTCAAAACCTTTTGGGCGGCAGCGAGACGAACGGGAAGAGGGTACTCGGCGCGAGCGTCGTGCGCGCCTTCGGGACGGTCGGCGCGTGCGTCGGGCAAAACGAAAAACAGCTCAAACGCGACGGCACCGCGTACCGCAAGATCTATACCTTCCCGCTCTCGCACGCGGGCTATTACCCGGGCGGCACGTCGATCGCCATGAAGCTTTTGTATGATGAGAAGGGGAGCATCCTCGGCGCACAGGCGGTGGGGAGCGAGTATGTGGAAAAGCAGATCGACGTCATTTCGGTCGTCATGAAGCTCGGCGGTACGGTGCACGATCTTGCAGAGCTCGAACTTTGCTATGCGCCGCCCTTCAATTCCGCCAAGAGCCCCGTCAATATGCTCGGCTTTGTCGTCGAAAACGAGCTCTCCGGGCTCTGCCCCATGATGACCCCCGACGAATTGACGAAGGACACCTTCCTCCTCGACGTGAGGAACCCGCAGGAGCTTTTGACGGTGGGGGAATTTCCGAACGCCGTCAATATCCCGCTCGATGTGCTGAGAGAGCGGCTTGGCGATCTCCCCAAAGACCGTCCCATCGCCGTTGCCTGCATGGTGGGGCTGCGCGGCTATATTGCAACGCGCATCCTGCGCCGGCACGGCTTTGACGCCATCGACCTTTCGGGCGGCTACCGCGCCTATGCGCTCTTGAAGCGCGCGGGGCTCGTCACAAGATAAATGCAGAAGACAAGGAGCACCTATGGAAAAAGTCATTCTCGATCCCAAAGTCAAAAAGAATTTCGGCTTCGGCTGTATGCGCCTTCCCATGCAAGGGAAGGAAGTCGACCTTACAGAGTTCACGAAAATGGTGGACGCCTTTCTCGCCGCAGGGTTCAACTATTTCGACACGGCGCACGGATACCTCGAAGGGAAGAGCGAGACGGCGTTAAAGGCCTGCCTCACCTCGCGCTATTCGCGCGAAGAATACGTCCTCACCGATAAGCTCTCCAACAACTTTTTTAACAAGGAGGAGGACATCCGCCCCTTCTTCGAGAGCCAGCTTCAAGCGTGCGGCGTGGAGTACTTCGACTTCTATCTCATGCACGCGCAGGACCGCAACAACTTTGAAAAGTACAAGCGATGCCGCGCCTACGAGACGGCGTTTGCCCTCAAAGCAGAGGGGAAGGTGCGCCGCGTCGGGCTCTCCTTCCACGACAAAGCGGAAGTTTTGGAGCGCATCCTCTCGACCTATCCCGAAGTGGACGCGGTGCAGATCCAGTTCAACTATGTGGACTATGAGGACGCTTCCGTCGAGAGCCGTAAGTGCTACGAAGTGTGCCGCAAATTCGGCAAGCCCGTCATCGTCATGGAGCCCGTCAAGGGCGGCAGCCTCGTCAACCTGCCTACGGGCGCCAAGCAAATTTTGGAATCGCTCGGCGGCGGAAGCCCCGCAAGCTACGCCATCCGTTTTGCGGCGGGCTTCGAGGGCATCGCCATGGTGCTCTCGGGCATGGGCAATATGCAGATGATGGAAGACAACATCGGCTTTATGAAGGACTTTCAGCCCCTCAGCGCCGAAGAGATGGAGGCGATCGGGAAGGTGCGGGAAATTTTCCGCGCCCAGGATATCATCCCCTGCACGGCGTGCCGCTACTGCACCGACCAATGCCCCAAGCGCATCCCCATCCCCGATCTGTTTGCCTGCCTCAACTCCAAGCGCACCTTCAAGACGTGGAACGCCGATTATTACTATCACAACGTCCACGCCACAGACGGCGGTTCTGCGAGCGACTGCATCCGATGCGGCAAGTGCGAAGCCATCTGCCCGCAGCACCTGCCCATCCGTTCGCTCCTTCAGGACGTCGTCAAAGAATTCGAGGCCTGATCGGGCGAAAATAACGCAATACTTAAAAATAAGGAGTTTTCTATGTTAGAACAAGTGATGACCACGCGCAGCTGTTCGCTGAAAGTCAAACTTACCGTCAAAGGGCTCGTCTCGTTCGGGCTCATCGTCCTTGCCGTTCTTCTGCCGCAGCTCGTCCATCTGACCCTCGGTCAGGCGGGCGGCGTCAGGTGGCTCCCGATGTATCTTCCCGTGCTGCTCGCAGGGTGCCTGCTCGGCGTGAGATGGGGGATGGGCGTCGGCGTATTGTCGCCCGTTGTGAGCTTTGCGCTCACCACGCTTTGGGGCGATCCCATGCCCGCGGCGGCACGCCTTCCCTTCATGATGGCGGAGCTCTGCGTCTTCGCGGCAGTTTCGGGCATTTTTTCAAAGCAGATCGCAAAGAACGGCTGGATGGCATTCCCCGCCGTACTCCTGGGCGCCGTTGCGGGGAGAGCGTTCTTCCTGCTCCTTGCCGTCCTCTTCCAAAGCGTCGCGCCTTTTACGGTCGAAGCCGTACTTTCGCAGATCGAAGCGGGGCTTTCGGGGCTCGTCTTGCAGGCAGCAATGGTGCCGCTTCTCGTGATGGGGCTTCGCGCCCTCATCCAAAGGGAGAGGGAATGAACGACCTCGAACGGGCAAAAGAGGGGCTCAACGGGCATACGCTCTGCCTCTTGCGGGGGGAAGAAGTCCTCATACGGGACGAGCGCGGGATCGCGCCCATGATGGCGCTGCTTGCAGAGGGGAAGGACCTTATCGGCTTTTCCGCCGCCGATCGCGTGGTGGGAAAGGCGGCGGCGATGCTCTTTGTCAAGGCAAAGATCAAGGAACTCTTCGCCAAGACGATCTCAAGATCGGCCGCAGAATTTTTGGAGAAGAACGGACTGCCGTTTTCCTATCGGACGATGACGGAATACATCGTCAATCGCGACGGAACGGGCAGATGCCCGATGGAGAGCGCCGTCCTTTCCTGCAACGACGCAGAGGAGGGGTACCTTCTCTTACAACAAAAACTTGCCTCCATGCGGAGCATATAACATGAGAAATTCGGGGCCCGCGCACCGCGCGAGCTCCGTACTTTTTTAAAAGAAAACAGCTTGAGTTCTCTCAAGCTGTTTCAAAATGCGCCTTGCGGTTACAGGGCTCCCGCAAAGATTTTGCAAGGCAAAAGATTTGTGGGAAAGCTTCACTATATCAAAGGGCTCCCAAAAAAGATTTGTGCAGCAAAGATTTTTTGGGAAAAGGAGGAACCGACGTTACAATAAGGCCTTCGCCGAATAGCGAAGGCCTTCAAAAAACGTCTCGTTCCGACGCTGGAGCTGCTAACCGGATTTGAACCGGTGACCTCGTCCTTACCAAGGACGTGCTCTACCTCCTGAGCCATAGCAGCATTGTTTGCTTGACTTGCGACGCAGTCTCCCGCGTCACAGCTTTCATATCATACCAAAAAGCCGCGTTCAAGTCAAGCGATATTCGCACATTTTCGCAAAAATCCGTGCCTTTTTTTAGGAGATCACAGAACGCCTGCCAGCAGGTCGTTCATGTCATATTTTCCCGCAGGCTGAGATGTTAGCCACTCCGCCGCCCGCAGCGCACCCTCGGCAAATACCATGCGGCTGCGCGCCGAATGGGAGAGGGTGACGATCTCATCCTGCCCCGCGAACATGACTTCGTGTTCGCCGACGATGGTGCCGCCGCGCACGGCATGGATGCCGATCTCACGCTTTTCGCGCGCGCCGACGAGCCCGTGCCGTCCATAGACATTTTCCTTATTCCCGCCGAAGCCTTCGTTGACGCTCTTTGCAAGCATGAGCGCCGTCCCCGAAGGGGCGTCCTTTTTCATGTTGTGATGGCGTTCGACGATCTCGGCATCGAAAGCATCGCCGAGCACTTCCGCCGCCTTTTTGACGAGCATCTGCAAGAGGTTGACGCCGACGGAGAGATTGCCCGTCTGGAACACGGGGATGACGTTTGCAGCTTCCAAAATGAGCGCCTCGTCCTCGTCGGAGAACGCCGTGCCCGCAATGACGATGCCGATCTTGCGCGCCTTGCAGAAATCGAGCCGTTCCTTCACAGAGGAAGCGGGGGAGAAGTCGATGACAGCGTCCGCCTCTTCCTTCACTTCCGCAAAGCTTTGATAGACAGGGAAGGGCATGGGGGCGGGGGAGACGTCGACGCCCGCCGTCACCGTGACGCCACGCTCCGAACAGAGCTGCGCGACGTTCCTTCCCATCCTGCCGCATGCGCCGCAGAGGATGATCTTCATGCCTTCACCTCCAGCCCGAACTCTTTCATGGCGTTCAGAAGCACGGCGCGGTGAGCCTCCTCGATCTCCGAAAGGGGAGCGCGGGGAATGCCCGCACGGAAGCCGAGCGCGTTCATGCCCGCCTTGGCGGGAATGGGGTTGACCTCGATGAAGCATGCCTTGGAAAGTGGGATGAGCTTATCGTTGCATTCGTTGGCGCGTTTCAGATCGCCTGCAAAGACGGCGTCGCACAGTTCCTTGACGCCTGCGGGAGCGATGTTGGAGACGACGGAGATGACCGCAGTTCCCCCCGCCGCCAGGATGGGCATATTGAGGGCGTCTTCGCCCGAATAGAGGTCGCACTTGCCGCGGATGAGGCGCGCCGTTTCCAGCACCTGCGCCATATTCCCGCTCGCTTCCTTGATGCCCGCAATGTTGGGGATCTCGGCGATCTTCGCCATCGTTTCGGGCAGGATATTGACGCCCGTGCGGCCGGGCACATTGTAGCAGATGACGGGGAGCTTCGTCGCCTCCGCAATGGCCTTATAGTAGGCGACAAGGCCGTTCTGCGTGCACTTGTTATAGTAGGGCGTGACGGCGAGGATGCCGTCCGCTCCCAGCTTTTCGGCGCGGATGGTGCCTTCGACCGCCTTCTGCGTGTTGTTGCTGCCCGTGCCGATGACGATCTTGACGCGGCCCGCCGCCTTTTTGACGGCATAGCGGATGAGCGCTTCCTTCTCTTCTTCGGTCATGGTGGCGGGCTCGCCCGTCGTGCCGAGCACGATGAGAGCGTGCGTTCCGCCCGCGATCTGGTATTCCATCATCTCGCCGAACGCTTCGAGATCGACGCCGTTCTCGTTGAACGGGGTGATCATCGCCGTTGCAGACCCTCTCAAAAATCCGGTCATGGTATCCTCCCTATTTCTCGCCGTTCAAGGCGTCTCAGTCAAAATAACCCTTTGCCGCAAGCAGCTCTGCAAGCAGCACCGCGCCGCCCGCCGCACCGCGCAGCGTGTTGTGGGAAAGCCCCACAAAGCGGTAATCAAACAGCGCATCCTCTCTCAGTCTGCCCGCGCTCACCGCCATGCCGTTTTCCAGCATCCTGTCGAGCTTGGGCTGCGGGCGGTTGTCTTCCTCGAAGTAGTGGAGGAACTGCTTGGGCGCAGAGGGAAGAGCAAGCTCCTGCGGCTCTCCTTCAAAGTCTGCCCACGCCTTGAATATCTCTTCCTTCGTGGGCTTGTTTGCGAACTTCACGAATACCGCCGCCGTGTGGCCGTCCGAAACGGGCACGCGCAGGCACTGCGCCGTGATGACGGGCCCCGCTGCAGGAACGATCGCGTCGCCTTCGATGCCGCCCCAGATCTTGAGGGGCTCCTGTTCGCTCTTTTCCTCTTCGCCGCCGATGTAGGGGATGACGTTATCGACGATCTCGGGCATCGTTTCGAACGTCTTGCCGGCTCCCGAGATCGCCTGATAGGTGCAGACGGCGCAGCTCTCGATGCCGAACTTCTTCAAAGGATGAAGAAGGGGGACATAGGACTGCAAAGAACAGTTGCTCTTGACGGCGATAAAGCCGCGCTTGGTCCCGAGGCGCTTTCTCTGCGCAGGAATGATCCCGAGATGTTCGGGGTTGACTTCGGGGATGATCATGGGAACGTCGGGCGTGAAACGGTGCGCCGAATTGTTGGAGACGACGGGGATCTCGAGCTTTGCATACGTTTCCTCGAGGGCGCGGATCTCTTCCTTCTTCATATCGACGGCGCAGAACACGAAATCGACCTTTCCGACAAGGCTCTTTGCATCCGCCGTTGCGTCGAGGACGACCATCTCCTTCGCATAGGCGGGGATGGGGCGGGTCATCGCCCATTTATGGCCGACCGCTTCTTCATAGGTCTTTCCCGCGGAGCGCGCGCTCGCGAGCAGGGCGACGGGGGTGAACCAGGGATGGCCTTCGAGCAGCGTCACGAAGCGCTGACCGACCATTCCCGTAGCGCCGACGACGGCGACACGATAGTGTAAATTCTGCATGGATGAACTCCTTCTATAAAATGCTTGAAAACAAAAAGACGGTGAACGATCACCGCCTTGCTCTTTTTTCTCGTCCCTTCGAAAAGTTCCGAAGTCCGCCGAAAGCGCATCACCGCGGTGACAGTAATAAGGGTATTCTCCCTTATTCCCAACGCACGGCAAGAGGATGCGCATGCGTTTCGGCGGCGATACCCTTTCCTGTTCCTTCATGGGGAAACCTCTTTTTCCCTCGGGAAGAGTACTCTTGTTCGTCCGCTCCTCTGTTCAGCGACTCTATTTTAACATATGCCATGTGAAAAGTCAAAGAATTTCCCTCGGAACAGTTGAAATATTTTCCGTTTCGTGTTAAAATACTCTCATCGGGTCGTCCCGTCTCATTGAATTTTGCACACATCTTAGGAGAAACATATGGCAGACAGAGAACGCAAGGGCCTTGTTGCCCGTTGGCTGGAAGGCAAGGAACGCAGCGAAGATTACGCGCGCAGTACGCTTCCTTCCAACCGCTGGCAGCTCTTTTGGGATATCATGAAAGGGAGATTCGGAAGATTGATGCTCGTCAATCTTCTGACTCTTATCACCTTCGTGCCTCTCATCCTCGTATATTTCTGGCGCTATATGGTGACCGCGGCGCAGGATCTTATCGGTCCGTACGGTTCCGGTCTCGGCGTAGGGTATCCGGTGATCCCCAACGTCGTGGGCGTTGCCGAACGGGCGGCACTGCAAAACGATCTTCTCTTTTTTGCCCTTTTCATCGTCGCGGGGCTCATCGCCGCCGTCGGCATCTCGGGCGGGATGTATATCATCCGCAACCTCATCTGGACGGAGGGCATCTTCGTCGCCAATGACTTCGTGCGGGGGATCCGCCGCAACTATTGGAACGTGTTCGAAGCTGTCCTTCTGTTCACGATCACGCTTTTCGTCGCACAGACGATGGGCAATCTTGCCGATTACCTTATCGTTTTGGATATCGCTCCCGGCTGGATGCTCGCCTCCAAGATCATCGGCTATGTGCTCGTCGCGCTCATGGGGCTCATCTCGCTCTGGATGATCTCGCTCGGGATCAACTACAAACAAGGGCCCTGGGCGCTCTTCCGCAACGCCGTCGTCATGACGGTCGGAACGCTCCCGCAGACGGTGTTTTTCGCAGTGCTCGCGCTCATTCCCGTCGGGCTGCTCTTTACGGGCATCAGCTTCCTCGTCGTGATCGCGGTCATCGTGATGCTGCTCTTCGGCCTTTCCTACGTCATGCTCGTATGGATGGACTATTCGCAGTGGGCATTCGATAAATTTATCAACCCCAATCTCGGCGTCAAGACGGGCAGAGGCCTTTACAGCCGTACCCCGCAGGAAGACAAGATCGGCGGCAATGCGTCCGCAGGGGAGAGCTCCGCCGCGATGCAGGAGTATCGCCGCATGATCCTCGCGCAGGGCAAGAGCAAACTCGTCAGCCGTCCCATCAAGCCGCTCGACGACGGGCTCGAAGTCTATCAGCTGCCCGATTCCTTCTCGCGCGACGATCTGCGCCGCCTCAAAGAGAGCAAAGACGCCATCGACGAAGACGTCAAAGCCTACGAAGAAGAGCATAAGGACGACGAGCAGTACGTCGAATACAACAAGCAGTTCGACGAACTCGAACGCGCGCTCGAGGGCGACGGAGACAAGAAAAAGAAGAAGCTCAAAAAAGCGCCCAAAATGCTCAACAAGCGTTGAGGTACGCCATGAAGGAAGCTTACGGTCCGCTCGCCGAGTGGTTCGAATACTTGAATGACGACTGCGACTATGCTTCATGGTCGCAGTATTTTATTGACGGGCTCTCGTCGCTCGGCGCAGGCCTCTGCGGGCTGGAGCTAGGCTGCGGGAGCGGCGCTTTCTGCCGCGCTCTCACGCGGGCGGGATACCATATGGAAGGCGCGGATCTCTCCGCCGCCATGCTCACCAAGGCAGACCGGCTCGCGCGGGAAGAAGGGCTCCGTATCCCGTTCTTCCTGGCAGACGCCTCCGCGCTGAAAGCCCCGAAACAGTACGACTTCATACTCTCGCCCAACGACTGCTTCAATTATATCCCGCAAAAAAAGCTGCCCGCCGCCTTTGCCCGCGTCGCCAAAGCGCTCAAAAAGGGAGGCATCTTTTGGTTCGACGTAAGTTCCTCATACAAATTGCACCATAAAGTTGCAGATAATATCTCTGCGGACGACCGCGAGGACGTGACCTATCTCTCCTTCAATTCCCTTGCAAAAGACAGGGTAGAGATGGACGTCACGCTCTTCGTCAAACGAAAAGACGGAGCGTTCGACCGCTTTGACGAACACCACACCCAATATATCCATGAAGAGGAGGATCTGTCGGCTGCGCTTTCGGGCGCAGGCTTTTCCCTCATCCGCGCCGAAGGTCATCTCGGCGAGCACAAAGAGGGGAGCGACCGATTAAATTTTATATGCCGAAAGAAATAAGCACCATCTGCCGCGGGATCGCCTGGGGCGATATTTCCCTCGCCGTTCTCGATACGACGGCGCTCGTCAACGAAGCGATCCGCCGTCATCGGCTCTCGCCCGTTGCGGCGGCGGCACTCGGACGCACCTTCACGGCGGCGGCGTACCTTTGCAGCTGGCTCAAATCGGAGGAGAGCACGCTCTCCGTTTCCGTTGCGGGAGGCGGCCCCGGCGGCAAGATCTCCGTCTCGGGCGACGGAGCGCTGCGCATGCGCGGTTTTATCGAACATCCCGACGTTGTCCTTCCGCCAAGAGCGGACGGGAAACTGGATGTGGGCGGCTTGGTCGGGCGGAACGGCACGCTCACCGTCGTGCGGGATGACGGCGAAAAATTCCCCTTCGTGGGCACGAGCCCGCTCGTCTCGGGGGAGATCGCAGAGGACTTTTCCTCCTATTTTTATTACAGCGAACAACGGCCGACCGCCATCGCATTGGGCGTACGCATCGGGAAAGAGGGGACCTGCCTCGGCGCGGGCGGCGTCTTTTTGCAGCCCTTCCCGGGCGCGCAGGAGGAACACATCATCCGCGCGGAGGAAGAGATCAAAAAATACGCTTCGATCTCCCGCATCATCCAAGAAGAGGGGATAAGTTCCATCCTTGCGCGCTTCGAAGCGGAGACGGAGAGCGAACGGCCCATCCGCTTTTGCTGCTCCTGCTCGCGCGAAAAGGCTGCGCGCGCCGTACTCTCGCTCGGAAAAGAGGAGGCGGAACGCATCGCAAGAGAGGACGGCGGGATCGCCGTCCATTGCCACGAATGCAACACCGATCACCGCTTTTCGCCCGAAGAGATCGAAAAGCTGTTTGACGGGGAGGTAATATGAGAAAGACAAAAGAAACGGACGACGGCATCCGCCGCTTAGATTTCAGCGACGAATTTTTGCTCGACAGCGCCGAAAAACGATACGAAGCGGGCGACTACATGGGCACGCTCACCATGCTCAACAAGCGCGCGGGGATGTACCGCCCCTGTGCGGATGCCTCCGCACTCTATGCGGACGTCTATGAGGCATTCTCGCTGTGGATCCCCTGCGCAGACGCCTGGTTCCGCTTCCTCGACACCTGCAACGAAGCAGACTTCGGAGAAGGATACGAGGGGCTTTCGCTCGCCTTTGCCAACATGGGAGACGCGCTTCGGGCAGAACTTTATTACCGCCGTTCCTTCGAAGTGTCGGGCGAAGTGCCGCCTTCCGATCTTGACGAAGAGGACTTTGTTCCCGAGCAGCGGCCGCAGCTCCGCCTCATCCATTCCGACGACGGCACGGTATCCGACCCCGACCTTCTTCGCCGCGGCGTGCTCTTTGTCAAATTGGGCGAACTCGACAAGGCCAAAGAGGTGCTCTCCGAGATCGAACCGGGAAGCGAAGATTTCCCCTCGGCGTGCGGACTCATCGCCATGTGCAAACTTTTGACGGGCGATACGGCAGGGGCGGCGGAAGAATGCGAGCGCATGCTCGAATACCATCCCGACAATATCCACGCGCTCACGACTTACTGTGCGGTGCTGGGCGCGCAGGATCGGAAAGAAGAGGCCAAAGCGGTGGGCAGAAAGCTTGCCGCAATGGATTCCGACTCGGCGGAAGATCTCTACCGCATCGCAACCGCACTGTGCGAAACGGGGCTCGACAGTGAGGCATATGAAAAACTCACCAAACTCAAAGGCATGCAGCCGTATGACGACAGCATCCTTTGGTTCCATGCCGTCGCGGCGTTGCGTTCGGGCAGGAAGGAAGAGGCGATCTCCTCGCTGGAGACCCTTACCACGGTCTATCCCCGCAGAGTCATTGCAACGTTATACCTCGAACGTCTGCGCGGCGACAAAGAGGTAACGATCTCTTATTTTTACCGTCTCCCGGAAGACACCTACAAGGAACTGACATCCTTCCTTCTCATGGCGGACGGCGTGGAGCCCGAGATGGCCGAACGCCTCGGCGGCGACAAAGAGATCGAAAACTACATCCGCCTTGCCTTCGATCAGCTGGAAGGGCGCGATCAAAAGCTTCAACAGCTTGCGGCAAGGGTAGCTGTAAAATGCCGCTGCGACGACGTTGTGCGCGAACTGCTGCTCGATTTCGAGGGAGACGAATTCATCAAGCTCTCCATGATGCGGGATCTCGTCCTGCGCAATGAAGACAATTCCTTCGGCGTCGTCATCTGCAATTTCTACCGCGAATTCTACACGCACAAGATGGAATTCGACGGCCGCCGTCCCGACCAATTCATGGAAGCCTTTGCGGAAGTGTACTCCCGCTATTCCATCACGGCAGACGACAACGAAAGAAAGCTCCTCTATGCCGCGGAGGACGTCAACTACACGCTCGTCGACGCGGACGCCGAAGATCTGTTTGCAGAAAAAGATGCTTTGGCAGCCGCCATTTACCGCGAAGCACGCCTTACGGACGGCGAACACGGCATCGAGACCATCGCGAACCTCTTCAATGCCAATGTGCATACCGTAAAAGAAATCTTGAACTTTCTGATCTAAGGGGACGATATGAAAAAACTCATCGATTTTGACGAACTCTTCGACCGAAAACTTGCTCAATACATGGAAGAGCACGCGGGGGAATACTCCGAAAAACAGTGGGAAGATCTCATCCCGCGCCTTTACCGCAACTTCGGCGATACGCTCATCAAGAGCGTTGGAACGACGCCCAAGGGCTATTATGCGGAAATGACGGACGAAGAGCTCGTGGAAGCCTTGAAGGCGCATCACAAAGAGGGCGTCTCCGTCTCCGACTTTTTGTGCCGCGAGCTGGAATCCCGCGGCTGTCCCGACGCGCTGCTCGCTCTCATGCAGGAGGCGGAAGGGGAACTTCTGACCCTCACCATCAACCTTGCAGGCAGCAGCAAAAAGGCGCTTCCCGTCTATCTCGACATCCTGTTGAAGACGGAGGACGAAGAACTCAAAGACACCGTCACGGAATACTTGAAGGGCAATGCGGACGCCGTCAAAGAGCGCGTGCTTGCCCTTTACCGCGAGGGCGTTGAGAGGGAATACATGCTCGAGATCCTCTCGCGCTGCAAACAGAAAGACGATGAAGTGTTCGAGATCCTTTTGAACGAGTTCCGCACCGCGCCCGACGACATCCCCATGCACGCAAGCTATCTTGCAAGCTACGGCGACGAGCGCGCCCTTCCCGTGCTCCTCGATTACATCGACCGCGACGAGACCAATTATCTCGAATATCAGGAACTCAAATATGCCATCGAAGCGCTCGGCGGCGAGTATAACAAGGTGCGCGATTTTTCTGCCGACCCTTACTTTCAGGAGATCGCCGCGCAGTCGCAGATCATGCCCGACTTCACTTCGGACAAAAAGACGGATGCATGAAAGAATACGGACGGGCGGTACGAGCCCGTCCGTTTGCTTTCATAAGAATTTAAGGAGGAACACATGGACAGAATTCAAAATTGTCAAGAAAAGTTTGAAGCACTCTTCGGCGGCAAGCCGACGCAAAACGAGGGAAACGATCCCGAATTCATGCGCATCTTGCAGCGATTCATCTTCGGCGAGGTGAGCTACACGGGTTCGCTCGACGATAAAATGCGCGAACTTATCACCGTCACTGTTCTGACCGTCAACCAAACGCTGCCGCAATTAAAAGCACACGTCGGCGCGTGCCTTCATATCGGCATTTCGCCCGTCGCCATCCGCGAAGCGGTGTACGAGTGCGCGCCCTTTATCGGCTTCCCGAAAACGCTCAACGCCATCGCCGCGATGGACGAAGTGTTTGCGGCAAACGGCATTGCCCTTCCCCTCGAAAGCGGCGAGACGGTGACGGAAGAGGACCGCTTTGCAAAGGGGCTCGCCCTGCAAAAACCCGTGTACGGCGATGAAATAAAAGACCGCTATACATGGCTGCCCGAAGAATTTGCCGAGGCGGTGCCGCGCTTTTTGACCGAGCTGTGCTTTTCCGACTTCATGACGCGAAAGGGCTTGGATCAAAAAACGCGCGAACTGCTGACCGTCGTCCTTCTAGCGGCGCTCGGCGGCGCGGAAGTGCAGGTGCGCGCCCACGTTGAGGGCGCGCTGAAAACGGGCAGCACGAAGGAAGAAGTCGTCTGCGCGCTCGTCCACGCCATGCCGTATATGGGCGTTCCGCGCCTCTTTAACGCGCTGAACTGTGCGAAAGAGCTGTTATCGTAAAAGTTCCCACAGAGCGCCGCTCCGTTTGCTTCGGAGCAGCGCACTTTATTTGCTGCTTTCGTTCATATTCTCAACTCCTCTGCCATAGGATAAACAAGAAAACAGCGGAGGGTCGTATGGAAGATTTCGGCGTTTATGAGGATATTGCCGCGCGCACGGGCGGAGAGATCTACATCGGAGTCGTCGGTCCCGTGCGGACGGGCAAATCGACGTTCATCAAGCGGTTCATGGAAGAACTCGTCCTGCCCGAGGCGGACGGAGCCAAAAAGCAGCGCATGCGCGACGAACTGCCGCAGTCGGCTTCCGGGAAGACGGTGATGACGACGGAGCCGAAATTCGTGCCCGAGGAAGCCTTTCCCGTTACCTTCGGAAAAGCCGTTGCAAACGTGCGGCTCGTGGACTGCGTCGGATTCCCCGTGCGCGGCGCAGCCGGCTTTGAAGAGGACGGGGAACCGCGCCTCGTCAAGACGCCGTGGAGCGACGCCCCCGTCCCCTTTGAAGAGGCGGCGGAAGAGGGGACGCGCAAGGTGATGCGCGACCATTCGACGATCGGCATCGTCATGACAACGGACGGCTCCGTCACGGGGATCGGACGGGAAGAGTATGAGGACGCCGAGGCGCGCTGCGTCGCCGAAATGAAAGAGGCACAAAAGCCGTTTGTCATCCTTCTCAACTGTAAACAGCCGCAAAGCGCCGAAGAACTGCGCGCTTCCTTAGAAGAACGATATTCTTCGCCCGTCATCGCCGTCAATTGCGAGGAGATGGGAAGGGAAGAGCTCAGCCTCGTCTTAGAGCGCGTATTGTATGAATTCCCCGTGCTCACCGTGGATATCGAACTTCCCGACTGGATGCGCATTTTCGATGCCGATTCGCCCGTCGTAGCAGATGCGCTCGCTTCCATCCGCGCCATTGCGCCCAAGATCGAGAAGATGAGCGACTGCGCACTTTTAGACACGCTCTTTCACGAGAGCGAACGGCTCTCGCCGCCCATATCCGTCCAATTAGAGCCCGCAGCAGGGCGCGCGACGGTACGCGCAGAAGCGAAAGAGGGCGCCTTCTACCGCGTGCTCGGCGAAATGTGCGGCGCGGACATCGGAGACGATTTTGCGCTCATGAGCTATGTTGCTTCCCTCGGAGAGGCGAAGAAACTTTACGACCGTGTCGGCAAGGCGTTTGAAGAGGCGAAAGAGTGCGGTTACGGCATCGTGCCGCCCGAAGACGATGAAATGGATCTCTCGGAGCCCAAGGTTGTCAAAAAGGGAGGGCGCGTGGGCGTCAACCTGCACGCGCATGCCCCAAGCTATCACATCATCCGCGTCGATCTTACGGGAGAGGTGCGTCCCGCGATCGGAAACGAAGAGCAGAGCGAGAGTTTTGCAAAGACGCTGGCGGAAAACATGGCATCAGAACCAGAAACCGCCTGGAATACCAATATGTTCGGCAAAACGCTCAAAGAGCTCCTCGGCGACGAACTCTATGTCAAAAACCGCTCCATGGCGGAAAACGTGCAGCGAAAAATGCGGCGCACGGTGACGCGCATCGTCAACGAGGGGAAAGGCGGGGTCATCTGTATCCTCATCTGAACAAGCGGAGAGCCAAAGCGCTCTCCCTTTTTCATGCAGAGAAACAACGCCGCTTGACAAAGAGAGGTGTTTGCTTTACAATAGAGAAAAAACATTCGGGAGATAAAGCATGGGAAGAGTCGTTGTCATCGGCGGAGGAGCCGCGGGGCTTATGGCAGCCTATGCGGCAGGCAGCCAAGGCGCGCAGGTGACGCTCTTGGAACGCAACGAAAAACTCGGAAAGAAGATCTATATCACGGGAAAGGGCAGGTGCAACCTCACCAATGACTGCCCGCCCGACGAATTTTTGGAAAACGTGGTGCGCGGCGAGAAATTCCTGACGGGCGCCCTTTGGTCGTTCTCGCCCGAAGATATGATGTCGCTGTGCGAGCGCTTCTCTCTTCCCGTCAAAGTGGAGCGCGGAAACCGCGTCTTCCCCGTATCCGACCACGCGAGCGACGTTACAAAAATGTTGGAAAGAGCCTGCCTTTCGGTGGGAGTCACCATCAAGTTGCAGGAATATGTGAAGGAAATCGGCGTTTTGCATAGTACTATGCGTGACATAATAACGCAAAACGGCGTATATCCGTGCGAAGCCGTCGTGGTCGCGACGGGCGGGCTTTCCTATCCCTCGACGGGCTCCACGGGCGACGGGCTGCGTTTCGCAAAGAGTCTTGAGCACAAGATCGCCCCGTGCGTGCCGTCCCTCGTCGGGCTCAACTGCAAAGGAGATTTTTCGGCGCTTCAGGGCGTCTCTTTGAAAAATGTGTGCCTGTTTGCAATGCGCGGGGGAAAGGTCATCTTCTCCGAACAGGGAGAGATGCTGTTCACGCACTACGGCATCAGCGGGCCGCTCGTCCTTTCTCTTTCCGCACGCATCAACCGCCTTCCCTTTGCAGAACTTTCTTGCTTTATCGACTTCAAACCCGCTCTCGACCGGGAAACGCTCGATCGTCGCCTCGTGCGCGATCTTTCGGAGCGTAAGAACGAACAGATGAAAAACGTGGTGCGGGGGCTCCTGCCTTCCGCGCTCTGTCTGCCCGTTCTCAAAGAGGCAGGGATCGATCCTTTCAAACAAGCCAACGCAGTGACGCGCGAAGAGCGCGGACGCCTTCTCGATTCGCTCAAAAAATTCCCCGTCGTCCTCACTTCGTTAAGAGGCTTTGAAGAGGCCGTCGTCACTTCGGGCGGGGTGGAACTCAAAGACGTTTCTTCCAAGACGATGGAAAGCAAGATCGCCCCGGGCGTCTTCTTTGCGGGGGAAGTCCTCGACGTCGACGCTTATACGGGCGGATTCAACTTGCAGATCGCCTTCTCGACAGGGATGACCGCGGGCATTGCCGCCGCCCGCCACGCGGGAAAAATGGGCGAATGATTTGACTTTTTTACGCTCTTTGGCTATAATAGAAGCATACGAAAGAAATTACGAGGTGCATTTTTATGACGGTGATCCGCGGAGCAACGACCATCACGGCCGACGAGCCGGAAGAGATCAGAAAGGCGGTCAAGGAACTTCTCGATCAGACGGTGAGCCGCAACGGCCTGCATCGGGACGAGATCCTGAGCATCGTCTTTTCGAGTACGTCCGATATCCATTCCTATTATCCCGCAAAGGCGGCGAGGGAGGCAGGCTATTCTTCGAGCCCGCTCTTTTCTTCGCAGGAGCCCGACATCGAAGGGGGGCTTCCTCTGTGCATCCGTGTGATGCTCTTCGTCGAAAAGAACATTGAGCCGCATCATGTGTATCTCCGCGGCGCGCGCGTGCTGCGAAAAGACATCGCGACCAAGATCAACATCGCCATCGACGGGCCTGCGGGCAGCGGCAAATCGACGATGGCGAAGGCGCTCGCAAAGAGCATGAACATCCTCTATCTCGATACAGGCGCCATGTACCGCGCCTGCGCGCTCAAAGCGCTCAAAGAGAAACGAGATCTTTCGGACGAGACCGACGTCATCGACTGTATGCGCGGGCTCTCGCTCGAGATCGAATATGAAGACGGGGCGCAGAAGACCATCCTCGACGGCGAGGACGTCTCCGAGCTCATCCGCAAACCCGAAGTTTCCATGGCGGCTTCCACGGTGTCGCAGTACCCCGCGGTGCGCCTGAAAATGGTGGAAAAGCAGCGGGAGATCGCAGACAAAATGTCCTGCGTGCTCGACGGTAGGGACATCGGCACCTATGTGCTGCCCGAAGCAGACTTCAAGTTCTTCCTCACCGCCGACCCCAAAGTGCGGGCGCAGCGCCGCTATGACGAGCTCACCGCCAAGGGCTATCCGGTCGATAAACGGGCGCTCGAAGAGGAGATCGTAAAACGCGACGAACAGGATTCCTCCCGCGCCTTTGCGCCACTGAAACAGGCGGAGGATGCCGTGCTCATCGACACCTCGAATTTGACGCCCGACGAAGTGCTCGGCGAAATGAAACGCACGATCCAGGAGAAGATCTGATGAAAGAAGCATCCGAGGCCACGGAGAAGGCAAACAAAACCGGCAAAAAGACCGAAAAAAAACAGGAGCGCGTCAAACTCTTCCCTGCAAACAAGAAAGGGTATCATAAGATGCCCCTCATGGACTTTTTACGCGCGATCTTCTATCCCATCCATGCGCTTTTATATCCCTTCAAACTGCACGGGTATAAAAAAGTAGGACCGGGACCATATATCTATGTCGGCAATCACTACTGCCTGTGGGACGTCTTCTTCCCCGCGCATACGACGAAAGACGGCATCCATTATCTCGCCAAGGACTCCATCCTGCACGCGCCCGTCATCGGCGGTTGGGCAAAGGGAGTGGGGGTCATCGGCGCCATGCGCGACGGCACGGACGTTCACACCGTCATGGACGCCATGCGCGTGCTCAAAAACGGAGAGAAGATCTCCATGTTCCCCGAAGGGACGCGCAACAAGACGGGCAGCGACGAATTCCTTCCCTTCCACGGCGGTTCGGCGCTGCTCGCCATCAAAACAAAGACGCCCGTCATCCCGTTCGTTATCTGCACGCCGCCCAAGTTCCTCCGAAGGACGCACGTCGTCTTCGGCGAGCCCATGGAGCTTTCCGAATATTACGACAAAAAGCTCACGCCTGCCGATTACGAAGCGGCGGAAGAAAAGCTCAAAGCAAGGCTCTATGAGCTCCGCGCGAACTTCCGCGCCGAACAGGCGGCAAAGAAAAAGAGGAAGAAGTGAGCGGGATGCAAGTCCTCCTCGGAAAATACTGCGGCTTCTGCGCGGGAGTCAGGAAGGCGGTCGACAAGGCGCTTGCCGTACCGCCGCAGAATACCTTTATCCTCGGCGAACTCATCCATAACCCGGACGTCGTGGAACGCATCCGTTCGCGCGGCATCCCGACGGTCGAACGCGTAGAAGACGTGCCCGACGGGGCGACCCTCCTCATCCGTTCGCACGGCGTGGGGAGAGGCGTTTACGAAGCGTGCGAAAAGCGCGGCATCCGCATCATCGACTGCACCTGCGCTTTCGTCCGCCGTTCGCAGGGGATCGTCCGCGAAGAGAGCGCAAAAGGCAGGACGATCGTCATCATCGGGCACCCCGAACACCCCGAAACGATAGGACTCAAAGGCTGGGTCGCAGAAGGGGGCGAAGCGTACGTTTTTTCCTCTCCCGAAGATGATTTCAGCATTTTACGGGAAAAAGATCTCTCCGTGGTGGCACAAACGACCTTTTCGGAGCAAAGTTTTTCGGAAACGTGCGAAAATCTTCGCAAAGTGTGTCAAAAAACAGTTGAGATTTTTAAGACGATTTGTTATACTACTGTATGGCGGCAGCGTGAAGCCGAAGAGATCGCGCGCCGCTCAGACGCTGTTCTCGTCATCGGCGGAAAGAACAGCAGCAACACAGGGAAATTATACGAGATCGCATCCAAACACTGCGGCCATGTCATATGGCTGCAAAACGCGGAAGCGTTCGCGTATGAGGAAATTAAATTTTTTAATAGGGTAGGCGTCATTGCGGGAGCCAGCACTCCCGATTGGCAAACTCAGGAGGTTCTTTTTAAGATGGAAGAAAGCAACGCGGAAGTTCAGGCAACGACAATGCAGGATGTCGTTGAGGAGATGGGCAAAGAGGAGCGGTATAAGAGAGGGCAGATGATCACTGCCAAGATCGTATCCGCTACGGACGAAGGGGTCTATGTGTCCGCTTCGGGCAAACTGGAGATTTTGCTCCCGAAAGAAGAGCTTGACTGCGAAACATATAGCCGCGAAGAGTATGCGGCAAAAGTGGGGGAAGATATCGACCTCATCGTGATGGAAGTCACCCCCCGCGTGAAGCTGTCCCAGAAGATGGTGAAAAAGCTCCGCGAAGAGGAAGAGATGCTCAAAGAGATCGAAGAAGGCAAGGAATTCTCGGTCACCTGCACGGGCTTCAACAAGGGCGGGCTCACTGCAGAGCTCGGTACCTATCCCGTCTTCGTTCCTGCAAAGGAGATCCGCACGGGCTATGTGCGCGATCTTGAAAAGTATGTCGGCAAGAAGCTTCGTTTGAAGCTCCTCGAGATCAGAAAAGAACGCCGCAAGGAGATCATCGCTTCCCAGCGCGTCATCCTTGAAGCGGAGAAGGAAGCCCGCGAAGCTGCGAAGGCTGCCAAGGAAGAGGCATTCTTCGATTCCATCCACGTCGACGACGTCGTCGAAGGCAAAGTGGAACGCGTGACCAACTTCGGCGCATTCGTCTCCGTCAACGGGTTTGACTGCCTCGCCCACATCTCCGACCTTGCTTGGTCGGGCGTCAAGAACGTGACCGACGTTCTCGAAATCGGCAAGCGCTATGAATTCAAGGTGCTCAATGTCGACCGCGAGAAGAAGAAGGTCTCCATCGGCTACAAGCAGCTCCAGCCTCAGCCTTGGGATCTCGCTGCAGAGAAGTATCACGAAGGGGATATCGTCCACGGCAAGGTCGTCCGCATCGTCTCCTATGGTGCGTTCGTCGAACTGGAAAGAGGCATCGACGGTCTCGTTCACGTTTCCCAGATCTCCCATGAGTGGCTCGACAATCCTACCTCCGTGCTTCAGATCGGCGAAGAAGTGGATGCGAAGATCCTTGCGTTCAACCCCGCAGAAAAGCGCATCACGCTCTCCATCAAGGCGCTTCAGCCCAAGCCCGAGCAGGAATTCCGCTCCGAGAACCGTGCAGAGCGCGGCGACAGAGAGAATGGCCGCAATAAGGGCAAGAAGGGCGGCAGAAAGAACTTCAACGCCCCCGAAGGCGAAGAGGATGAGTACAGAGAATGGAAGGAAGGCGGCTACGGCGGCGCTTCCATCGCAGAACTCCTTCACCTCGACGGCGAAGAAGAAGAGAAGTAATTTTGATCGAGTACAGGCGCTGCGGCCAAAGCCGCAGCGCTTTTCTCTGCCCGAGACGGGCACGCGCCGATACAACAGCGCATTGCTGTGAAAGACAGATGAATTTCCCGCGCGGCATTGTTTCGTGCTTGTCAATCGGTTGATTTTTGCGTTCTTTTCCGATATAATAACCTCATGAACTATGTCATCCGGCTCGCGGCGAGCTTCCTTGCCGTTGTCATCGTACTCACGCTCCATGAGTTTGCCCACGCCTTTGTCGCCGTCAAATGCGGCGATCCTACGCCGAAATGGAACGGGCGGCTGACCTTGAACCCGCTTCGGCACTTCGATCTCGTCGGGCTCATTTGCTTTGCGCTCGTCGGCTTCGGTTGGGCAAAACCCGTTCCCATTAACCCCAATAACTTTAAAAAATACCGCACCGGGATGGCGCTCACGGCCTCCGCGGGCGTCGTTGTCAATTTCCTGACGGCGCTTCTTGTCTATCCGCTCTACTTTTGGGTCGCGTATTCTCTTTCCGGCGTCCTTACAAGTTTCGCCTATCAGTTTCTGTATACTTTTTTGGGACTCATCGGCGCATACAGCCTTTCGTTCTGCGTCTTCAACCTCCTGCCGTTTTATCCGCTTGACGGATTCCGCATCGTCGACGCGCTCAGTAAAAGGCGCGGCAAGGTTTACAGGTTCTTGCGCCAGTACGGGCATTACATCCTGCTGTTCCTCATTGCGGAAAGCTTCCTTTGCGACATCTTCGTGCGCCTCGGCGTCTCTCAGATGTCCTATCTCGATCTCTTGGGCTGGGTGATGTATTTTGCCACCAATATTGTCGGTTGGCCCATTTCCGCACTTTGGAGCGCCATCTTTGGCTGGCCAATTTATTCGTTTTGGGGTTCCTTTCCATGGTAAACCGCGAAAATTTTGAATCGACTGTCGATTATACGACCGTTCTGAGCAACTTCGAAGGCCCGCTCGATCTCCTTTTATTCTTGATCAACAAAGAAGAGATCGAGATCAAAGACGTGTTCGTCTCGCAGGTCACCGAGCAATTCCTTTCCTACATGCGGGGGCTTCCTTATCTCGACGTCGACAAGGTGAGCGACTATCTGAATATCGCCGCGACCATCTTAAAGATCAAAGCGCAGAGCCTTGTGCCCAACCTTGAAGAAGACCCCGAGATCGATATGGAGATCGAAGAGGACAAGGCAGAGCTCATCCGCGCGCTCGAAGAGTTTCGCCTCATCAAGGAGGAGACCAAGAAACTCAAAGAGATGGAGACGATCGGCTACTTCTTTAAAGAGCCCGATAAACACGTCGGCGAGACGCGCACCGTCTTTTCCCTCGACAATCTGACGCTGGACGGGCTCGTGAATGCCTTTTCCAAACTTCTCATCAAACAGGAATTTGCCAAGGCACAGGACGAAGTACGCGAGATCCCGCGCGACGAATATACCGTGGAAGAGAAGATCCAATTCGTCATGGAATCGCTCGAATCGGGCGTGAACGTCCGCTTTGAGCAGCTCTTTACCAAGGATCACACGAAATCGGAGATCGTGACCACCTTCCAGGCGATCCTGGAGCTTCTGAAATATCAGTATCTGCGCGTGA
>DXAJ01000051.1 GCA_019117085.1 Candidatus Gallimonas gallistercoris
GCAAAAAGGCGACGCTCTCTTTCAGCCACCCCGAAAAACGGCGGGCGATCGCGCCTATCGCATGACGAACGTCCTCGTCCTGCTCTGCAAGCAGCGGCGAGGAGACGGCGGCGTTTGCAAGGCTCATGCCGTGCGGGCCCTCCTTGTAGATATGCAGCTCGTAAGGCACATTCGCCCTGGCAAGCGCCGAGGCAAACAGCAGCGAGTTGAGGGAAGGCACGCAAGTATCCTCCGAAGTATGGCATAAAAAGGCGGGCGGCGTCTTTTTGTCCACATACTTTTCAAGGCTCAGCCGTTCGGGGAACGCCGTTCCCTTCCCGTGCACCGTGTTGATGCCGGGATAGGCGTATTCCCCCGCCGTGATGCACGGATATCCAAGGACGAGCGCATCGGGGCGGCACGCCCTTCTGTCCGCTTCTAAGTTGACGCTTTCATCGTCCCAGAAGACGCCGCAGCTTGCCGCAAGGTGTCCGCCCGCCGAAAACCCGACGGCAGCGATCTTCCCTTCGTCGACGCCCCACTCTGCGACGTGTTTTCTCACAAGGGCGATGGCGAAAAACGCCTCGCGCTGCGGGATGGGGAAGACGCCCTTTTCCCCCACCGAATAGGTAAGGACGAAACTTTGGAACCCCTCCGCCGCATACGCGAGCGCCACGGGCTCCCCTTCGGGGTCGGAGACGAACTCATATCCCCCGCCCGTGAAGATGACGACGGCAGGCCGCCGTTCGGAACCATAGATGGCAGGCGAACTGTCCTGAAGGTAACAGGTCATCTTCGCCCCCTCACTGCCGATCTCTATTTGCAATACTTTCATTTCGATCCCTCCTGATCCGATCGTTGTTGATAATGCGCAAGCGCGGGCCTGAGCGCTTCCGAAAGAGAGTGATACCCCTCCACGGTGAGGTGCAGCCCGTCGCAGGAAAATTCTTCCCGCAATTCCCCGCCGCCGTCCCTTAGTACATCTCCAAAGTCGTGGAACTCCGCTCCCCGCGCGGCCGCCTCCTCACGAAGCAGCGTATTCGTACGGCTGATGAGCGACAAGGCCTCCCTCTTTGAAAACGCTTTGGGTCGGAAGAGCGAAAACTTTTCCGACGAACAGTTGACGGGATAGAGCGCGAGAAGATGAAGTTTTGCCCCGGGGCAGAGCTTTCGGACGGCGATAAGCGCCTCCCCCACGCTGCGGGCAGTCTCCTCGGGGGAAGCGCCCCGCTGGAGGTCGTTGATGCCTGCCTGCAAAAATACCGCCGCCGGCGCGTAGGGCGTACAGGTATAGGGAAGCCGTTCTCTCAGCATCGACGCCGTATCACCGCTGTAACCGCGTCCGACGATCGGGAATTCGGGAAGCAGCTCGCCGAAGGGAAATTCTTCGGTAAGCGAATCCCCCAAAAAAAGAATGCCTCCCCTCCGCGGGTATTTGGCGAGCGCCTTGATGCGCGCAAGTTTTTTCCCTTCCACAAAGTTTACGTACGCCCTTACTTGGGCACGGAAGCCAACCGGCCGTTTCATATCATCTCCTCCCGTAAAACGCCCGAGGCAGAGCCGAACCGCCCGCCCGCAAGCAGATATTGCTTCAGCCGACGCTGCAGCGCCGTCTCCTCGGGATAGTCAAAAACGTTTCCGTCCGGGCGTCTGAACACAAAAACGCGGTAGGAAAGGTCTTCGTTGTCCACCCGCCGCACTTCGAACAGCGCCCGGAAGCGCACAATGTTGCTCTTTTCATTCAACAGTTCCCTCAGCGCGGGATGCAGCAGCCAGGAGCTGCACCAAAAGGGTGCCTCGCCATAGGCGGGAAAATACGTCCCTAAAAAGACGCGCGCCCCATGAAGCGAATCGCGGACCGCCTCCTTTTGCAGGCTCCCGTCCGAGGGGATATGGAGAGATACCCGCCCCTTTTCAAGCTCGTACTCGAGCGCGCCGATGCGGAACAGCCGCAAGCAAGCCATCCGCCAGGCCCACCAGCCGCGGTCAAAGCCCCATTCGCCCGTGAGCGCGCGGTGCTCCTTCACAAAGCGCGTAAAACAGCCCATCGTGTCTTCATAGACCTTTTCGGGGATGCCGAGGCGCACATACTCCTCATGCGCCCTCGCCGCGGCAAGGAGCAGGCAGGCAAGCACGCCCCACTTCTCCCCCCGCAGCCATTCTTCCAGCTCGCGTTCGGCGCGCTCGGCACTCAGGGGGTGCGTGAGAGCGGCGATAAGCGGCTCCATCCCTTCCATGCCGCGCTCCGCAAACGCGAAAACGCCCTCCGCCGCCTCTTCGGGCAGCCCGATGAGGCGCAGCAACTCCACAAGCGTCATCCTTCAAACGCTCCGTTGAGGGCGTTCAAAAGCCCTTCGTACTGTTCCTTCGTCATATTGAGGGCAAGCCGCACCGTTCTGAGGGGCGCCTGCAAGTAAGCGGCGCGCATCATCTCGCGGTCGGTATCGCCCATCTTGTCGTCCGAGCTCCCCGGGCGGAACTTTTTCAGAAGCCCCTGCATGACGGCGCGCGTCGCGGGGTGAGCAAAGAGCTGTTCCACCGTCGTATCGCCGTCCACGCGGAAGGCAGCCGCCCTTCCGTGCACCACAACTTCCGCAAAGAGGCGGAGATCGCGCGACGAAGCGCCCGCTTCGACCACAAATTTTCCGTTCGGCACGCGCCAGCCGTGCGTTTTTTCGTCAAAGAAGGCGAACGCGCGCCCGCCGAGTTCAAACGTAACTTTTTTGCTCTCCCCCGGGGCAAGAAATATCTTTTCAAAGCCCTTGAGCTCATGCAGGGGGCGCACGGCTTCGCCGCTTTGGTCGGAGATATACAGCTCAACCACTTCCTTGCCCGCTCTCGTTCCCGTGTTGGTGACGGTGAGCGTCACTTTAAGACGCTCCCCTTCATGCCATTCCTCGGAAGAAAGCCGGAGATCGGAATAGGCAAACGTCGTATAGGAGAGCCCGTGCCCGAAGGGGAAGAGCACTTCCTCCTTTTTGCTGTCATAATATCGGTAACCGACGAAGATATCCTCGGCATACTTTACGCGCTCCCTGTCGCCCGGGAAGTTGAGGTAGGAGGGCGTATCCTCGAGGCGAAGCGGGAAGCTTTCTGCAAGCTTGCCCGAAGGGTTGACTTCACCCGTCAGAAGGCGGATGCAGGCTTCGCCCGAACCCTCGCCCGCAAGATACATCTCGAGCACGGCGTTCACCCTGCCGATCCACGGCATCCCGACGGGAGAGCCGTTGTGGAGCACCACGACGACCTTTTGCCCCGCCTCGCACAGCGCGTCGATGAGACGATTTTCCGCCTCGGGCAGCCGCATATGCGTGCGGTCGTACCCTTCCGACTCACAGCGGTCGGGAAGCCCCGCAAAGACGACGACGGTCTTTGCGCGTTCCGCAGCGGCAAGCGCTTCTTTGAGTTCTTCTTCCGTTCCCTCGCCGTCCGTGCCGAACCCGCGCACATAGCGCACCCCTTGCGCAAACGCAAGCGCGCCGTCCGCCCGCCAGGCGTTGATATGCGAACTCCCGCCGCCCTGAAAGCGCGGTCTTTCAGCAAACTCGCCCACAAAGAGCACGTCTTCCCCGAGCGCAAGCGGCAGCGCCCCCTCGTTCTTCAGAAGCACAGCACACTCCGCTGCAATGGAGACCGCCTTTTCATGGTCTTTTTCGCGATCAAAGGGCGCCGTCCGTTCCTTCGAAAGCGGCAGGATGACGCGCAATATGCGCTCCACCGCCTCATCGAGCACCTCTTCGGGCAGTTCGCCGCTTTTCACTGCCGCGACGATCTTTTTGTCGTTCTCCTCGTCGCCGCCCGGCATCTCGAGGTCGAGCCCCGCTTTTAAGCCCTTCACACGGTCGGAGACGGCGTACCAATCGCTCACGACAAAGCCGCCGAACCCCCATTCCTTGCGGAGAACGTCCGTTAAAAGCCACTCGTTTTCCGAGGCATACACCCCGTTGAGTTTGTTGTAAGAGCACATCACGGTCGCGGGCTTTGCGTCTTTGACCACCTTCTCGAACGCAGGAAAATAGATCTCCCGCAGCGCCCGCTCGCTCACTTCGGAGGAGACGGACATCCGCCTCGTCTCCTGGTTGTTGGCGGCAAAGTGCTTGACGCTCACCCCCGCTCCCTCGCCCTGCACGCCCTGCACGAAGGCGCAGGCGAGCTCGCCCGCAAGAAAAGGGTCTTCGGAGAAATACTCAAAATTTCGCCCGCATAAGGGAGAACGCTTGATGTTGACGGCAGGGCCCAACAGCACGGCAACGCCCTCCGCACGGCACTCTTTCCCGAGCGCGCTCCCCATCTCGCGAAGAAGGGTGCGGTCGAAGGAACTTGCCGTCGCGCAGGCGGCGGGAAAGCACACCGCCTTGATGCTGTCGTGGATGCCGAGATGATCCGCCCCCTCTTCCTGCTTCCTCAGGCCGTGGGGGCCGTCGCTCACCATGACGGCGGGAACGGAGAGCCGCCCCACCGCCTTCGTGTGCCAGAAATCGCTCCCCGAGCACAGCCCCGCCTTCTCTTCGAGCGTCATCTTCCCGATCAAAGCTTTGATGTCATCCATAAATTTTCCTCCTTTTTGCCCCATTATATCGCCCCTTCCCCCACTTTTCTATTACAATTCGGCACAAAAATAGCAATTTTTCCACCAAAAAGCCCGCCATCCGACGGAAATCATTCTCATTTCGCAAATTTTGCATTTGACAAAAAATGCGAAATGAGTTATACTGTTGCCGAGGTGAAATCATGAAACTGATCGAAAGGACATCCTATCTTAAACAGCTTCAAAACGTTATCGGAACGCCCGATATCAAAGTCATCACAGGCGTGCGGCGCTCGGGAAAATCAAAGCTGATGGACGCTTTTATTTCTCTTTTAGAAAAAGACGGAGCGCCCAAGAACATCGTCCGTATCAAGCTCAATCTCAAACAGTTTGAGGCTCTGAAAGCGGGGGACGCTCTCTACCGCTATATCGACGAGCGCTACCGGGAAGGCGTTACAAATTACCTCTTCATCGATGAGGTGCAGCTTTGCGACGGATTTGAGACCGTTATCAACAGCCTGTACGAAGAAGAGCGCTTCGATATCTATCTGACCGGCTCCAACGCCTTCCTCCTTTCCAGCGACCTCGCCACCCTGTTCGGCGGCCGCGTCTTTGAGATCGCAATGTTCCCCTTCTCCTTCCGCGAATATCTCCTGTATTATCCCGAGAACGATATCCAAGCGGCGTTCGACCGCTATGTGATCGAGGGCGGGATGTCGGGCTCGTATCTCTACAAAGATCAAAGAGACGCAAGGAAATACCTTGCTGGCATCGTCCGCACGACCATCACGAAGGACATCGTCACCAAGTTCAAAATCGAAAACGAAGATCTGCTGAACATGATCGCCGACTTTTTGATGGACAATATCGGC
>DXAJ01000052.1 GCA_019117085.1 Candidatus Gallimonas gallistercoris
GCATCTCGATGGGAGAGGAGTCGCTCTCCCTCGAAGAACTGCAGGAAATTTACGAAAACAAGCTTGAATCGGTGTATCCCTGCAACATCAAAACGGAGGGAACGGCAAAGACGTTCACCTGTCAGGAGCGGAGCAGCCTCGCGCCCGCGGTGAAGACGGCGAGCCCCAAGGTGCTCATCCCCGTCTTCCCCGGCACCAACTGCGAGTACGATACCGCCAAGGCGTTTGAGGACGCAGGGGCAAAGCCCGAAATTTTCGTCATCCGCAACAACACGGCGGAGGAAGTCGCGCGCTCCGTCGAAGCGTTCGCTTCCCGCATCAAGGAAGCCAATATCGTCTTTATCCCGGGCGGCTTCTCGGGCGGCGACGAGCCGGACGGTTCGGGCAAGTTCATCACCGCCTTCTTCCGCAACGAGGAAGTGAAAGAGCAGGTGACGGCGCTCCTTGAACGCCGCGACGGCCTCATGGGCGGCATTTGCAATGGCTTCCAGGCGCTCATCAAGCTCGGGCTCGTGCCCTTCGGCAAGATCGTCGAAACGGACGAGACCTGCCCCACGCTCACCTATAACGACATCGGCCGCCATCAGTCGCGCATCGTGCGCGTCAGGGTCGCTTCCGCAAAGTCGCCATGGCTTTCGGGCGTCAAGGCGGGGGATGTGTTCAGCGTGCCCATTTCGCACGGCGAGGGCAAGTTCGTCGCGAGCGATGAGCTCATCCAAAAGCTTGCCGAAAACGGGCAGATCATGACGCAGTACGTCGACCTTGCGGGCGCGCCCACGATGGACATCCGCTTCAACCCCAACGGCAGCGCCGAGGCGATCGAGGGCATCCTCTCGCCCGACGGCAGGGTGTTCGGCAAGATGGGGCATTCCGAGCGCAAGGGCTTCGGGCTCTATCAAAACGTTGCGGGCGAGTACGACATGAAGCTCTTCGAGAGCGCCGTGAAGTACTTCAAAGGATAAAAATTTCGGGTGAGGGATGAGATGAAGACGGATATCGAGATCGCGCAGGAAGCGAAGTTAGAGCATATTTCCAAGATCGCGGCGCGCGCGGGGCTGCAAGAGGACGACATCGAATATTACGGCAAGTATAAGGCGAAGATCGATCTTTCGGTGATGAAGAGGGAGAAGAAGGACGGTAAGCTCGTCCTCGTCACCGCCATCACGCCCACGCCCGCAGGCGAGGGCAAGACGACGACCACCATTGGCTTAGCAGACGGCATGAAGCGCCTTCAAAAGAACGTCGTCGTGGCGCTGCGCGAGCCTTCCTTGGGGCCCGTGTTCGGCATCAAGGGCGGCGCGGCGGGCGGCGGATATGCCCAGGTCGTCCCGATGGAGGACATCAACCTGCACTTCACGGGCGATTTCCACGCCATCGGCGCGGCCAACAACCTTCTGTGCGCCATGCTGGACAACCACATCTTCCAGGGCAACGAGCTCCATATCGACCCCGAAAAGATCGTTCTGCGCCGCTGCGTGGATATGAACGACCGCCAGCTTCGCAACATCGAAGACGGCCTCGGCGGCGGCAAGAACGGCGTCCCCCGCAAGGACGGGTTCGACATCACCGTCGCAAGCGAAGTGATGGCGATCTTGTGCCTTGCCTCTTCGCTGAACGACTTGAAAGCGCGGCTTTCGCGCATCGTCGTGGGCTATACCTTTGAGGGCGCTCCCGTGACGGCGGGCGATCTCAAAGCGGCGGGCGCCATGACGGCGCTTTTGAAAGACGCCTTGAAGCCCAATCTCGTGCAGACGCTCGAAGGCACGCCCGCGCTCGTCCACGGCGGACCGTTCGCCAACATCGCCCACGGCTGCAATTCGGTCATTGCCACGAAGACGGCGTTGAAGCTTGCCGATTACGTCATCACCGAGGCGGGCTTCGGCGCAGACCTCGGCGCGGAAAAGTTCCTCGATATCAAGTGCCGCGTGGCGGGGCTCAGACCTTCTGCGGTCGTCATCGTCGCCACGGTGCGCGCCCTTAAAATGCACGGCGGGCTTTTGAAAGAGGAGCTCAAAGAGGAAAACTTGCAGGCGCTCGAAAAGGGGCTCCCCAACCTTCTGCGCCATGTGAGCAACATCAAGAACGTTTACGGCCTGCCCGCAGTCGTCGCCGTCAACCGGTTCCCCACCGATACGGACGCGGAGATCGCGCTCGTCATCCGAAAGTGCAGGGAGCTCGGCGTCAACACCGTCCTCTCCGACGTGTGGGCGAAGGGCGGAGAAGGGGGCGAAGAGCTCGCCCGCGAAGTCGTCCGCCTGTGCGAAGAAGAGAATACGTTCCGCTTCTGCTACGACGAGAAGGCGCCCGTCAAGGAGAAGATCGAGCGTATCGTCACGCACATCTACGGCGGTAAGGACGTTGCATATACGCCCGAGGCGGAAGGGGAGATCGCGCGGCTTTCGGCGCTCGGGTTCGGAGATCTTCCCGTCTGCATGGCGAAGACGCAGTATTCCTTCTCGGACGACGCGAAAAAGCTCGGCGCGCCCGAAGGCTTCACCGTCACCGTGCGCACCGTCAAGGTCTCGGCGGGCGCGGGGTTCCTCGTCGCGCTCACGGGCAATATCTTAACGATGCCGGGGCTCCCCAAAGTCCCCGCGGCGGAAAACATCGACGTCACCGAAGACGGCAGGATCGTCGGCCTCTTTTAAAGAATGGAAAATCTTTCTCTCTTACAGCGCGCGGTGCCTCTCCTTTTGGAGTGGTACCGCGTTTGCAAACGCACGCTTCCCTGGCGGGGCACGCACGATCCGTACAAAGTGTGGGTCTCCGAGATCATGCTCCAACAGACGCGCGTCGAGGCGGTCAAGGACTATTACGTCCGCTTTTTGCAGCGTTTTCCGACGGCGGAGGCGCTCGCCGCGGCGGACGAGGAGGAAGTGCTCAAAGCGTGGGAAGGGCTCGGCTACTATTCGCGCGCCCGCAATCTCCATAAAGCGGCAAAGTTCGTCGCGGAAGGGGGCTTTCCCAAAGATTTCGCGGGCGTGAGGGCGCTCCCCGGCGTCGGCGACTATACGGCGGGGGCGATTTGCTCCATCGCCTACGATATGCCCTGCCCTGCGGTGGACGGCAACGTCCTGCGCGTCCTCACCCGTCTGCTCGCCGACGAGACCAACATCGATTCCGCAGGCGCGAAGGAGAAATTTTCTGCGCTTTTGAAGGAGGTCTACCCGAAAGAGGCGGGGGAGTTCTGCCAGGCGCTCATGGAGCTGGGGGCGCTCGTCTGCCTGCCGAACGGCGAGCCGCAGTGCCTGCTCTGCCCGTGGCGGGAGCTCTGCCTTGCCCGCCTTCATGGAGAATGGGAGCGTTATCCCGTCCGCGCGCCCAAGCGTGCGCGCAAAACAGAGGAACACACCGTGCTCGTATTGCGCCATGAAGGGGAGTACGCCCTCGAAAAGCGGAAAAAAGGCGGGCTTTTGGCGGGGCTTTGGCAGTTCCCCTTTGCGGAGGAGGCGCCCGAAGCATACGGGAAGCTTCTCAAAACCAAGCAGGCGGTGCACATTTTTACGCACGTCGAGTGGCACATGACGGGCTGCCTTATCGAGGCGAAGGAGCGTTTTCCTCAATATACTTGGAAGAGCGCCGCCGAGATCGGCGAAAAATACGCCCTCCCTTCCGCCTTCAAAGCCTTCCGAGGCTGGCTCCGATAAGAAATTGTGTGCAACGAACGGCAAAAATTGTCCAATCACTTGACAGTTCTCCCCGAAGGGCGTACAATGAAGGCAGGAACTTGCGTTCCAATCCATATTGCAGGAAGAGAATATAATGAGTGTATTGATCTTTGATTCCAACGGCGAGCTGTGGCATACGCGCGCCGAAGAGCTGGGGCTCGACTACATCTCCATGCCCTACTATGTGGGCGGGAAGGAATATTTTTACGACTTGGGCAAGGAGACCGACTTCAAGGGCTTCTATGAAAAGGTGCGCGCGGGGGAGATCCCCAAGACGCAGGCGCTCAACCCCGAGGACTACAAGCGCATTTTAACGCCCTATTTCGAGCGCGGGGAGGACGTTCTCTATGTCTCCTTCTCGCACGCAATGAGCGGCACCTTCCAGTCGTTGGAGCTCGCCCTCCGCGAACTGAAAGAGCAGTTCCCCGACCGCAAGTGCACGGTGTTCAACACCAACAGCATTTCGCTGGGCGCGGGCATCCAGGCGGAGCAGGCGGCGCTTTTGAAGCAGAAGGGCGCTTCCGACGAGGAGATCTTAGACTTCCTCAAAGAGTACACCGATCACGTTGCCGTCTATTTCGTGGTGGACGATCTCATGCACTTGAAGCGCGGCGGCAGATGCTCAGGAGTAGCGGCGGTCGCGGGCACGCTCCTGGGGCTCAAGCCCATGCTCACCTTCAACGAGACGGGCGGGCTCTCCGTCATCGGCAAGCTCAACGGCAGGAAGAAGGCCATCTCTACGCTTGCGAATAAGATCGTCGAGGAACTTACCGACGAGAATATCCCCGTCTATATCGTGGATGCGGACTGCAAGGAGGACGGCGACAAACTGCGCGATCTCGTTCTCGAAAAGCGGCCGAACGCCAAGATCGTCCGTCAGATCGTCGGACCCGTCATCGGCGCACACTGCGGCCCCGGGACGCTCGGCGTCATCTTCACGGCGGCAAAGCGCCCCATCCCCCTCAAAAAGGACTGAACGGCATAAACAATGCGCCCGCGGTTGACTTTCCCGCGGGCGTTTGCTATAATGGGCATATGAACAGTGAGAGAGGAAAATTCATCGTCTTCGAAGGCGCGGACGGCAGCGGCAAGAGCACGCAGCTCAAACAGCTCGGGAAGTTTCTGAAAGAGCGGGGCATCCCCGTCTATACGACGCGCGAACCCACCGATTCGCCCTTCGGGGCAATGCTGCGCTCCTGCCTTACGGGCAGGATCGAGACCAACGAACACACCGTGGCGGCGCTCTTTGCGGCAGACCGCCTCGATCACATCTTCAATTCCGTCAACGGCATCTTAAAGCAGCTCGAAGAGGGCGTCACCGTGCTCTGCGACAGGTTTTATCTTTCGTCGCTCGCCTACAACGGCGGTATGGTCGCGCCCGAGTGGGTGTATGCGCTCAACGAGCCTGCAATGCGCGCCGTGCGGCCCGATCTCACCATCTTCCTCGATCTTTCGACGGAGGAGAGCTTCCGCCGCGTTTCCCGCCGCGGGGAGACGGAGCGCTACGAAACGTTCGAGCGCCAGCGCCTCATCCGCGAACGCTATCTGAAATTGTTCGAAGAATTCGGGGAGAGCGATCATATCGCCGTCATCGAGAGCGATGAGGATAAAGACGTGACGCAGGCGAACATCCGCGCCGCCGCTTTGAAACTCTTCGAAGGAGGCAATGCATGAGGGAAAATCTCATCGTCGGCACCATTTTAAAGCCGCAGGGCATCCGCGGCGAGCTCAAAGTCAAGCCCTACACCGATTCCCCCGAAGATTTCAAGGAATTCAAGAATTTGTATCTGGACGGCGAGAAGCGGCGCGTTCTTTCGGTGCGCGTGGGCGACGGCATGGTCTTTTTGGGCCTTTCGGGCGTGCCCGACCGCAACGCGGCAGAACTTCTGCGCGGGAAAAATCTGGAGCTCGACCGCGACGAAGCCCCCGAACCCGAAGAGGGGAGATACTACATCGTCGATCTTTTGGGGCTTGCCGTCGTCACCGAGGAGGGGGAGGAGCTCGGAACGCTCACCGACATCCGCCAGGCGGCGAGCGACATTTACACCGTCCAAAAGGACGGCAAAGACATCCTCTTCCCCGCCGTTTCGGGCGTCGTGAAGGAAGTCGACCTCGAGGGCGGCCGTATCATTGTTGACCGCAAAAGATTCTTTGAAGTCGCCGTCCTTTGAAACGGATATGCTTCGCAATACTTTGTCGCCCTTACGCACGGCTGCGGTCACTTACTTCTAAGTAAGCTCCCTTGCCGTTTGCGCGGGCTCCTCGTCTTGCTTGCATCTCCTTTTCAAAGGTTCGTTTTTCCCAAGGAAGGCGCAATATCTCATCATAACCAATCACCATGAAGATCACCATTTTAACGCTTTTTCCCGAAATGTTCACGGCGCTCTCCCAAAGCATCCTGGGAAGGGCGCTAAAGAGCGGCAAGTTCTCCGTTGACATCGTCGACATCCGCGACTACACCGAAGATAAGCACCTAAAGTGCGACGACTATCCCTTCGGCGGCGGCGCGGGGATGGTGATGATGGCGCAGCCCATCGGAAGCGCCATCGAAGCCGTCGACCCCGACCATAAGGCGCGCCGCATCTATCTCTCGCCCAAGGGCAAGACCTTCCGCCAGGAGAAGGTCTTCGAGCTCGTCGAAGAGGAACATCTCGTCCTTCTCTGCGGACACTACGAGGGCGTCGATCAGCGCGCCATCGACCTCTTCATCGACGAGGAGATCAGCATCTGCGACTATGTTCTGACGGGCGGGGAGCTCCCTGCCATGGTCGTTGTGGACTGCGTCGCCCGCTATGTCGAGGGGGTGCTCTCGCCCGAATCGTTGGTGCAGGAGAGCTTTTCGGAAAACCTCCTCGAATATCCCCAATATACCCGCCCCGTCGAGTACCGCGGCCTCACCGTGCCCGAGGTGCTTCGAAGCGGCAATCACGCCGAGATCGACAAATGGCGGCGTGCGCAGGCGGAGGCGGTCACCCGCAAGATGCGCCCCGACCTTCTGAAATAACGTATGAAGCCCATTCAATGGTTCCCCGGGCACATGGCGAAGGCCATGCGCATGATGGAGGAAAACATAAAACTGTGCGATGCGGTGGTGTTCGTGCTCGATGCGCGCGCCCCCGCCGCGACGTATAATCAAAAACTTCAAGCGATCGCAGGCTCCCGCCCCGTTTTGTATCTCTTCAACAAGTGGGACTTGGGCAGTGCCGACGCGCTCCTTGCTGCCGTCAAGGGTGCGGGGAAGGCGGTCTGCCCGCTGGATGCGACTTCGCCGCGCGGCAAAAACGCGCTCATGGCGGCGATGAACGCCGTCGTTTCCGAAAAGGCGCAGCGCCTCAAAGAAAAGGGCATGGCGCGGCCGCTGCGCTTCCTCGTCGCGGGCGTGCCGAACACGGGCAAGAGCACGGTCATCAACCTCTTGTCGGGTGCAAAGCGCGCCGTCACGGGCGATAAGGCGGGCGTCACGCGCAGCAAGCAGTGGGTCAAGTGCGGGGCGTTCGACCTCATGGATACCCCCGGCACCATGCCGCCTTCCTTCGCCGATCAGACGCTCGCCCGCAGGCTTGCCTACATCGGCAGCGTCAACGACGACATTTTAGAGCTCGACGAGATCGCCCTCGCCCTTTTGGAAGACCTTTCCGCTCTCGCGCCCGCGGCGCTTTCGGAGCGCTACGGCATCGAGGGCGGCACCCCCCTTCAGATGCTCGAAAAGGTGTGCATCCGCCGCGGCTTCCTTTTAAAAGGGGATGAATACGACTACGAGCGAGGAGAGCGGGCGCTCATCGACGATTTCCGCAAGGGCAAGCTCGGGCGCATCACCTTCGACAGCGCGGAAGACCTCAAAAACGCGGGGCTCATTTAAGGCGCAGAGAAACAATGGATAAACTCGACATGGAACGCGCGCTCGGGGCGGAGGGCTATCCCTTCGTTGCGGGCGTGGACGAAGTGGGGCGCGGGCCTTTGGCGGGGCCCGTCGTGGCGGCGGCGGTCATCCTGCCGCTCGATGCCGATTTTACGGGCGTCAACGACAGCAAGAAGCTCTCCGCGAAGAAGCGCGAGGCGCTCGCTGCCTACATCCAAGAGCACGCCCTCTCTTACAGCATCTTCGAAGTGGACGAAAAGACCATCGATCGTATCAACATCCGCGAGGCGACCCGCCTTGCGATGAAGGGCGCCGTCGAAGGACTCTCTTTGCAGCCATCGCTCGTGCTTTCGGACGGCGATCTTACGCTCGATATCGCTCTTCCGCAGAAGAGCATCGTCAGGGGGGACGCCCTCGTCTGTTCCATCGGCGCGGCGAGCATCCTTGCAAAGGTGTACCGCGACGCGCTCATGGCGGAGTACGCAAAAACTTACCCCGAGTACGCCTTCGAGCGCAACGCGGGCTACGGCACGGCGGCGCACATCAACGCCATCCGGGAGGTGGGCATATGCCCGATCCATCGCAGGACCTTCGTAACAAGATTTTGGGACGGAAGGGAGAGGCCCTGACCGTTTCTTACCTCAAAAAGCGCGGCTATCGTATCCTGAAGCGCAATTTCCGCACGCCCTTCGGCGAGGCGGACATCCTCGCAAAGCAGGGCGATACCTATTGTCTCGTCGAAGTCAAGACGCGCATCTCCGATGCGTTCGGGCTGCCATCCGAGGCGGTGAACGCCAAAAAGCGGGAGCGCTACCGCAAGATGGCGCTCTTTCTCTGCGAGCGGCTGGGGGAGGAAGTTCCCTGCCGCTTCGACGTTTCCTCCGTCACCGAAGAGGGCATCGAATACTTCGAAGGCGCGTTTATTTGAAGGAGCTTGCATAAATATCACACCGGGAGGGAAAGGATGAAGGAAGAGATCGTATTGCTCGAGAAGGAACGTTGGGCGGGACATATCCTGCCTATGCCTTCTTATACGGCAACAGAGCACTACGCACTTTCCCTGCGGCGCACAGAGGATGGGTTTTGCGCAGAGTTCGCGTTGCGTCCACTGTCATCACCGCTCGTCTTTACGCCTGAAAGGTACGATCATCCCGATCGGCTCTATGCGCCCCATTTCGAGGGCGCGGCTGCCTATGGCATTTTGCATGGAGAAGAGCTCATTGCGGTCATCGAGCTCTGCCCCGAAGAATGGAACGGCCGTATGCGCGTGACGGAACTTTGGGTGAAAGAAGACTGCCGAAGCCGCGGGTTGGGAAAGCGGCTCCTCACATTTGCTAAGGAGGAGACGCTCCGTACAGGGCGGCGGGCGCTCGTTTTGGAGACGCAGTCGTGCAATACGAGAGCCATCGCTTTTTATTTTCGGGAGGGGCTTTCGTTCATCGGTTTCGACGCCTGTTCCTATACCAATGAAGACATCTCTCGCGGAGAAGTGCGCCTTGAGCTGGGGATCATTTTTTGAAAGTACGGACTTTTGGCAAGATAATTCAAGTTGCAGGGGTATTCGGCAGGCATTATGTCTGCCGATTTTCTTTTTGAAAACAAAATGAGGGGTTGTAATTTGCGGCGGGAAATGGTATAATGAAGGAAAAGTTTTCCATATCTGGCGGCCGCAGGAAGCGGCGATAAGGAGAAACTATGGCAGAGAGCAAAAAGCGCATCGGAAAGGAGACGGCGGCGGTCGGGCTCCGCTTGCCGCAGTTCGTCGGTTACAGCGACTACTTTTACGAAACGCCGCTCTATGTGCAGATCAAAAACCTTTCGGGGGAGAGCGCGCCCTTTTCCGTCTCAGTGACGGGGGGAGAGCTCCTTGTCCCCTTCGAAGAGGAAACGGAAGTTCCCTTCGAGAGCGCGGTGGAACTCACCGCCGAAGGGGTCTTCAGCCCCGTCTTCCTTTCGCAGCGGGAAGAATTGCGGCAGGCGGAAGTCGTCGCCGTCCTCAGCTATAACAAAAAAGAGCTCGTCCGCACGAGCATGAACGTCACTGTGCTCCCCTATGATTGGTGGGAGGGGCTTTCGGGCAACGCCGAACGGCTCGCGGGGTTCGTGCGCCCCAAACTCTCCGACTGCGCGCGCGTTTTGCAGGAGGCGGGCGAACGCCTCAAAAAGTGGAAGGAAAGCCCCGAATTTTACGGCTATGCGGGCGCGGATAAAAACGCCGTGCGGCGCGCCGCTGCCGCCGTGTTTGCCGCCCTCCGCGGCGAGGACATCGAAAAGGACGGCGAGACGGACTTGAACGAGCCTCTCTCCGCCGTGCGCGAAGGCTCTCTTCTGCGCGGAAAGAAGGCGAATGCCTTGGAGCTTGCCGTCTTTGCGGCTTCTGCGTTGGAAGCGGCGGGGCTGCATCCCGTGCTCGCCCTCGGCGGGAGCGAGGCGGGCGTGGGCGCATGGCTGTATGACAGCTGCTTTCTCGATCTTGTCACCGACGATAGCGACATCGTTGCAAAGTACTGTTCGGACGGCATCAACAATCTCTGCTTCTTCGACGTCGAGGACCTTTTTGCGGGCGGGAACGCCGCTTATACCGCCTCCGAGGCGCACTTTAAGCGCAAACTCGCCGCGGGCGCCTATGAATGCTTTGTCGACATCGCGCGCTGCCGCATCGGCGGGCGGGGGAGCCTTCCTTTGCGCGGCAAGAGCGGGAAAGGGTATGAGCTCATCCGCGAAGAGGAGATGACGGACAGCGCCGCCCCCGCGCCTCTGCCCGAATTCGATAAGCTGGGCGGCGAAAATTTGAAGACCAAGAACCGCCAGTGGGAGAGAAGGCTTCTCGATCTCACCACCAAGAACGCGCTTCTGAACTTCACGGGGCGCAGCGCTCTTCATCTGCAATGCGCGGATGCAGACCTCCTCTTTGAAAAGCTCACCGAAAAGGGGAGCCTGCGCTTGAAGGGCGGCTCGCCTGTTGAAGAGGCATTCTTCGAAACGCAGTCCGCGCTTTCTGCCGACCTATTTTCGCTTGAACTTAAAAAGGGCATCCTGCGCGCCTTTGCCGATGCGAAGACGACGGCGGAGACGGCGCTGCGCCTCGTGCGGCGCAACCGCGAAGCGGACGAGGAGACGGGCGCCAAGATCTTGTATCTTGCATTGGGGTTTTTGAAGTTCGTCTCGCGGGAGGACAACAAGACGCGCTTTGCCCCGCTTGTGCTCGTCCCCGTGGCGATGAAGCGCGCGAAGGGGAACGAGGACTTCGCCGTCGAAGCGGACGGGGAGTACTTCGTCAATTCCACCCTTCTCGAATATCTCAAACAGGAATTCAACATCGACATCCGCGGGCTGGGCGGTGACGTCTCCGCGCTCAAAATTTCCGAGATCCTTGCGATGGTGCTCGCCGAGATCGCCCCCATGAAGGGCTGGGGTGTGAGCAAAGACGCCTATCTTGCCACCTTCTCCTTCCAGCGCTATCTCATGTGGAACGACATCCGCAACCATTTCGACGCGCTCAAAGGCAACAAGATCGTCTCCGCGCTGATGGGGGAACGGCTCGTGCGGCAGGAGGTGAGCGTGCCTTCCGAGGACGAGTGCGACCCGCAGGATACCCTCATCCCGCTCTCTGCCGACAGTTCGCAGTATTCCGCGGTGGCGCTCTCGCGCACGGGGGCGAGCTTCGTGCTGCACGGTCCGCCCGGTACGGGCAAGAGCCAGACCATCACCAATATCATTGCCAACGCCGTGGAGGACAATAAGCGCGTTTTGTTCGTTGCCGAAAAGAAGGCGGCGCTCGACGTCGTCAAAAAGCGGCTCGACGGGATCGGCATCGGCGAATTCTGCCTTGAGATCCACTCCAACAAGACGGACAAGGCGGACGTCCTGCGCCGCCTCGAAAATACGCTCTCTCTGAAAAACGAGGGGGAGGAGCGCGGCTTTGACGAGAAGGCGCGCAGTTTGAAGCTGCTGCGCGAAGACCTCAAAGCGCCCATGCTCGCCCTGCATAAAAAGCGGAGATTGGGCCTTTCCGTGTACGAGGCCATCCTGCTCTATCTCAAAAACAAGGACGCTCCCGATATTTTAGACATCGAGAGCAGCTTTTACGACTCTCTGACCGAGCGCACCCTTTCCGAGTGCCGCGGCATGATCTTAACGGCGGCGGCTGCCGCCAAGGAGTGCGGCGGCGTGTTCCGCTCTCCTTTCGAAAACGTCGGGCTTGCCGAATATTCGCAGGAAGTGCGAGACAGAGTTTTCTGCGCCGCCGAAGTGATGCTCACCGAGATCAAGCACTTGAAGGCGTATCTTTCGCTCTATCTCGAATTTTACCGGCAGAAAATTTCCACGATCACCCAGCGCAAGCTCAATTCCCTGCGCCTTCTGGCGCGCGAACTGAGCGCGGGCGTCTACGATAAATACTTTGCAAACATCGGCGAAGAGGAATTCAACGCCTTCTATCACGCCAACCGGCGGCTCGACGACACACTCTCCTACTATTCGAAGCACTTCAAAACCGTCGTGGAGCTCGGGAAGGACTATCCCGAAGTCAAGGCGCTTTTGGATCGCGAAGGGGATTGGCGCATGAACAAGGCGGCGCTGACGGCTGCCAAGCGGTTGCAGCGGGCGGCGCTCCATCCGCTCTCGCCCGAAGATATGCCCAAGTATCTTCGCACCCTCGTCGATGTGCATTCGTTCATCGCGCTGCTCCGTGAGAGCCCGCTCTCCCGCCCCTTCTTCGATCGCGGCGGCAATATCGTCTATAAAAAGCGCGCGGAATTTTTAGCGGGGCTCTACGAGCTGCACAACGAGGCGGCGCAGACCTTCCTCGACTACAACCCCGACGCCTTCAACGGCATGTGCGTGCGCGCCATGAGCGGCTACACCCGCCCCGTCCTCGAAGGGTATTTAAAGGCGCTCGACGCCTTCGAGGCGGCGGAGGACAGCTATCTCAAAACGACTGCTGCCGACAGGAGCAAGATCGTGCAGGAAGACGTGTTAGATCACTTTTCTTCGAAGGCGGGGGCGCTCATCGACAATATCGACATGCTCGCCAACTGGTGCATGTATAAGAACACCTGCTTAAAACTGCGCTCTTTGGGGTTGAGTTTTATCTCCGACGCACTCGAAAGCGGACGGCTGACGAGCGAAAACGTGCTCGCGGGCTTTGAAAAGAACGTCGCAAAGAACTTTTTGGAGCTCACCATCCCGCAGGACGCCGACCTTTCCCGCCTGAGCGCGGGGACGCTCGAAGACACGGTGGAAAAATTCCGCACGATGTGGGAGGACTTCTCCCTTCAAACGCGGCAGCATATTAGGAGCGACCTCATCTCCCGCCTGCCCGCGGCGGACGGAGAGGGGAGCCTTTCGCTGGAGCTTTCCGCCTTCACCCGCCTTGCAAAGAGCAATCTGCGCGGCGCGGGGCTTCGCGCGCTCTTTTCCGAGGTGCCCGAACTTCTGCGCCGCATCTGCCCCTGCATGCTGATGAGCCCCATCACGGCGGCGCAATATCTGGAGCCGCAGGCAGATCTTTTCGACCTCGTCATCTTCGACGAGGCGTCGCAGATGACGACCGCAGAGGCCGTGGGGTGCATCGCCCGCGCCAAGGCCGCCGTCGTCGTGGGCGATCCCAAACAGCTCCCTCCGACCGCCTTCTTCCACTCTGCCTATGTGGACGAAGAGAACTTGGAAAACGAAGACCTGGAAAGCGTCCTCGACGATTGCCTCGCCCTCGGCATGCCCGAGCGCCACCTCATCTGGCATTATCGTAGCCGCCACGAATCGCTTATCGCCTTCTCCAACAATATGTATTACGGCGGGAAGCTGTGCACCTTCCCTTCGCCCGACGCGCTCGAAAGCCGCGTGCGCCTTGTGAAGGTGGACGGCACCTACGACAGGGGCTTTACCAAAGTCAACAAGAAGGAGGCGGAAGCGCTCGTGCAGGAAGTCATCCGTCGCCTCAAAGACCCCGCCCTCTCGCGGCAGAGCATGGGCGTCGTCACCTTCTCGAGCGCGCAGAGGACTGCCGTCGAAAAGCTCCTCACCAAAGAGATCGCCGCAAAGAAGCTGGACGCCGTCGCCTACGAGCGCGAAGAGCCGCTCTTTGTCAAGAACCTCGAAAACGTGCAGGGCGATGAGCGCGACGTCATCCTCTTTTCCGTCTGTTACGGCCCCGACGCGATGGGCAGGGTATCGCTCAACTTCGGTCCGCTCAACCAGGCGGGCGGTTGGAGGCGGCTCAACGTCGCCGTCTCGCGCGCAAGGGAAGAGATGCTTGTCTTCTCCACGCTGGAAGCCGCGCAGATCGACCTCAACAAGACGTCCTCGAAGGGCGTTGCGGGGCTCAAAGCCTTCCTCGAATTTGCCGAGAAGGGCAAAACGACGCTCGCCGCGCCTCCCGCATCCGTCCGTTCGGGCGGCGGGCTCGGGCAGTTCATCGCAGAGGAGCTTTCCGGCTTCGGCTACGAGTGCAGGACGGACGTGGGCGCTTCCGAATTCAAGATCGACGTCGCCGTCCTCGACCCGCGCGACAACAAGAATTTCGTCCTCGCTATTCTGTGCGACGGAGAGACGCAGTTCTCCGTCAAGGACAGGAATATTTTACAGGTGCAGTCCTTAAAGCGCGGCAATTGGAACGTCATGCGCGTCAACAGCGTCAACTATTACAGCAACCCCAAGCGGGAGATCAAGCGCATCAAGGACTATCTCGATCGCCTCACGGGCGCGGAGCAGAAGGACGGCGCGTGGATAGAGAAGTTCTCCCGCCCTTACCGCGCGGTCGAAGCGCAGGGCGCGGAGGTCGCCGCTTACATCACGGGCGGGGTCAACGACGGAGAGATCAAAGCGCGGCTTGCTCTTCTCGTGGCGACGGAGGAGCCCATTTCGAGGGGTTTTCTGAAAACGCGCCTTCTCGAAACGTACGGCATCCGCAAGACGGGCGCGCGCGTGGAGGCGCGGCTCAACGCCCTCATCGACGAGTGCAAATTCAAAAAAGAGCGCGTTCTCGGCACCGACTACTATTATAAGACCGACCGCGCCGTTCAGATCGGCAAATTCCGCGTGGAGAGCGAGCCGATTCTTCGCGGCGAGACGGATACGACGCCCTTCGAGATGGTATCGCTCATCAAGGCGGCGCTCTCGGGGCGCGTGAGTTTGTATTTCGACGAGCTCACGGCGCTTGCGGCGCAGGCGCTGCACCTTCCCCGCTATTCGGAAGCGTTCGTCTCCTATTTGAGCGACTGCGTCTCCTTCGGGGAACAGAAGGGCATTTTGGTGCGCTCGGTCTCCGACCGCATCTCGCTGGCTTGACTTTTAAAACAGAGGGCGGGGCGGCGCGCCCAAAGCGCGCCGCCCCCAAAAAAAGAGGGCGCCGCCGCGCGATCGCGCGGCGGCGCCCACCGAGCATACAAAGAGAGGAGGAGAGGCATGAAGAAGATACTCAATTTCAGGCCGCTTCTCTTTTGCGCGCTCTCGCTTATCTTCGGGCTGGAGCTTTGGGGCAGCATCCGCTTTTCGGAATTTTCGCCTGTCTTTGTCCTTCTCTTCGGCGTGCTGCTCTTGCTCGCCCTCCCGCCCTTTGAAAAGAAGCGGCTCTTATCTCTCCTTCTCATCGTGCCCGTGTTTGCGGGGATCGGCATCGGGCTCATGCAGCTTGCCCTTTCCAACTATGAAAGAGGGCTCCCGTCGGGGGAATACACGGTGACGGCGACCGTCCTCTCCGTTTCGGAGCGGCAGGGGTATTCCGTCGCCGTCCTGAAAAGTCTCTCTTTGGACGGAGAGGAAACGGCGGGCAAATGCCGCGCTATTTTGCCTGCCGACAGCGTCCTTGCGGGCGATCTCGTCGTCTTTCGGGGCGAAGTCGAAAAGAACGACGCCTTCGAACGGAGCGCCTATTCAAAGAACGACTTCGCTTCCGATATCCGCTATACGGCGACCGCGCGCGAACTCATCGCGACGGCGAAGAGCGGCGATCTTTTCTTGCGCCTCAACGGAAAGCTCTATGAGGTGCTGAATTCTCACATGGGGCGGGATGAAGCCTCGCTTGCCTACGCGCTTCTATCGGGCAATTCGGGCGCCATCGAAGGGGAGCTCAAAGAGACGGTGCGAAGGGGCGGCATCGCGCATATCTTCGCCGTCTCGGGCCTGCATATCGGCGTGCTGTTCGGCGCGGCGATGCTCCTTTTCCGAAGAGTAGGGCGGTTTGCCTTCCTCCCTTCGCTCGCGCTCGCCTTTTTGTATTGTGCCTTCTGCGGGTTCACGGTGTCCTCCCTCCGCGCCGTGCTGATGTGCGGCGTGTTCGGCGCTTCCAAAGCGTTCGGGCGGAAGTCGGACGGCCTCGAAACGCTCGCCTTTGCGGCTATCGTCGTGCTCCTTCTCTTCCCCGCGCAGTGGTATGCGGCGGGGTTCCGCCTCTCCTTCGGCGCGTGTCTTGGGCTTGCGCTCTTTTCGGGGAGTTTGATGCGCGCATTCCAAAAGCTGCACATTCCGCGCGTCGCTACGGGCTGTCTCGCGCCGACTATTGCGGCGCAGCTTACGACGGCGCCCATCTTGCTCGCAAACTTCGGCTATCTTTCGGTGTGGAGCACGCTATTGAATCTCGTCCTCGTGCCGCTCGTGCCCGTGTTCTTTTTGTGTACGCTTCTTTCGGCGGCGCTCTCGCTCCTTCTCCCGTTCGCGGCGGGCGTTTTGCTCGCCTTTCCCGAAGGACTGTTTGCCCTTCTCATCCTCATTTTGTCCTTTTCCGACTGGACGCTCGTCCTCTCGGGCTTCGTGCTCGGCACGGGCGGCATTCTTTTCCTGTTCTTCTGCGTCTTTTTATCGCCGCGGCTTCGGATGCGCCGTCTCGTGCGGGCGGGCGTCGCCGCAGTAGGGTGCGCTCTTTTCGCGCTCGTCCTCGTCTCAAACAACGTTGTCTTTTCTGGCTGCCGCCTCACGGCGTACGAGGAAGGGGAGAGCGCCGCAGTTTTGATAGAGACGCGTACCGAGCACATCCTCGTCGTCGACGGCGATATTTCACTCGATGAATGCGAGGACTTCCTTTCGCGCACCTACGGCGGGGAGCTGACCGCCGTCATTGCTTTGGAGGAAGCCGCTCTCAACACGGCTGTTTTCTTAGATGCGGAGGAAGTGCGCTTGAAAGAGCCCGTTTCTCTCGGTCTGCATCGGACGAAGGCCCTCTTCGGGCAAAGCTTTTCCTACGGGGAACTCTCCTTTTTCTATACCAAGGAGGGCATCCTGCTCTCCTGCGAGGGCGTCGTGACGGAGATCGCGCCCGACGGGGAGGCGGGCAAAGCCGATTTCTTCCTCGGGAAGGGCAGCGGAGGCTTGAAATTTTTCATCGAAGATGGTATAATAAAACAGCTATGAAGTTCACGCAGCTTGCCCAAAGCTTAAAAGAAAAGTTGGAGCCCGTCTATCTCATCGAGGGGGAGGAAGCCTACTTCCGCGATCACGCCGTGCGCGCTGTCCGCGAGGCGGCGGGCATCACGCAGCCCCTTTTAAACGACGTGCGCGTCGAAGGGGAGAGTTTGAAGGGGAATTTGCCCGCCTTCCGCGATAATCTCTACGCCCTTCCCTTTTTAGACGAAAAGCGGCTCGTGCGCGTGTATGAATTTTACCCTGCCGAGCGCGATTGGGAGAACTTTTTCAAGGCGTACTGCTCCAAGCCCTGCCCTTCGACGGTGCTCCTGTTTGTCAACGCGGGCAAGAAGACGGGCGCCGCGGACTTGAAGAAAAAGGCGGGCGTCACCTTTGTCGACTGCGGCAGAGAGAGCGAGGAGATGCTCTCGCGCTGGCTGTTCGGGCTCGTGCGCCGCCAGGGCATTTCCATCGATACGGACGCGGCGGAACTGCTCGTTTCCTACTGCGCGCGCGACGCTGCGCGCATGCGGCTCGAAATACAAAAGCTTGCCCCCCTTGCAGAGGGGCGCATCACATCGGCGCTCGTGAAGGAATACGTCGCAAAGGACGTCGAATATAAAATTTACGAACTTACGCAGGCGGCGTCGCGCAGAGACTTTTCCGCCTTTTCGGAGATCGCGGACGACCTCATGCTCAAAGGGATGGACGAAAACGGCGTGCTATCTGCGCTCGTCTCCCATTTCCGCACTCTTACGGAAGTTGCGAACATGAAGGGGAGCGACAAGGAAGTTTCCGCCGTCCTCGGCATCAAGCCCTATGCCGTGCAGAAGGATCGCGGGCTCGTCTCCCGCCTCGGGAAGGAGAAGACGGAGTATCTTTATAAAGAGCTCTTTTCCCTGCTTGCGGCGTCCCGCAGCGGGGCGTATACGAAAACGGGCGCTTACGACGCCGCCGTCGCAAAAATATTCTTTGCATGAAACAATTTCCATGCAAAATGCGTTCGAAAAACTTTGCTTTTTTGCCCCGATGCGGGTATAATAATGAAAAAGGCTGCATACGCAAGGAGAAACCATGAAGGCTTGGGAATCGCTCAAGGAAATGTTTGCAGATACCGGGTCCATTCCGCTGTATCTTTTGGAATGGGTGCTGCTGTTTGTCCTCATTTACTATGTTTTCCGCATTTTGAAGGAAAACAACGCCAAGTATCTCATCATCGTTTACGCCGTTCTCATCGTCGCGGTGGGCATCGTCATGGTACTTGCGCCCGGGCTCGATTCCAACGCCTACGTCATTTACATCATGCTCATGAGCGTGTTTTTCCTGCTTCTCTTCAGCACGGAGATCAAGCGCCAGATCTGGGCGGGCAAGCGCGGCGCGGCCGCAGCGACGATGGAATCCACTTCCGCCGTCGGTTCGCGGGCGGAGGAGTACATCGGCTCCATCGTCAAGGCGGTGCAGAGCCTTTCCAAAGCCAACATCGGCGCGCTCATCGTGCTCTCCAACGGGAATTTGCCCAAAGAGATCATCGAAAGCGGCGTTTCTTTGGGCGCGAAGATCTCCAACCAGCTCATCGAGGGCATCTTCATCCCCAAAGCGCCCCTGCACGACGGCGCCATGATCATCTACGGCGATAAGATCCAGGCGGCGGGCTGCTTCCTGCCGCTCACCCAGCGCGATTTCCCCAAAGATTACGGCACCCGTCACCGCGCCGCTATCGGCGTGACGGAAGCTGCGGATGTTTCCGCCATCGTCGTTTCGGAAGAGACGGGGATCGTCTCCGTCGTCAAGCGCGGCGAGATCACCCGCTATGTCGATTCGGAATCGCTCAAAAAGTTCCTGCGCGACTACTATTGGAAGGAATTTAACACGGAGGGCAAACGTTCATGAGATTGAGCAAATTCGTCAAAGAGGTATTCACCAAGAACATCGCGTTAAAGCTCATTGCGCTTGCACTGAGCCTCGTCACGGTCATCATCGTCAATATCATCTGAGATATGAAGAACTGTTTCAGAGTCCCGCGGGTCCTTCTGCCCCAAAAGGGATTTCGGAAGTGGGCGGTCATCGCCTGCGATCAATTTACCTCCGACAGGGGGTATTGGGAGCGCGTCGCAAGGGAAGTGGGCGACGCGCCCTCTGCGTTTCATATGATCCTCCCCGAAGTGTATTTGGGCGAGGACGACGAAGCGCGCATTGAAAATATCCACGAGAGCATGCGCTTCGCTCTCGAAGAGGGCTGGATGCACAAGGCTCCCCGCGGGCTTGTGCTCGTCGAACGCACGACGAAGGCGGGCGTTCGTAAGGGGCTCCTTGTCTGCATCGACCTTGAAGAATATTCCTACGAAGAGGGGGCTTCCTCACTCATCCGTGCGACGGAAGAGGTCGTTCCCTCCCGCCTTCCCGCCCGCGTGGCGGTAAGAAGGGGTGCGCTCGTCGAATTCCCGCATGCAATGGTCTTTTACCGCGATAAGAAGGATAAGCTCATGCGCGCGCTCGAAAGAGAGGACCTTGAAAAGCTTTACGACTTCGAGCTCATGGAGCACGGCGGGCATCTTACGGGCTATCTGATCCCCGAATATACGGCGATCGATACGCTGCACACGTTATCGGGGCTTGCGAGCCCCTGCTTTGCGGTGGCGGACGGCAATCATTCGGTGGCTGCCGCTAAGGCGTATTGGGAGGAGGTCAAGGAAAAGCTCCCCGCAGGGGAGCGCCGCAACCATCCCGCCCGCTTTACGCTCGTCGAGATGGTCAACGTCTTCGACGAAGCCATCGCCTTCCATCCCATCCACCGCCTCGTGAAGGAGACGGATGCCGAGGCGTTCTGTTCGTATTTTGCAGGCAAAGTGCCCTGTATAAGGCGGGGAAGGACGCTTTATCCCAAGATCGCATCCGCGCCCGAGTGCGTCGCCCGCACGGACGAGGCGATCGCGGAATATTTAAAACACAACGAAGGCAAAGTGGACTACGTTCACGGCGACGAATTTTTGAAGGACCCGGGCGAGGACTGCGCGGCGGTCGCCATGCCCGAACTCGACAGAGAAGAAATTTTTACGACCCTCAAGAAAGGGAAGCGGTTCCCGCGCAAGACGTTCTCCATCGGCGAGGCGGAAGATAAGCGCTACTACTTAGAGGGCAGGGAGATCAGCTATGATTAAGGTTTGCAAATTCGGCGGCACGTCCATGGCGGACGGCATGACCATGCGGCGCGTGAAGGACATCTTCGAGAGCGATCCCGAGCGCAGATACATCGTCGTTTCGGCGCCCGGAAAGCGGTTCAGCGGCGACATCAAGGTCACCGACCTCCTCTACGAGACGCACAAAGAGGTGGAGGAGACGGGCAGCTGCGGCGAGGCGTTCGAAAAGATCTGCGCCCGCTTTTCGGGCATCGTGCAGGAGCTCAAGATCGATCTCGACATCGAGGGCATCCTGCAGGAGACGAAAAAAGCGATCGAAGAGGAAAAATCCGCCGACTTCGCGGCGTCCCGCGGGGAGTACCTTTCGGGGCGCATCATGGCGGCGCTCCTCAATATCCCTTTCATCGACGCGCGCGACGTCATCAAGTTCGACGCTTCGGGCAAGCTGGAAAGCGCCCGTTCCTTCGAGCTCCTTGCCCGCGCTCTTTCGGGCAAGCCGAAGGCGCTCGTCACGGGCTTTTACGGCGAGGGCGCGGACGGAAAGGTCAAGACGTTCTCCCGCGGCGGCTCGGATATTTCGGGCGCCATCGTGGCGCGTGCGGCGGGGGCAGCGCTCTACGAGAACTGGACGGATGTGAGCGGCTTCCTTGCCTGCGATCCCCGCATCGTCGAAAACCCCGTGCCCATCCGCTCGCTCTCCTATAAGGAGCTGCGCGAGCTTTCCTATATGGGCGCGAACGTTCTCCACAGCGAGTCCATCTTCCCCGTGCGCGAGGCGGATATCCCCATCCGCATCAAGAATACCTTCCGTCCCGAAGACGAGGGCACGCTCATCATGCCCACGTCCAAGTACCGCTTTTCGGGCAGGACGGTCACGGGCGTTGCGGGCAAGAAGAACTTTACCGTCATTTTCGTGGAAAAGTCGCTCATGAACCTCGAGATCGGCTTTGCCCGCAAGATCCTGACCGTGCTCGAAAACCACGGCGTCTCCTTCGAACATATCCCGACGGGCATCGACACCATGTCCTTTATCATCGACGGGGCGCACCTTGAAAGCGGCGTTTTAGAGCAGATCATCGCCGAGATCAAGGAGGCGGTGCATCCCGATCAGATGCGCGTTTTTGACCGCATCTCCCTCATCGCGGTCGTCGGTCACGGCATGAGCCGCAACGTCGGTACTTCGGCGCGCGTCTTTTCCGCCATTGCGGGGGCGGGCGTCAACGTGCGCATGATCGACCAGGGCTCTTCCGAGCTCAACATCATCGTCGGCGTCGACGACGAGAACTACGAGCGCACCCTTCGCGCCGTCTACGAAGAGTTCTTCACGGGCGCGGAGGAGATCAACTAAATTCACGCTGTTTTGCGTGAGACGCAAAACAGCCGTGAGGGGAGTGGGCGTTGATTTTAACCTACATATTCGGCCGCGAGCCTCGATGTCTTTTGAGAATAATAAGCCCTAAGCATAGGGCAAATTGAGTCCCGCAGCGCAAGGGGACCTTGCTCGCGGAAAATAAGTTTAAAGAAGCTTCATCGGGGATGGCGCGAGATCAACTAAATTCACGGCTGTTTTGCGTGAGACGCAAAACAGCCGTGAAAATATTTGCCGCAAATTGTTTCCTTCGGAAACTCTTCGCGGCAAGGGTAATATAATGGATGAACGGGCGGCAAATGCCGCCCGTTTCCGCATTATTGGTAACGAAAACCCGCGGATCGTCCGCGGGTCCAAGAGAGGCTTTGCCGATGAGCACAACGAAATTAAAGGAGAGAATTGTGTAGCGAGGCGATCTCTATTTCTTGCCCCCCTTGTGCAAAGGGGGGGATAAGGGGGGGATTGTTAAAAATAGGGCTTCGTTTTGATAACAATCCCTCAGTCACTTCGTGACAGCTCCCTTTACACAAGGGAGCCTATGGTGCCACCCATGCACAACAACCCTTCCGTCAGGCTCGTTCCTCGCCTGCCACCGTCTCGGCGGCACAATGGGAAAGACGGCCGCTCTTTCGGGCAATTTTGTTCAGCTTGTGAACATTCCACGAAATTGTCATGAAACGGTCACAAAAGTGTGTAAACTTCCACGAACAAGTGCGCTCAAAGGTTTGACATCTCCA
>DXAJ01000053.1 GCA_019117085.1 Candidatus Gallimonas gallistercoris
CGATCTTATCGTGCGCGCTGGGGAACAGGTAGATACGAATGAGCCGCTTGAACTTTTCCACCCCGTCGAAACGTGGAAGCGAATGACGATCGAAAGCTTTTCCGTCCGCAACATCCGCGAAACGTGGATCAGAGAGGGCGAGCGCCTCATCTATTCCAAGCCCCTCAAAGAGATCAACGCCTATTTCAATTCGGAGTATGCGCGCTTCTGGGAGGAGTACACCCGCCTCGATATGCCGCATATCTATAAAGTCGACTTATCGCCCGCGCTGCATTCCATGAAGACGGAAATGATGCACCGCTACGGCAAGGGAGTCTGAAATGTTCAAAATGTATTCCGCAAAGGAAGTGCGCACGCTCGTTCAGCGCCTCAAAGAGGAGTATGACGGCGTCTTAAAGCGCCAGCGTGAAGTTACCGAAGAGATCCGTGAGGACAACCGCCGTCTCCGTGCCCGCCTCTCCGTTCTCGAGGGGCAGCGCGGGGAGGTCTCCGAAGCGCTCATGCGCGCCGTTGCGGAAGGGGAACGCATCAAAAAGGAGGGGAGCGAACAGGCGGAAAACGACCGCAAAGAGCTCAGACTGCTTGCGGAGAAATGCCGCCTTTTGTGCGACCGCCTCACTGCCAAGTATCCCGACGAAGAGGACGTTTCCGATTTTCAGGCGTTCACCCATTCTCTTCTCGTCTATCTCGGCGAGGAAGAGCAGGACGAGCCCGAATTCGACATGGAAGAAGTGCTCAACCCCAAATATCCGCTCGATCTTTCGAAACTGTGCAAGGAGCTCGGCCTCATGGAAGAAGACTCCTGAGGCGGATCTTCTACGCAATACTTTGTCGGCTTTGCGTTCTGCCTCAGTCATTTACGTCTAAGTAAACTCCTTTCGGCGGATACGCAGCCTCCTCGTCTTGCTTGAAGCTTCACCTTAGGTCCTGAGGCGGATCTTCTTCGCAATACGTTGTCGGCTTTACGCCGCGTTTTACATCAGCCCATCAATTTCCTATGAAGCAAAAACTCATTGATTATCTCAAAAAAAGGGAGACCATCGTCGCCCTCATCTCGCTCGTCCTGTTCGGCGTCCTGCTCGGGGTCGACCTTGCCACAAAGGCGTGGGCGGAGAGCACGAACGTCCGCCAAAGCACCTTCTTTTTGGGGATCGTGCGCTTTTACTTCACCAAGAATACGGGCATGGCGTTCAGTTGGTTCGACGATAACGAGGCGGCAATGACCGTCGTCACCATCTTCACAGTCGTGCTCATCGTCGCGCTCGTGGCGCTCTTTTTCACCGTCTTTAAGCGCAATACGCCCGCGCGCATCACGCTTGCCGTCATCGAAGCGGGCGCGATCGGCAACCTCATCGACCGTCTTGCTTTGGGGTACGTCCGCGATATGGTCGATGTCTCGCCGCTCGGCTTCGGCGTATGCAACTTTGCAGACTTTTTCATCACCTTCGGCGGGGTCGTGCTCCTTGTCATCATCGCTTTCATCGGCAAGGATGCGCTCTTTCCGCTCACCAAAAAATGGCGAGAAGAGGCAAAAGCCGAAGAAGAAAGAAAAGAAGCGTTAAAAGCCGCGGCCGATCACACCGAAGGGGTGTCTTCCGCGCAAGACGCTGAAACGCCCGTCGCGGCGAACGAAACGCGATCTTCTTCTCCCGAAGAGAGGAGCAGCGAGCCAAAACACGATGAATAGGCAGCAGTATGTCGCGGAGGATGGCCTCCGCGTCGACGTGTTTTTGAGCGAAAAGTCGGGTCTTACCCGAAGCGCCGTCAAAAAGCTCACGGAAGAGGGGCATGTGCTCGTTGCGGGCAAACCCGTCAAGGCGGGCGCGATCTTGAAGGCGGGGGAGGAGGTCACGATCGAGATCCCCGACGCGAGGCCCATCGAGGCCCATCCCGAAGATATTCCCATCGACATCGTCTATGAAGACGAAGATATCGCCGTCATCAACAAACCGCAGGGCATGACGGTGCATGCGGGCAGCGGAAACTACGAAGGCACCCTTGTCAACGCGCTCTTGTTTCGGCTCGATTCTTTGAGCGGCATCAACGGCGAACTGCGCCCCGGCATCGTCCACCGCATCGATAAAGATACTTCGGGGCTGCTTGTCGTCGCCAAAAACGACAGGGCGCATCTTTCTTTGAGCAAGCAGATCGCCGAAAAGTCCTGCTGCCGCGAATATCTTGCGCTCCTCGAAGGCGTCCTGAAAGAAGACAGCGGCAAGGTGGTGACCATGATCGGGCGCGACCCAAAAGATCGCCTCAAAATGGCGGTGCTTCCCGAAGGAAAAGGGCGGCGTGCCGAAACGGATTGGGAAGTGGAGGAACGCTTCGCCCACAACACGCTCGTACATTTTATTCTTCACACGGGGCGTACCCATCAGATCAGAGTACACGCAAAATACATGGGTCATCCCGTCGTCGGCGATCCCGTCTATGGCTACAAAAAGCAGCGGTTCGAGCTTCACGGGCAGCTTTTACACGCCTTCCGTCTGACGCTCACCCATCCGAGAACGGGCGAAGTGATGACGTTCACCGCCCCGCTTCCCGACTATTTTCAACGCATCCTTACCATCGTGAGAGGTGACAAATGAAAAACATCATCGACTCGGAGACGCTCTCCCGAACCATCCGCAGGCTCTCCGCAGAGGCGGTCGAGCTGGAAAAGGGGACGGACAACGTCGTCCTCATCGGCATCCGTACGCGCGGGGTCATCCTCGCCCGCCGCATGCAGGCGGAGATCGAAAAGCTCGAAGGGGTAAAACTTCCCCTCGGCATCCTCGATATCGCCCTTTATCGCGACGATCTTCTCTCGGGAAGCTGCGACGCCGTCTTCAAGGGCAGCGAGATTGACTTCGACGTCGAGGGCAAGAAGGTCATTCTCTGCGACGACGTTCTCTACACGGGCCGCACGGTGCGCGCGGCGCTCTCTGCGCTTTCCGCGCTTGGAAGAGCCGAGAGCGTGCGCCTATTCTGCGTCGTTGACAGGGGGCATCGAGAGCTTCCTTTCCGCGCGGACGGCGTGGGAAAGAACGTGCCCACCAGCAGCAAGGAGCGCGTCATCGTCCGCTTCCGCGAAACGGACGGCGAAGACGGTGCGTATATCACGACGTAATTTTACATCCAACACCCCTTAAAAGGAGGGAATAATGCAGCATCTCATCGCCATTGTCGGCAGGCCGAACGTCGGAAAGAGCACATTTTTCAATAAAGTCATCGGGCGCAAGCTCTCCATCACGGAGAACCGCCCGGGCGTCACGCGCGATCGCATCTACGCCTCTGCAGAGTGGCGCGGCAAGCCCTTTACGCTCGTCGATACGGGCGGCATCGAATTAAAGAGCGAAGACGTCATGTGGAAGCAGATCGCAGCGCAGGCGAAGCTCGCCGTCGAGACTGCCGACGTCATCCTCTTTTTCGTGGACGGCAGGGAAGGGCTGACGAGCTCCGATTACGACGTCGCGGACTATCTCCGCCGCAGCCGTAAGCCCGTCGTCCTCGTCGTCAACAAGCTCGACGAATACTCGCAGGATAAGCTCTTCGAATTTTATTCGCTCGGCCTCGGGGAGCCCTTCGGCATCTCCGCCGAGCATTCCCGCGGCATCGGCGACGTTTTGGATGAAGCCGTCTCTTCCTTCGAAGAGGGGGAAGAAGAGGAGAACGACGCCCTTCGCATTGCCGTCGTCGGCAAGCCCAATGCGGGCAAGAGTTCGCTCGTCAACCGCATCTTGGGCGAGGAGCGCACCATCGTCACGGACATTGCAGGCACGACGCGCGACGCCATCGATACCCCCTTCGAGCGGGACGGCGAAAAGTACGTCATCATCGATACGGCGGGCATCCGCCGTAAGCGCTCCGTCGAAGACAACGTCGAATACTATTCCGTTCTTCGCGCCTTTGACGCCGTGAGAAGAGCAGATGTCGCCGTGCTTGTCGTGGACGCCGTGGAAGGGCTTACCGAGCAGGACGTGCGCATCATCGGCATGGTGCACGAGGAGGGCAAGCCTTCCGTCATCGTCATGAACAAGTGGGATCTCGTCGAGAAGGATACCCACACCATCGAGACGTTTGAAGCGAAGCTCAAAGAAGATCTCAAATTCATGGACTACTTCAAGTCCGTCTACATTTCGGCAAAGACGGGTCAACGCGCGGAAAAGGTCTTAAAACTCGCCCGCGAGGCGTACGACCATGCGCATTTCCGCATCCCGACGGGAGCGCTCAACGACCTTTTGATGGACGCCATGCGCATCTCCGAACCGCCTTCCTATCAGGGCAGGAGATTAAAGCTTTACTATGCGTCACAGGTTTCCGTCGCGCCGCCGCTCTTTGTTCTTATGGTCAACGACGAGACGCTCCTGCACTTTTCCTATGCGCGGTATCTCGAAAACGTCATCCGTCAGGCGTACGATTTTTCGGGTACGCCCATCCGCATCCAGGTGCGCAACAAGAAGGACGACTGAGGAGCTTGTATGCAGGAGCTGACCTTTTTTCAAAATTGGTATTGGTTTGTGCTGATGGCGCTCGTGTGCTATTTTGTAGGGTGCGTCAACTTTGCCATGATCATCGCCCGCACCAAGCACAAGGATGCGCACAAGATCGGCAGCGGCAACCCCGGTACCATGAACATGAGCCGCGAATTCGGCCTCAAAGTGGGGCTCGTCAATTTCCTTTTGGATGTTGCAAAGGGCGGTGTTCCCGCGCTTGTGAGCTATTTCATCTTCCGCGGCTATGTCTTTGCGGGGACGGACGTCGTCGTCTCCGACTTCACCCGTTATTTTTGCGGCGTCTTCGTCATCATCGGGCATATCTGGCCCGTTACGATGCGCTTCCGCGGCGGAAAGGGCATCGCCTCGACGCTCGGGCTCTTCTGGTTCACGCTCGGCTGCGAACGGGGTTGGTTTGCGGCGGTCGCCTTTTTGTGGCTCGTCTGCGTCCTTCTCTTCATCGCCGTGACGGAGTGGGGCTCCATGGGCTCTCTCCTCGGTGTTACGGGTTTTTCCCTGTGGCAGGGCGTCATCTTCTTCCTTCGCTATGAAGCAGAGCTCCAAAACACTTGGGTCATCCTCATCTTCATGCTGCTGCTTCTTCTCAACTTCCTCACCTGGTTTGCGCACCGCAAAAACCTTGTGCGCCTGTTTGCGGGCGAAGAACACAGGACTTCCGTCAAGAAGCTCTCCAAGGGCAAACGCGGCATGCAGAATATGTAACTTTCCCCCGCCGCGGCGGGGTTCTGCTTTTGCCGCACGGGACGGCGTTTCCAAGTATTTCATAAACTTTCACGGCATTTTCATTGTATTTATGCCATGCGTTTGCTATAATATAGGCAGATCGGACGCCGCCGATGGGTTTTGTGCGCCCGCATTTTACGAGGGATATGAAAGCGATCGAATTCGAAAACGTCAGCTTTTCCTATGAAGAGGGCGGGGCGTTTGCGATCAAAAACTTAAATTTTTCCGTGGAGGAAGGGGAGTTCGTCGCCATTTTGGGCCATAACGGCAGCGGCAAATCAACGCTCGCCCGCCTCACGAACGGGCTCTTGGAAGCGGACGGCGGAACCATCCGCGTCTTCGGCGAACAGCTGACGGATAAGAACCTCTTCGATATCAGAAAGCAGGTCGGCATCGTCTTCCAGAACCCCGACAATCAGACGGTCGCTTCCATCGTGGAAGACGACATTGCGTTCGGCGCCGAGAACATCGCCCTTCCGCGTGAGGAGATCGGGCGCCGCATCGACTTTGCTTTAAAGGCGGTCGGCATGGAGGAGTTCCGCCATGCAACGGTCTCCCGTCTTTCGGGCGGGCAGAAACAGCGCATTGCGATCGCAGGCGTGCTTGCCGTCATGCCCAAGGTGCTCATCCTCGACGAGTCTACGGCGATGCTCGATCCCAAGGGTCGCCGCGAGATCATCGACGTCGTCACCCGCCTCAACCGCGATGAGGGCATCACCGTGCTCCTCATCACGCACTTTATGGAAGAAGCGCTGCGTGCGACGCGCGCCATCGTCATGAACCGCGGTGAGATCGTCATGCAAGGAAGTCCCGACGACATCTTCGAGCGCCACGAAGAGCTTCTGACCTATAACCTCACGCTGCCCCTCATCGGGCGCATCTGCAAGGAACTGCGCGCGGGCGGGATGCCCGTTCGGGACACCTTGGACGCAAGCTCACTTGCAAAGGAGATCGCCGCATGCGTATCCAAGCAGAGCATTTGAGCTACACCTATAACCCCGGCTCGCCCTTTTCTTCTGCGGCATTGAAGGACGTTTCCCTCTCCGTGGAAGAAGGGGAGTTCTTCGGCATCATCGGCCACACGGGCAGCGGCAAGAGCACCTTCGTGCAGCACCTCAACGCGCTCCTTCGCGTTCCGACTTCCTTGAAGAAGTACAAAAAGAAGTGCAAAGCTCCTCCCTCCAATACCGTCCTCAAAGTAGGGGAGTTCGATCTTACCGACAAGAAGACCGACTTCAACGCCCTTCGAAGCAAAGTCGGCATGGTGATGCAGTATCCCGAATACCAGCTCTTTGCCGAGACCGTCTTTGAAGACGTCGCCTTCGGGTATAAGAACTTCGCTCCCGAGAAGCCGACAAAGGAACAGGTGGAAAGCGCCGTCCGCGACGCGCTCACCATCGTCGGGCTCAACTACGACGAAGTGAAGGAGATGTCTCCCTTCGATCTTTCGGGCGGGCAGAAGCGCCGCGTCGCCATTGCGGGCGTCATCGTCACAAAGCCCGAAATTCTGGTTCTGGACGAGCCCGCGGCAGGTCTCGACCCTTTGGGCAAACAGGAAGTCATGGAGCTTCTGCACCGCCTGCACGCCTCGTGGTGCAAGACCATCATCATCGTCTCGCACGATATGGACGAGATCGCCGAAAACTGCACGCGCGTCGCCGTCTTTTCGGACGGGGAAGTCAAATACGTTCTGCCCCCCAAAGAACTTTTTCTGCATGCGGAAGAACTGCTCTCTCTCGGGCTCGACGTGCCGCTCACCGCAAAAATTTGTCTTGCGCTCAAAGAGTACGGCATCTGGCTTGAATGTGATTTCACGACGGAAGACTTCCTGAAAAAAGCCCTTGCCCTTCAAGGGAAAGGGGGCAGCGTATGATGAAAGACGTCGCCTTCGGGCAGTATTATCCGACGAAGTCTTACGTCCACAACTTGGATCCACGGCTCAAGATCGTCTTCCTCATCGCCTACATCGTGGCGATCTTCCTCGCGAAGAATTTCTACGGGCTCGCCTGCTGCTTTCTTGTTTTGGCGCTTGCCATCGGGTTCTCCCGCGTACCCGTTCTCCGCGTCTTCAAGGCGATCAAGGGCATCCTCTTTCTCATCGTCTTCACGACGGTGCTCAATCTCCTCTTTTACAACGGAGAGACGGTGTATGCGGAATGGTGGATCTTCACCATCACGAAAGAGGGCATCCTTTTTAGCATATTCCTCGTCATCCGCCTCGTGCTGCTCATCACTTGCTCGTCGCTTCTCACCTATACGACGACGCCCGTGGCGCTCACGGACGGTATCGAGAGCCTTTTATTCCCGCTCACGCTCATCCGCTTCCCGGTGCGCGAACTTGCGCAGATCATGAGCATCGCCCTCCGCTATATCCCCATCCTCATGGATGAAACGGAGCGCATCATGAATGCGCAGAAGGCGAGGGGGGCAAACTTTGAAACGGGCGGGCTCGTAAGCCGCGTCAAGGCGGTCATCCCCGTGCTCATCCAGCTGCTGCTCTCCTCCTTCCGTCGGGCGGAGGAGCTTGGCGACGCGATGGAAGCCCGCTGTTACACGGGCGGCAGAAAGCGCACCAAGTATAAAAAGCTGCGTTTTACATGGCGCGATCTGATCACATTCCTTTTAGGAGCCGTGCTCATCACGGGCGTGGTGCTCCTCAACGTTTATCTCGGAGCGACGATATGAAAGCGCTGCTCTTAGTCAGTTACGACGGCACCGCGTTTTCGGGCTGGCAGCGTCAGCCGAACGCCCGCACTGTGCAGGAAGAGATGGAAGAGGCAGCCTATCGCGCCTTTCCCCGCCGCGTTACTTTGACTGCAAGCGGCAGGACGGACGCGGGCGTCCACGCTTTGGGGCAGGTCGTCGAAGGGGAGTTCCCCGAAGGCATCCCGCCCGAAAAACTCAGGGAATGCCTTAACATTCAGCTTCCGCCCGACGTCAAAGTGATACGAAGCTGCAAAGCGCCCGAATCGTTCGACGTCACGCGGCAGGCAAAGCGCAAGACGTACTGCTACAACGCCTATTTTGCAGAGAGCGAACTTCCGCTCTATGCCCGCTATGCGGCGCGGCTCAAAAAAGAGCCCGATATAGCCTTGATGCGGGAAGCTGCAAAACTGTTGGAAGGGGAGCACGATTTTTCCGCCTTCCGCGCGTCGGGCTACACGTCCAAGACGAGCATACGGACGCTCTATTCTGTCAACATTGAAAAAACCGCCATCCCGTCGGGCACGCTCTATTCGGTGCGGGTCACGGGGAACGGGTTTTTATACAACATGGTGCGCATCCTCGCAGGCGAGCTGTTCGCGATCGGCTGCGGCAAGCAGGAGGGGATCACGCGCGCCTTTGAAACGGGGGAGCGAAGCGCGCTCTCGGTGACGATGCCCCCGCACGGGCTCGTCCTCGTAAGCGCAGACTACGGCATTGCCGAATTGCTTCCATAGGGAGGAACGATGGAATTTTTTGATCTGTTTAATGTCCCCATGATCTTCATGGAGGAGATCGTCAATCTCA
>DXAJ01000054.1 GCA_019117085.1 Candidatus Gallimonas gallistercoris
ACTTGAAGTGCAGTCAGGTGGATGAACTCACCGTGCCTTCGCTCATCTCCCGCCTCACGTCCGATACCTACTACGTCAATCAGATGGTGGCGCGCACCATGCGCATGGGGGTGAGAGCGCCCATCCTGCTCGCGGGCGGGCTCTTATTTTGCTTCCTGCTCAACGCGCGGCTGGCGCTCGTGCTCGTCGCGGTCATCCCCGTCGTCGCGGTGCCGCTCTTTCTCATCACGAGGAAGAGCGTCCCCATGTATCTTGCCGTGCAGAAAAACGGCGACCGCATGGTGCGCACCGTGCAGGAGGACATCACGGGCATCCGCGTCATCAAGGCGCTCTCGAAGACGGAGCACGAGAGCGAAAAGTTCGGCGGCATCGCCTCCGATCTTGCCTCCTCCGAATTCCGCGCCCAACGGGTTATGTCGCTCACCAATCCTCTGACGTCGCTCATCCTCAATCTGGGGCTCGTCGCCGTCATCGTCGCGGGGGCGTTCCTCTCCGCCGAGGCGGGCGATATCACGGGCTTTCTCACTTACTTTATCATTGTGCTCAACGCCATGCTGGGCATTTCGCGCATCTTCGTCATCCTCTCGCGCGGGGCGGCGTCTGCCGAGCGCATCGAAAAGGTGCTTGCCCTCGACGAGCGCGAGAAGTTGGAAGAGCATCCCGCGGGCGATCGTGCCTTCGCGGTGGAGTTCAAAGACGTCTCCTTTTCCTACGGCGGGGACAAGGAGCACCTGACGGGCATCTCTTTTGCCCTCAATAAGGGCGCTTCCCTCGGCATCATCGGCCCGACGGGTTGCGGCAAGTCGACCGTCGTCAATCTGCTGCTGCGCCTTTACGACGTTTCCGCGGGCGCGGTGTATGTGGACGGGCAGGACGTGCGCTCCCTCCCTTCGGAAAAGCTCCGCAAAAAGTTCGGCGTCGTCTTTTAGAACGGCTATCTGATGGCGGCGAGCATCCGCGAGAACATCGATTACGGCAGAAATTTGCCCGAAGAGGCGATAAAACGGGCGGCGCGCTGCGCGCAGGCGGAAGAATTTATCAAAGAGCTCCCCGAAGGGTACGGGCATGACCTCGCGCAGAAGGCGGGTGATCTTTCGGGCGGGCAGAAACAGCGGCTGCTCATCGCGCGGGCGCTTGCGGCATCCCCCGAGATCGTCGTCCTCGACGACAGCTCCTCCGCGCTCGACTATGCGACGGACGCGGCGCTCCGCAGGGCGTTGCAGCGCGAGTACGCGGGCACGACGCGCATCGTTGTGGCGCAGCGGGTGAGTTCGGTGAAAAACTGCGACCTTATTTTGGTGCTCGAAAACGGCAGCGTGACGGGCGCGGGCACGCACGAAACACTCATGCAGACGTGCTCGGAGTACCGTGCGATCGCCGAGACACAGATGGGGGAGGCGGTTTGAGGAGTATTCATCGGCAGACCGCTGCGGCTGCTCCTCAAACGGATAGAAAAGAAATATGCCAATGAACCTTTCAAAAAACGATCTCAAGCCCGTGCGGGAAGAAAGAAGGCGCGCGGACGTCGGATATGTGGCGCGCAGCCTTCTTAAATACGCAAAGCCCTATCTCCCGCTCTTTTTCCTCGTGTTTTTTGCGTCGCTTGCGGGGACGGTGCTCTCCCTGCTCGGTCCGCAGGTGTGCGGCTATGCCATCAATGAGATAAAGCCCGATGGGAGTACCGACTTTGCGGCGATCGGGCGGTACGCCGCCGTGCTTGCGGGGGTGTATGCGGCTTCGGGCGTTTTATCCTATCTCTCGGCGATCGGGCTGAGCTACTTTTCGCGCTGTATCATCAAGCGCATCCGCGCCGACCTCTTTTCCAAGCTCATGACGCTGCCCGTCGCCTACTTCGACGCGCGTCAGGCGGGCGACATCATCTCCGTGCTCTCCTACGACCTCGACACGCTGGGCGAATCGCTCGCGAACGATGTCATGATGGTTTTGACGAGCATCGTCACCATCGTCGGGTCGTTTGTGATGATGCTCCTCACCGCGCCTCTCCTTGTCACGGTGTTTGCGGTCACCATCCCGCTCTCGGCGCTGTTCACGCGCTGGCTCACCCACAAGGTGCAGCCCCTCTTCCGCGCCCGCTCCAAAAAGCTGGGCGAGCTCAACGGCTTTGTCGAAGAGGTCGTCTCGGGGCAGAAGACGACGAAAGCGTACTGCTGCGAGGAGGCCTTCCTTGCGCGCTTCGAAGAAAAGAACGCCGCGGCGGCGGACGCCTATACGGAAGCAGAGAGCTACGGCACGATCACGGGCCCTTCCGTCAACTTCATGAACAATCTTTCGCTCTCGCTCGTCAGCGTCTTCGGCGCGTTCATGTATATGAACGGCGTCATCGCGAGCGTGGGCGGCATCGCCTCCTTCGTGCTCTATTCGCGCAAGTTCTCGGGCCCCATCAACGAGATTTCTAACGTTTTGAGCGAGTTCCAGTCCGCCCTTGCCGCCGCCGAGCGCGTCTTCCGCGTCTTCGAAGAGCCGTCGGAGCCCGCCGACGCCGAGGACGCCCAAGAGCTTGTCTCCGTCGAAGGCAGGGTGGATATCGAGCACATCCGCTTCGGTTACGACCCCGAAAAGCCCGTCCTCCACGACTTCACGCTGCATGCGGAGCGCGGCGAGCTCGTCGCGATCGTGGGGCACACGGGCGCGGGCAAGACGACGCTCGTCAACCTTCTGATGCGCTTTTACGAGCCGCAGGCGGGGCGCATCCTCATCGACGGGAAGGACATTACCGAAGTGACGCGCGCTTCTTTGCGCCGTTCCTTTGCGATGGTCTTGCAGGATACCTGGCTGTTCTCGGGCAGCGTGCTCGAAAACGTG
>DXAJ01000055.1 GCA_019117085.1 Candidatus Gallimonas gallistercoris
GCTCGCACTCTTTATCTGCGCCTATGTGGGCGTGCTCGCTCTGAGCGGCGTGCTCGACTTTATCGCGTGCTATAACTGCAGCAAGCTCGAGATGTATCTTCTGCGCGATATCCGCCGCGCCTGTTTCGACCGATTGCAGCGGCTCTCCGTCTCCTATTACAGCCAAAACAGCGTTGGGCGGCTGCACGCCCGCGTGATGAGCGATCCTTCCAATATCGCTGGCAATATCGCGTGGGATACCTATTCGGGTGTGTGGAACGTCATCTATGTGCTGGGCGCGGTCGTCGTCATGCTCGCCCTGCAGCCCGTTTTGGCGCTCTGCGTCATCGTCGTCATCCCGCTCGTGGCGCTCGTTTCCGTTTACTTTCAGAAAAAGCTCACCAAGCTCAACCGCGAGGCGCGCGAACTCAACTCCGCCATTACGGGCGCTTTCAACGAAGGCGTGACGGGCGTGGAGACCTCGAAGACGCTTTTTATCGAAAACGACCTCGACGCCCGCTTCTTCGCGTCGACCAAGAAGATGCAGAAACGCTCTTCCAAGATCGGGCATTTCCGCGCGCTGTTTGTAACGGTCATCGCCTTTGCCTCTTCCGCGGCGCTCGCACTCGTTCTGTGGTACGGCGGCGCGCTGACGGCGGACGGGCTTCTCCTCGTCGGCACGCTCTCCGTCTTCATGACGTACGCGCAGGGCATTATGGAACCCGTGCAGTGGTCGGTGGACTGCTTTTCCGACCTCATCACGGTGAAGGTCAACATCGAACGCGTGACGGCGCTGCTCGCTGCCGAGGGCGACGTCAAGGATACCCCCGAAGTCATCGAAAAATACGGCGACAGTTTTGCTCCCAAGCGCGAAAATTGGGAGCCCCTTATCGGGCATATCTGCTTCGACGACGTCACCTTCCGCTATCCCGACGGGGGAGAGAACGTCCTCGAACACTTCTCTTTGGACGTGCCGCAGGGGACCAACGTCGCCATCGTGGGGGAGACGGGCGCGGGAAAGAGCACGCTCGTCAACCTCGTATGCAGATTTTACGAGCCGACGGAGGGGCGCATCCTCATCGACGGACGGGACGCCCGCGAGCGCTCCGTGCATTGGCTGCACAGCAATATCGGTTACGTTTTACAGACGCCGCACCTCTTTTCGGGCACCGTGCGCGAAAATCTCTTGTACGGCAAGGAGGACGCGACGGAAGAAGAGATCGCCGCCGCCCTTCGCGCCGTCAAGGCGGACGGGGTCGTATCCCGCCTCGAGCACGGCATCGATACGCGTATCGGCGAGGGCGGCAATTCGCTCTCGACGGGCGAAAAACAGCTTCTCTCCTTCGCGCGCGCCATTTTGGCAGATCCTGCCATCTTCATTTTGGACGAGGCGACGAGCTCCATCGATACGCTCACCGAAAAGCTCATCCAGGAGGCCATCCAAAAGCTGATGGAAGGCAGGACGAGCTTTGTCATCGCGCACCGCCTTTCCACCATCACGCAGGCGGACATCATCCTCGTTGTGGATGGCGGGAAGATCGTCGAGCGCGGCACGCACGAAGAGCTCCTGCGCCGCAGGGGAGCGTATTTCGCCCTCTACATGAAGCAGTTCCAAGAGGAGAACATCCAAAAGAGCGAACAGCTCAACTAAACGGAGAAAAAAGTCTTTCAAGCATTGCTTGATTGACTTTTTTTGCGTCTTGTGATACAATTTGTTTTAGTCAGGCGCGGGAGATGCCCGTGCCGCAAAGGAGGACTATGTTACATTTCCGGAAAGAACTGTATGCGGACGTGCGCATCGAGGATCGCTTCACGACGAGCATCCGCTACCGCGACGGCGCGCTCGAAGAGTGCAAGGAGACGACCAAGAAAAAGGCGTTCCTGCGCGTCTTCGACGGCAACATGTGGTACTATGCTTCCACCTACAAAGTGGACGATCTGCAGGGCGAGCTCGATCGCCTCTATGAGAGCGCGGCGCCCAATAAGGACATCGAGGCGCATCCCGTCGTCAAACGTTTTCAGGCGAACACGGACGAAAAGATGCTCTTTGCGGGAAAGAGCGTGAAAAAAGTACCGCTTGCCGAAAAGCAGAAGCTGCTCGAAGCGCGCTTCCCCGTCTTTGCGGTCTCGAACTATGTGCGCATGAGCATCGCGCTCTATCTCGACCGTTACAGCGCCTTTGAATTTTATTCTTCCAAGGGCGCTTCCCTCAAATGGGACTATCAGACTTGCGGCTGCGTCTTTTCCTTCGCGCTTGCGAACGAGAAGGATAACTTCTCTGAAATGTTCCAGCGCTCGGCGTTCAGCTTCGAGGAGCTCTCCGTTCCCGAAGAGGAGCTCAGAAGCGCCGTTCTGGAGACGGAAAACTTCCTCCTGCACGCAAAGCCGGTGGAGGCGGGCGTCTATCCCGTCATCCTTGCGCCCGTCGTGGCGGGCGGGTTTGCGCACGAGTCCTTCGGCCACAAGTCGGAGGCGGACTTCATGCTCGGCGACGAGACGATGAAGAAGGAGTGGGCGCTCGGCACCAAAGTGGGCGCGGACATCCTCTCCATCTACGACAGCGGCATCGACTTCGGGTCGGGCTATACCCCTTACGACGACGAAGGCACCAAAGCCACCAAGACCTATCTCATCAAAAACGGCGTACTTTCGGGGCGGCTGCACTCCGTCTCGACGGCGGCGGATCTTGACGAATCGCCCACGGGCAACGCCCGCGCCATCAGCTGCGACTATGAGCCCATCGTCCGTATGACGAACACTGTCATCGACGCAGGCGACAAGACGAAAGAGGAGCTGTTCGCAGGCATCAAGCACGGCTATTATATCAAGACGCTCAAACACGGCTCGGGCATGAGCACCTTCACGATCGCGCCCTCGCTCGCGTATGAGATCGTGGACGGGAAGGTGGGCGATCCCGTCAAGATCGCCGTCATCACGGGCAACGTCTTCGAGACGTTGGATCTCATCGACGGGCTCTCCGATCATGCGGAGATGTTCTCCTTTGTGACGGGCGGCTGCGGCAAGATGGAACAGTACCCGCTTCCCGTCGGCTTCGGGGGCCCGTATGTGAGCATTGCGAAGATGAACGTACAGTAAGGAGGGAGCAGTCATGGAACGCGAACGTATCATCACGAGATCGACAACTTACAGCTGCAATCTTGCAGCGAGCCGCGCGGAATCGCTGCGCATCAACGAAGACATGGAAAAGGTCGTCCGCGTCTATGAGGACGGCAGGATCGGCGTTGCGGCGTGCGTGGGCGACGAGGCGGACGAAACCCTTACGGAGCGTGCAAAGAACGCGCTCTGCCAGGGCATTCCCTATCCCTGCGCTTTGACAGAGCACAGCGTGCGCCATGAGGACGGGCGGGCATCCATTTTGGAACATAAGGACTTTTTAAAGACGGTCTCCCGCCTTGCGGAGCGGCTCAACAAGGCCTATCCCGATTTCATCTTCTCCAACAAGGTGATGCTCGGGGAGGAGGAGACTTTCTACACGAACAGCAGGGGAACGGATCTTTCCTATCGCGGGAATTATTTCGTCCTCTCCCTCGTCATCAAGGAAAAGTCTTCCGCAAACATCATGGATCTCGATTACTCCGCGGTGCAGTCGTATTATAACGAGGACGCCATTGTCGAAGACATCGGGAAACTCCTCAACGTCTACAACAAGAAGCTCCCGCTGCCCGAAGAGGAGCTGCCCGTCATTCTCTCCGTGCAGGAAGCCGCGCCCTATGCGCTCCGCGAGATGACGGCGGAAGGGTACATGAGCGGCACAAGCCTTCTGAAGGGCAGGCTGGGCGAGAAGGTGTTCAACGAGAAGTTCTCCCTTCTCACCGACCGCACGCCCCGCAACCGCGGCTGCTATCCCTTCTTCGATGCCGAAGGCACGATGAAGGAAGGGGACAAGTTCTATTTCGTCAAAGAGGGCGTCTTCGAAGGGCTTGCAACGTGCAAGCGCACGGCACAGCAGTTCTCGCTGCCCCTTTCGGGGACGGCTGCATCGAGCTTCGATTCCGTTCCTGCGGCGGGGTTCGGCGGGGTGACCGTTGCAAATACGCACGCAAACCTTTCCGACATCGTCAAAGGCAAGGCAGTCTATGTTGCCGTCACATCGGGCGGCGATATGACCCCCGACGGCACGCTGGGGCTCCCTGTCATGCTCGCCTACCTCTATGAGGACGGCAAGCTTTTGGGCACGCTCCCCGAATTCAGCCTTTCGGGAAGCCTCTTCGACGTCTTCGGCAAAGATTATCTGGGGGCGGCGGAGAACGATATTTTCTCCTTTGCAAACAAAGAAAAGGTGCTTGTCACAAAATTCAAATTCAACCGCGGCTGAGCCGCTTGAAAGCATTCTCCGGGACTTCGCTTCCCGGAGATTTTTTTGGAAAATTTTGCCGAACGTCGCTTCACAAAGTTGACAAAATGTCATAATTCGGGTATGATACTGTCATATCATTTTATGACAAGCGCCTTCGGGCGCGCGATGAGGAACATGAAAGATAAAGTGAGTGCGGCGGCAAAAGAGTCCGCAGAATATATCCCCGCAGGGGTAAAGAAGAAATCTTGGCTGAAAATTGCCGCGATCGGCGCGGTCGTCCTTTCGCTCGCCGTGGGGGCGGGCATCGTCGTTCCGCAGTTTTTCGAAGAAGCGACCCCCAACGTCGTGGACGAGGGGTTCGTCACCGTGTCTTCCCCCGTTCCCGAAGACGGGTCTACGCCCGATATGCACACGGCGCTCGAAAACATCGCCTACATGAATGCCGCTTTCAAGGCGCAAAAGTCGTGGTATTCCGAGATGCACGGAACGACGGACGCCTCCCTCATGGAGCAGTCGGTGAGTACCTATAAACAGTTTTCCGACAATGTGCTCATCGTGGCGGACATCACCCAAAGCTCCATGGTCAAAGCAGCGCGGCAGTTCTGCTATACGGGCGACGAAGTTTTATGGCGTCTGGGTTCGACATACGACGCCTCCACGTTCGAGGAGATGCTTTCCGCCGAGTGGGAGAGCGGCGAACCGTACGCCCATATGTATTTGAAGGACTTCATTGCCGAAAACGGACTTCCCGCGACGGAGTTTTCCGTCTATATCATCAACGAGGAGACGCTGCTTTCCGCCGATGAAGTCGTCAAAAATCAGGATGGTACCTATTCGCAGACGTACTATCTCGATCCCGCGGGGGATAAAGCGCCCGCGCATTATGCCAATCAAATGGTCTTTTCGGGCGGTCTCACCGCGCTCCCCGAGTTTACGTCCATTTGCATCACCTATACGTTTGACGACAAGTGGCAGGTGCTCGAAAGCGTCGTGGAAGAATCGTACAAGGCGACGATGGGGATCTCCGTCAATTGCTCTTCCTCGTTCACGACGCACTATGAATATGGCACGGAGCGCGCAAAGAGCCCTGCCTATGAGGAGTATTTCAAACAATATGTGGGCGGCGAGGTGAGCGGCCCCGGGGAGAGCGTTCCGACGGCGGTCGGATGTCTCGGCGAAGCGTTCGGAAGCGTGCTTTCGGGCCCCGTCGTCTTCGATCTTTCCCTTACCGTCAACGGTACGCCCTTAGAGGGCGCCGTCTATCTCGACATCGGCGAAATGACGCTCGACAGCATCGCTCTCCGCGCCGATCTCGGTATCTTGCAGCTGTGGCTTGATGAGGGGGAGGCGTACTTGCAGTACGGCGGCATCCGCGGAAAGCTTGCCCTCGAAGAGGTCTCGGGTGCGCTGCCCCTCTCGGAAGGCGGGCTCGATTCGCTGCTTGCCGGGCTCGGGGAAGGGGAGTTTTCCTACGACGAAACGAGCGCTTCTCTTTCCACGGAGCTTTCGCTCGGCTCTATTTCTCTTCCCGTGCAATTTTCTTTCCTGCTCGATGAGGAAGGGCATGCGTCGCTCGGGAACGTTTCCACGGAATTGGAATATAACGGCATCGCGCTTTCTCTTGCGCTTTGCTACGGCGACGAGGCGCCTCGGGCGCTTCCAGAGTCGGAAAAGGCGGATTACCCCGAACTGCTGCCGCATATTAAGACGCTGCTGGCGCTGTTCCAAGCAGAGGCGCTGCATGCGGAGATCGGATACGAAGGCGAGATCGGCGGCGAGCGCGTCGGCGTGACGGGAGCGTTGGATATCTCGCTTGCGGACGGAACGCTTGCGGGGGATGTGACGCTCGCTCTTCGCGGTGCAGAAAGACCGCTTTCGTTTGCGTATGCAGACGGCTATGTCTATCTCGAGCTGGACGGCATCAAAGTAAAAGCGAACGCGGAAGAGGCCATTTCTCTTCTCGGACAATACATCGAACTTCCCGCGATCGAGACGGAAGGGCTTTCCTTCGATCTTGATAAGCTGCTCAACAGTTTGCTTTCGGGCGAGCTTTCCTCTCTCGTGACGGTCAACGAGAAAGAGGGCGTGCTGGGGGTCGCCGTGAAGGGGAACGAGCTTTTGCGCCTTCTCGGCATCGATCTCGGCACGTTCGAAGTGGGAGATATTTCGCTGCACGTGAGCGAAGGGGAAGTGCGCGTGGAAGCGCTCGGGGCGAACGTCGTCCTGAGCGAAGGGGAAACGCCCCGCTTCGACGGAAACGAGTATATCGATATTCTTCCCTATGCGAAGACGCTGATGACGCTGTTCCAAGCAGAGGCGCTGCACGCGGAGATCGGATACGAGGGCGAGATCGGCGGCGAAATCGTCGGCGTGACGGGAGCGTTGGATATCTCGCTTGCGGACGGAACGCTTGCGGGGGATGTGACGCTCGCTCTTCGCGGTGCAGAAAGACCGCTTTCGTTTGCGTATGCAGACGGATATGTCTATCTCGAACTGGACGGCATCAAAGTAAAAGCGAACGCGTAAGAGGCCATTTCTCTTCTCGGACAATACA
>DXAJ01000005.1 GCA_019117085.1 Candidatus Gallimonas gallistercoris
ATAGCTCGACGCGGTCTGCTTCGTGCCGTTGAGCTCCACGACCATGCCGTCCGAGACGGTAAAGCTCAATTCGCCCGCCGCCTGGAGCTCTTCCATGACGGCAAGCAGCGTCATGCCGTCCTGTTCCGCCGTCGCCCGGATGACGACGTCCACGTCCGCCGTGACGGAAGACGTATGGCAGCCTGCGAGCGCAACAAGCGAAAAAAGCGCAAGGACTGCCGAGATGAGGGAGACAAGGGAGACAACTTTCTTTTTCATAAAAACCTCTTTTGCCGCTTTGCAGCAGCATTTTATCGTGCGAGGCAGCAAAAAACGCGCCCCTCGGGCGCGCCAAAAGAACGCACGGCTCTTTTTCTCCTGCTGCCCGAGATCGCCGCGCGTTCCGTCGGGGCAGGCGATCGGACTTTCACCGTAATGGCTGTTGCGGCGGATTTTCACCGCGCTTCCCCTGCTCTCTGCCCCTCCCGCGCCTTTCGCGCGGGCGGCAACTCCCGACGGATATATTGTGTTGTGCGGTTCAGGCCTTGAATTCCTCCGCAGCGCGGAAGAAGGCCTCGATGTTCTCCCACGGGGAGAGCGGCGGGATGTCGCAACCCGAAGAGAGAACGAAGTTGGGATAGGCGGCGCAATCGCGAAGGAGCGCTTGCGTCGCTTCATAGACGGACTTCGGCGTTCCGCCGAGGAACTCGTTCGCGGGGCTCACGTTGCCCATCGCGACGACTCCTTGGGGCATGCGCTTCAACACTTCGCGCATATCGACGGCATCGCCGAAATGATACATATCGCAGCCCGTATTCAAAATGCTGTCGAGCATGCGCACCGCGCCGTTGCCGCAGTTGTGATAGACGAGGAGGAAATCGTCCGCCCCGCAGCTTTGTACGATGCGGCGGATGTACGGTTCGGAAAACTCGGCGCAAAGGTCGGGCGAGAGCATCCCCGCAAGGGGCTCTGCGATGACCACGCCGTCCGCCCCCGCCTCGCGGTAGGCGCGGATATAGTTTACCAAAAAGTCGGTCGCCTTGTCAAGCACCGTTTTGAGCATTTCGGGATCCTCATAGCAGAGGATCATGGCTTCGGTGACGTCGACGAGCCTGCCTGCGAGCGAAAACGGACCGATGACGCCCGCGAGCACCGGGCGGCCGGAGATGAGCTCCTTCGCCCTCTTGATGGCGTCGACATACAGCCCCGCGCGCCCCGCCGAAAGCGGCGGCACTTTTAAAGCAGCCGCCTCTTCGGGCGTAGTGACGAGCGCTCCCGAGACGGTGGGGACTTCGCCGTCCGAAACGATGATGTTCGCTCCGAAGCATTCCGCCTCTACCGAAAGGTCCATGAGGCTCACGGAAGCAAGCGTCGGAAAGCTGTCGGCAACGATCTTCATGCCGCGCGCTTGCAAGGTGCTCGACATGATGAGCTCGCGCACGGTCGTACCCAGCTTTTGAATGGCGGGATAGGAGAGGATGGGCAAAGGCTTTTTATGTTTTTCCGCCAAAATGCCCGCGATCCATTCGTGTTTGTTCATAATTTACTCCTTTTCAAAGACGGTGAGCGAGACGGGCGGCACGATGCACTTTTCCCCGTCTATGCGCGCTTCGGCATTGACAAAGAACACGCTCTTGTATCTTCCTTCCGCAACGGGCGCCTGCGCCGCGCTGCCGCTCGGATTGACGGCGACAACAAACTTCCCGCGCGCGAACACGAAGGGATATTTCCCTTTTTCCGCAAAGAGGACGCGCATCTCCTCCCCCGCCTGCAATGCTTCGTGCGCCGCACGGAAGGCGATCGCGCGGCGGACGGTATTGAGAAGGGAATTTTTCTCTCTTTCCTGCGCTTCGACGTCTGGCGAGGCGCCTTCCTCGACGGGAAGATAGAGCTCCCCTCCGCTTTCGGAAAAGCCCCTGTTCCTGCCCGCCGTCCACTGCATGGGCGTGCGCGAGCCCGTACGGAAATAGCCGCCCTCCTTGGAGGTGAGCCCTTCGCGGTAGGGAAGCCCGATCTCGTCGCCGTAATAGAGGAAGGGGATGGAGGGAAGCAGCATCACGAAAGATGCCGCCACTTTCATCTCGTCCTCGCTGCGGAAGCGGGAATAGCGGATCATATCGTGATTGTCGGTGGGCAGGCACAGATACCCGCGCCCCGCGATATAGCGGAGCTTGGGCAGGAATTCCTCCGTGAAAACGGTCACATCCCCCTTCCCCTCCTTCGAGAAGAAGCAATGGCCTTCGCTCGCCTTATCGACGTAATCGCTCGCGCCCTCCTGGAAGAGCGCATTGTAGCCCCTGCCGTTGAAGTGCAGGTAAAAATCAAGGTGGAAGCCCGCGTCGATCGCCTCTTCCGCACGCCCCCATTCGGAGAGGAGCACGTTTTCGGGATACTCTTTCTCGAACATCTCCCTCACGTTCCCCCACAGCCGCTTGATGCCCGTGCGGAAGGGATCGTTCTTGACGAGGGAATACGCCATATCCACGCGGAAGCCGTCGCACCCCATGTCCATCCAGAAGCGCATGACGTCCTTCATCGCTTCGAGCGTCGCTTGCGCGGCGGGGTGGTCGGGCGGGAGCTGCCAGGGGAAGTCCTGCACCTCGAACCCGTAGTTGAGCGCGGGCTGCGAGCTGAAAAAGTTGACAAGATAGTTGCCGTCCCTGTCCTGCATGCCGCTCATCCAGCGGTAACCTTCGGGATAGTCGAAGGCGTTGTGCGTCCAGACATAGCGGTCGGAATATTCGTTACGTTCTGGCTTTCTCGATTCGAGGAACCATGGATGCCGATCGGACGTATGACCCGGCACGAGATCGAACAAGACCTTCATCCCGCGCTTGTGCGCCTCTTCGAAGAGCCGCTTCGCATCCTCGTTGGTGCCGTAGCGGGGCGCGATCTTTTTATAATCGCTCACGTCGTAGCCCGCGTCCATGAAGGGAGATTCGAAGCAAGGATTGATCCAGATCGCGTTGCAGCCGAGGCTCTTGACATAGTCGAGCTTTTGGATGATGCCGTTGAGATCGCCGATGCCGTCACGATTGGTATCGTAAAAGCTCTGCGGATAAATTTCGTAGAAGACGGCGCTTTTCAGCCATGCGGGAAGCTTCATACGCGCACCTCCTTGACGGCTTCCGCCACCGCCAAAAGATTTTCGGGCGGCGTGTCGCGCGGGACTTCGCAGCCCGCCGACGAGATATAGCGGTCGGGGCAGATCGCGGCGCAGGAGAGCACCGCCTCCCGCACCCGTTCGGGCGTCCCTTGCAGCAGGACGGCGACGGGGTCGTAGTTGCCCGAATAGACGACGTTCTTCCCTTCCGCGAGCGCGCGCGCCCGCTTCAAGTCGACCATCCAGTCGAGGTCGATGATGTCCGTTCCCGTTTCGAGCATGAGCGGGAGCACGTTCGTCGTGTTGCCGCAGATGTGCAGTTTGGTCTTGCCGCCCGCCGCGTGCACGGCTTCGTCGATGCGCTTCTGATAGGGCAGCGCGTATTCGCGGAACATATCGGGGGAGATGAGCGAGGTCGCCGCATCGCCGATGCCGATGATGTCCGCCCCCGCCTCCACTTGCAGGACGGCAAAGCGCGCCGCCTGTTCCGCCGCGATGCGGAGCATCGCGTGGATGGCCTCGGGCTCCTCGCAGGCGGCGTCGGCGAGGAAATCGTTGATGCCGCGCAGATCGCAGCACTCGGCAAAGGCGCCCTCCACCCAGCCGCCCACGGCATGATCGGGGCAGTTGCGGCGGAAATATTCCACGGCTTTCAGGCGGTCTTCCGTGCGCCCGCCGTTATACGGGTCGTAAGTTTTGAGCACCTTTTCCGCCTCGTAAATATCTTCGACGAGAGGCGTCGGGCTGTAAGGAACGTCGTCCTCGGGCAGCAGCACGTTCGCGCCGAACCCTTCCGCCTCGCGCATGGGATCGGAGATGGCGCAGAGAAGGTCGATGGAATACCGTTCGGAACAGGCAAGATCGCTCTCGCAGAGGATGCGGTAGTCGCTCGCGTACTCGCGGTAGGTATGCCCGTTCCTGCGGGCAGAAAACGCCATCAGGATGTTGAAATTGGGGATCCTGTCCGGCTTTTTGCCGCCGAGCAGGGCAAAAACTCGTTCGCGGGGGGTCATTTTTTCTCTCCTTTGCGGCTTTTCATGGCAGCCGCGTAGATGCCGCGTTCATCGTAGAACACGGGGAAGGTGGTGCGGCGCAGCGTCGTCGCGCCGATGGGGACGAGTCTCAGATCGACGGGATAGGCATAGCGGTCGAGCGCCTTCGCGACGATCGCAACGGGCGGTTTTTCCGTCGGATAGCCGCCGCGGCAATATTCGACGTGCGCCACGGGGTCGCCCTCCTCCGTCACGAAGAGGGTATCGTTCCAATCCTCGTGCGGTTTGGGCGTGAAATCGCAGTCGTAAAAGCCTTCCGCGCCCTCGTACTTTCGATACCTTTTGCAGGAAGCGGGGATATCTTTGGAAAAGAGCAGCGTGCCCCAGGCAAGGGCGAACGTCCCGTCGGGGGCGCGCAGCATCCTGACGCGCGGTTCGAAGGAGAAGGCGAGCTTATCCCCGCCCGAAACGCCTCCTTCGACGAAGAGCAGACCGCTCTGTTCCTTCGTGCGGCAGGGCTTGCCGTTCTTCGTCAGCGTATAACGTTCGGCGAAGGAGGGAAGACGCAGCGCGAAGGGAACGCTCCCCTCCCCCGCGCACTCGAATTCCACGCGGCAGCGGAAGGGATATTCCGTCTTCTCGGCGATGACAAGCTCCCCTTCCTTCCAAGAAAAACGGAAGGAGGAGGGCAGGAAGAGATTGCAGATGAGCGTCTCCCCGTCCGTCAGATACGCCTCGCGCGCGAAGACGGGCATGAGCTTGCAAGCGTTGGGCGCGCAGCAGACGGCGGCGTCGTCGTGCGTGGGGGAATAGTCGAAGCGCGGGTTGACGGCGTGCGAAGCGTCGTACATGTTGTCCGCGCCGAAGTATTGGATCATCTTCCCCGACGGGTGTTTGGAGGCGAGCCCCGCGTTGTAGACGAGCCATTCGAGCTTTTCGCCGAAGGAAATATCGCCTAAGATGTGCTCCGCCCGGATGTAATCGAGGGCGAGCTCCGCCGTGGAGCAGTATTCGTATGCCGCGGTGGGCAGCGGAACGGAGCCGCCGAACACGCTCGTGCGCGCGTCGTTTTCCATGACGAGCTCGCTCTGATAGGTGCCGATGAACTCATCCGACTTGCACGAGCCCGAAAGCAACAGGTTGCGCGAAAGCTTGTTGAGCGCGCAGCGGAAGGCGATGAGATAGTTCTTCTCCCCCGTCATGCGGTAGAGAAGGAGAGGAAGGCGCAGCATCTCGCAGGTGTGCGGCCCGTGCCCCGTGAAGGGAACGAGCGGATCGAGCAGATTTTCGGTGCGCAGGTCGTCCTCCAAAAACTGGCAGCGGTGCGCGCAGTAGTCCTCGTAGAGCCGCACGCTGAAATCGCGGTATGCCTCCTTCCCCGTGAGGGAATAGAGCGCATACATGCCGTCGATGATCATGAGGCTGTGCCCCTTGCTGCCGTCCTCGTCGGGGATGAGAAAGACGTTTTCGGGGGTGTTCTCGACGATGTTATCCGCCATGCGGACAAGCGCCGAAAGGACGCGCTCCTCCTTCGTATAGTCGTAATAGACGAGCAGCGTGCGCATGGCGCGGCTCTGCGCCCAGAGTTCGCCGAAGCGCTTGGTGACGATGTAGCGCGCCCCTTCCACATAGATGCCGATGTAGCCGTCCTCCCCCTGATGGGCGAGGATGTTCTCGACGATGGCGCGGGCGCGGGAAACAAGTTCTTCTTCGCCCGTGAGGAAGGCGAGGCGGACGTACGCTTCGATCCAGTTCCCGTGCGTTTCACCCGCCCACCAGGAGCTCCAATAGCCGTCCTCCTTGTGCGTCACTTTGTCCGCGCCGAACACGTCCTCGGCGCAGTCGCGGAAGAGCTTATCGAGATTCCCCGTGATGCCCTCCTTGTCGCGCCGCAGAAATTCTTTCAGCCAGCCCTCGGGAAGGAGCTGCCCCTGCATGCGGGTATAGCTCATAACGTCACCTCCGAGGAAAGCGTTTTTCCGTCCGCCGTGAGCGTCCCTTCGGGATAGACGGCGCGCGTGCCGTCCTGCGAGATCCAAAGCGCGTCGAAGCCTTCGAAGCGCATCCGCTTCCCCTGCCAAACGAAGTCGAGAGAGAGCGGGTTTTTGATGTGTTTCTTCCCCTCCGCCGTGAAGAGGATGCTGCCGTCCTGCAAGAGGACGCCGCCCTCTCGGCGGTTGGCGGGAACGCCCATCCCCTTTGCAAGCGAGACGATCTCCGCTGCGGACGGGATGTCCTCCCGCCCCGCCGCGCCCGCCGCGCACAGTTCCTCTTGCAGCGCGCCGCCCCCGCAGAGGACGAGGCGGTCTTTGGGCAGTGCGCGCACGAAGTCCTCCGCCGCCTTCGTCATCCCGTCGGGATAGAGCACGACGACGGCGTCATACTCCTGCGTGCCGTACTGCGCCCTGCCGCGCCCGTTCACGAAGAGCGAAGCGTTCTCCGCGGCATAGGAGGGAACGAGGTCGCACAATACTTCGGAAAATACGGCGTTCGCCGTGTTGAGAACGGCGTCGAGGCGGGGATTCTGCGGCTTCCACGGCATCGTCATGCCGATGTCTGCCCAGTTGGAGACGGCCTCATAGCCGAAAAGGAGCAGAAGGCGGCAATCGGGCTGCACCGCGCCTGCGCCGTCGAAGAGGCGCACGCGGGCATCCATCTCTTCGATGCTTTCGAGCATCCCTTCGGGCTTCAATTCGAGCACGACCGCCTCGTTGGGGCATTCATAGCCGAGATAGTGCGTCCTGCCGCCGTAGCGCAGGTTGCGCCAAGTCTCCGTGTAATAGGTGTTGATGTCGCGCGTGCCCATGGAATACCACATGTTATACCACACGGGCGCAGAGAAACGGTGCGCGAGCGCCGTGCGGATGCAGTAAAGGATGGTCTCGTCCGTTTGGGCGTAGTCGCGCTTGGCATCCCACCAGTAAAAGCCGTTTTTGTAAAATTCGAAGTTGAGGGAATCGACGCTCCCCCACCATGTCGGATGCACGCCCCAAAAAGCGTCTTTGCCCAACACTTCTTTGACGGTCTCGTACATGCCCTCCTCGTTCTCGGTGCAAAGGAGACGGAGCGTCCTGAGATAGTCGTCGACGGCCTCTTTCGAGCGTTCCGCTTCGCCGTCCTTTGTGTAGAAGAGATCGAGAAGGCGGTCAAAGAGCTGCCGCTTGGTGTATTCGAGGCACTTGCTTTCGAAATGCTCCGACCACGAGATATGGCGCAGGTTGAGTTCGGTGTCGTCGTAAGGGTTGGGCTTGACGATCTTCAAGATCATGTCGTAGCCCCATTCGTCCGAAAAAACGCCGTCCGCGCCCAGCTCTTTGGCGTGCTCCGCCATCGTGCGGAAGTAAGGCAGGAGCTTGGGATGCGCAAGATCGACGATGGGCTGGGGGAACCCCACGCACACGGCGACGCTCTCCCCCTTTTCCGCGCCCGTGAACGAGATCTCGATCTCATACCCCTCCCCCGCCTTGACGGCGCGGCTCGCGGCGATCCCGTCGCAGCGCACCGCCGAAGAATAGGAGAATGCGCCCGTCTTTTTCAGGCGGTAGCAGGCAAAGAGCTTGTGTTCGCCTCCATCCCCAGTATGCCGCCAATAGTGCCAGACGGGCTCGTGCGGGATGCGGAAGGTGCCCGCGCCGTGCTCGTCCGCTTCGCATTCATAGAAGGAAAGCAGATAGGAAGGTTCCCCGGGATACTGCCGATAGAAGGGCTCGCCCTCGTTGCGGATGCAGCACTCGATCATCGCCTTCCTGCCCGCGGCGTGCAGCCGCTCGATGACGCGGCGGAACGCGGCGCCCAGTTTTTCGCCGTGGAACCGATCGACGATCCACTGCGTGCCGATGAAGATGTTCCCGATCTGCGTGCGCGAGAGGAGGTCGTCCGTCTTTTTGTCGAGGACGGAGAGATCGAGGACGTCGTTATCCCACTTCCAATACATGATAGAACGATTCATAAGATCACCTCGGGTGAAGATTGCAAGGTTTGCGCGCCTCTCACTTGGTCGCGCCGCTGAGACCGTTGATGATGGTCTTTTGCAGGACCATATAGATGACCGCCATGGGGAGCGCCGAAAGAAGCGCCGCGGCGGCGAACATCGCATAGTCCGTCGTAGACTGCGAGAAGATGCTCAGGTACGTTCCGACGGCGAGCGTATACTTCGAAGGATCGGTGATGAGGATGCTCGTGAGCATATAGTCGCCGAAGGGCGCCGAGAAGCCGAAGAGGGCGATGAGCCCGACCATGGGCATCGCGAGCGGAACGATGATGTGCGTGACGCACTGCATGCGCGTGGCGCCGTCCAGCATCGCCGCCTCTTCGAGGGAGCGCGGGATGGTATCGAGGAAGCCCTTCATCATGAAGGTGCTCCCCGGGATCGCCGTGCACGAGAAGATGATCACAAGGCCGATATAGGTATCGATGAGCCCCAGCATGTTGAGGAGCACATAGTATGCGACCATCGACATGGTGCCCGGGAACATTTGCAGCACCAAAAAGACGAGCAGATAGTTCTTCCTCCCCTTGAAGCGCAGGCGGGAGAGGGCGTACGAGGTCGGGAGCACGAAGATGAGCTCGCCGACGGCGGTCATCGCGCCCACGATGAGCGTATTGCCGTACCAGGAGACGTAGGGCGTCGTCGTGAACAGCCGCACGAAGGCGTCGAAGGTGTACTGCGTGGGGAAGACCGTATCGATATACAGGCTGCGCTCCGCGTTCAGCGACATGGTGACGATATACACGATGGGCAGCAGCACGATCACTGCGAGCAGCGTAAGGAAGATATAGGTGAAGACGAGCTTGACGACTTCGACGGGAGAGATCTTCTTCCGCCGCTTGCGGACGGCCGTCTTTTGCTGTTCCGCGGCGGCATCGGGAAGGCTCGTATTGGCGATAACGGAAGCATTCATGCGTTGTTGTCCTCCTCTTTGAAGGCGCGCGTCTTTCTCAGCTGGAAGATACTGAAGATCGCAACGAGGATGAACAGGATGAGCGAGATCGCCGCGCCGAAGTTATATTTGTTGTTGTTGATGGTCATTTTGAAGAGCCAGGTGATGAGGATATCCGTACTTCCTGCACTCTGATAGTCCAAGTTGAGCGGTCCGCCGCCCGTGAGCAGGAAGATGGTGTTGAAGTTGTTGAACGCACCCGCAAGGCTCATGATGAAGATGGGCGAAATGGAGAACATCAGAAGGGGCAGCGTGATGTGGAAGAACGCCTTCGCGCCCGTTGCGCCCTCGAGCGCCGCCGCCTCGTAAATTTCGCGGTCGATGTTCTTGATGATGTTCTCCGAAAGCATCATGGGATAGGAAAATCCCGTCCAGACGCTCACGAGGATGAGCGCGCAGCGTGCGGGCGTCGTCTGCGTGAGCCAAGGGACGCCGCTG
>DXAJ01000056.1 GCA_019117085.1 Candidatus Gallimonas gallistercoris
TCTGGAATAAGAGCCAGGTGCGGCGCTCGGTGCCGAAGGCGCCCGAAAAGAGCGCGCTGAAGAAGCCGAAGAAGCCCTGCGACTTGGGCGCCGCCGCCGAGATGACGATATCGCTCAGAATGAGGGCGACGAGGACGGCTGCCACGCGGATGAGAAGTCCCTTCCAGAGGGGCATCCCTTCGCGGCGCGTGATGTGGATGAACGGTTCTTTGGTGTTTTTCATGCCTGATCCTCCCCGATCCTCGTGTCTTTTGCAACGCCCATCGGCTTGCCCTTCTCTTCTTCGAGATCGAGTGCGCCCGCCATCATGAGGCCGAGCTGTTCCTTGGTCGTCTTTTCGGCATGGACGACGCCCATCATCTTCCCGTGGCAGAGCACCATGATCTTGTCGCACAGGGCGAGCATGACGTCGAGGTCTTCGCCGATGAAGAGGATGCCCGTTCCCGCTTCCTTCTGACGGTTGAGGATGTCGTAGATGAGATAGGACGAGTTGATGTCCAGCCCGCGCACGGGGTACGCCGTGATGAGCACGTTGGGCTCGATGAGGATCTCGCGGCCTAAAAGCACCTTCTGCACGTTGCCGCCCGAAAGCCGCCTTACGGGCGTCTCCGTCGACGGGGTGACGATGTCGAGCTCTTTGATGATGCGTTCTGCCTCGGCGCGCGCCTTCTTGCGGTCGACGAAGGGGCAGTGCCCGTTCAAAAACTCCGTAAAGCGGTTGCGCGCGTTCTTTTTCTTGGCCTGTTCGGGCGTGTCCTCGTCCGAAAGGGGAAGGGGCTCGATGCCGTAGCCGTGATCCTGATAGTTTTTGAGCATCATGTTGTCCGTGACGGACATGGAGGGCGCAAGGCCCATGCCGAGGCGGTCTTCGGGGATGAAGCTCATCGCAACGCCGCGCGCGCTGATGGCGCGTGGGCTGAGCCCCACGATGCTCTCGCCCTCGTGATAGATGCCGCCCGATTCGATCTTCCTCAGCCCCGCGATCGCCTCGCACAGTTCGCGCTGTCCGCAGCCCGCGATGCCCGCAACGCCCAAAATTTCGCCGCCGCGGATGAAGAAGTTCAGATTTTCGATGGCGTGGCTCCCTTCGTCGCTGTTGACGGTGAGATCCCTGATCTCAAGCAGGGGCCTTTCGGCATGCGCTTCGGGGCGGGAGATGTTGAGAGTCACCTTTTCGCCCACCATCATCTCGGTGAGAGAGGCGGGGTCGGTATCCGCCGTGTCGACGCAGCCGATGTATTCGCCCTTTCTGAGCACGGCGACGCGGTCGGAGATCGCCATCACCTCGTTGAGCTTGTGCGTGATGATGATGATGGACTTGCCGTCCGCCTTCATGGCGCGCATGACTAAGAACAGCTTTTCCGTCTCCTGCGGGGTGAGTACCGCCGTGGGCTCGTCGAGGATGAGGATGTCCGCGCCGCGGTAGAGCACTTTGACGATCTCCACCGTCTGCTTTTCCGAAACGGACATATCGTAGATCTTCTTTTTGGGGTCGATCTCGAAGCCGTACTTTTCGGCGATCGCCTTGACTTCCTCGTTGATGCGGGCAAGGCCGCTTCCCTTGGTGCCGAGCACGATGTTCTGGGCGGCGGAGAAGATGTCGATGAGCTTGAAGTGCTGGTGCACCATGCCGATCTTGTAGCGGAAGGCGTCCTGCGGGGAGGAGATGTGCGCCTCTTCCCCGTTTACGAAGATGCGCCCTTCGTCGGGGTAGTAGATGCCCGAGATCATGTTCATGAGCGTCGTCTTGCCGCTGCCGTTCTCGCCGAGCAGCGCCAAAATTTCGCCCTTTTTCAGGGTGAGATCGATGTTCTTGTTCGCCGCGACCGAGCCGAAGTACTTGCTGATATTTTGTAGTTGCAGGGCGTATTCGTCCACGTTGGTACCTCGCAAAAAATGTTCCGAAAAAGGACAAGCGGCGGAGAGGATATCTTCGCCGTCTTGTCGTTGTTTGTGCTGCTCAAAAGAGCGTTGATGTTAAGATGCCGAAAGCTCCGAGATGCCGTCGATGCGCACGTCAAAGTAGGGTGCGGAGCGGTGCTTGGATTCGTAGAAGATACCGTTTTCGATCGCCTCGTGGTCGGGAGTGAAGTTGTCGTCGGTGTCGACGTCCGCCATGTAGGAGGTGAGGTGCTCGCCGTTCACGGTGAACTTGGAGCAGTCAAAGACGTTGAGCGTGCCCGATTCGAGCTGAGCCCTGACCTCTGCGACTTTCTCTGCGGTGCCTTCTGCTGCCGCTGCGCCGAACTCGGTGAGGGCAACGGAATCCGTCGCAAGCGTACCCGTCCAGTCGGCATCGATCTCTTCGCCGTTCACGACGCAGTCGATCATGTATTCAAAGTAGGGCTCCCAGTTGATGTAGGAGGAAACGATGAAGGTGTTGGGGCAGGAAGCCTCCGTGCTGCCGTTGTAGGAGACGTTGGGAACGCCGGCCTTTTCGCAGGCAGAGGGAGCGCCCATGGAGTCTGCGTGCTGCGAGATGAGGGCGGCGCCGCGGCTGATGAGGGTATTTGCACCTTCGCGTTCGGCTTTTTCATCGAACCAGCTGCTCGTGTAGGTGACTTCCATGGAGACGGAGATGTCCGTCTCTTCCTCCACGATGGAGCGTGTGCCGAGGAAGAAGGAGGTGTAGCCCGAAACGACTTCTGCATAAGGATATGCGCCGACGTAACCGATCTTGATGTTGCCGTCTGCATCGAAGTTGTTCGCCTCGAGCTCGCCCGCCTCGTACATCTCGACGAGCTTCATGCCGGCAGCGACGCCTGCAAGGTATCTGCCCTGATAGATGTGAGCGAACGCGTTGTGGTGGTTGGCAACGCCCGCAGTGTGGGCAAGCGTACCCGTTGCGTGGCAGAACTCAACTTCGGGGAATTCCTTTGCGGCCTGCAGGATGAAGTTCTCATGACCGAAGGAATCGGCGAAGATGACGTCGCAGCCCTGATCGACGAGGTCGGCAGCGGCATTGTAGCATTCGCTCTTTTCGGGGATGCCCGTCTTCATGACGAGGTCAACGCCCTTCGCGTCGCAGGCAGCTTCGATCGCATCGATGAAGTTCTTGTCGTACGTCGAGTTGCTGTCGTGCAGGGCGATGAAGCCGACCTTCAACGTGCTGTCATCTTCCTTGCAGGAAGCAAGCAGGCAAGCGCCCGTGACCGTCATGGCCGCGGCAAGACCCAAAGCCAAAAGTTTCTTCATACTATTCTCCTTTTGCATCATAATGCATTAAAAATTGGTACCGAGGGAAGAAAAAACCGCGCTTTTACTGCGCGCGGAAGGTGACGCTCTCGTCGGTCATGGCGTCGATGATGGCAAGGGAATCGATGCGGACGCCCTCTTTTCTCAGTTGGTCGCCTGCTTCCTGGAATCCCTTTTCGATGGCGATGGCGCAGCCGACGAGCTCCGCCCCCGCCTCCTTGATGATGTGCATGAGCCCGCGCACGGCGTTGCCGTTGGCGAGGAAATCGTCGACGATGAGCACCTTTTCGCCCGCAGGAAGGTATTCCCTTGCGACGGCGATCTCATACGTTTCGTGATGAGTGAAGGAATAGACGGGCGCCGTGTATACCGATTTGGGCATATTGGCGCTTCTGTGCTTTTTTGCAAACACGGTGGGGACGTGCATGGCGATGCCCGCCGCGACGGCGAGCGCGATGCCCGAAGATTCGATGGTGAGGATGCGGGTAACATTCGTGCCTTCGTAGAGGCGGGCGATCTCTTTGCCGATCTCCATGATGAAGTCGGAATCCATCTGCTGGTTTAAAAAGCTCCCGACTTTGAGGACGTTCCCGGGGAGGACGGTGCCTTCTTTTACGATCTTTTCTTCGAGTGCCTTCATATCGTTTCCCTTCGTGAAGATACAACTACTATACCACATTAGATAGGGGATGTCAAATCATTCGCCAAATTTCGTCATTTTTCTTGCCTGCACGTTTTTTTCTTGCCCCGATGTTCGTTTATTACATTTTTATTACAAAAGCGGGGGAGGATTTATAAAACTTTTTGCTATGCTGATGACATCAAGTTATAGGAGAATACAATATGAAAAAGGTAAAACGGATCGCCGCCGCGGCGATGGGCGCCGCGCTCTGCTTCTCGGTATGCGGCACTGCCTTTCCCGTATTCGCGAGGGCGGAGACGCTTACGGGTACGCCCTATGCCGAGGACGGCAGCTACGATGTCTCCGTTCCCCACGTCGTCGTGGGTCAGGTGTTCGGCGCTTCGGACGACGCGGAGGTCGTCAGCCACAGCTTCATCGAACTTTACAACCCCGCAGAAGCGGCAGTCTCCCTCGCGGGCTGGCAGCTTTCCTACCGCTCGAGCGCGGACGGCAAGCACAATGAAGAATGGCTGTCCCTTATGCTTGAAGGCAGCATCGCCGCCAAGGGGCACTATCTCGTGCGCTGCGGGCAGACGGACCAAGTCTCCGCGGGTGCTCTCCTCGTCCCCGAAGGGGATATGGAGTGGGACGTGCAGCTGCACAACAAGGGCGTCGCGGTGGCGCTTTTCGACCGCGCCGTCACGCTGACCGACTCTTTTGCGGGCGCCGTTACCGACGAGAACAGACCCGAGGGCTATGTGGATGTGCTCGCCGTGCAGGGGAACGATGCCGAGGATGCACAGGTCCCGCCCGTCTATGAGGGTGCTTACGAGGACATACAGTCCAAGAAAAAGGCGGTGCGCCGCGTAAACTTCGCGGATACCGACGACAACGCCGCCGATGCGGACGAGCTTGATTATTCGGAAGTGATGCCCGAAGACAAGCCTGTCCTCAACAGCAAGGGCGAAAGCGTCACCCGTCAGACGGCATATGAAGTGAAGGAAGACAGCTTCGAAAAGGACGCCGCGCTCACCCTGAAGAAGGCGGGCGGCATCAAGCTGGGCGAGGTCAATGCGGACGGCGGCGTCGCCGAGATCGTCTCCTACAACGCCGACAACGGCAAGGCGTACGTCGTCAACGGACAGGAGTCCATCCTCAACGTCTTCTCTGTCAACGCAGACGGCAGCTTCGGCACGGCGGAAAAACTCGATGTCAAGGCGCTCATGCAGGAAGAGGACGCTTCCTTTACCTACGGCGATATGACGAGCGTTGCCGTCGATCCCGTTCACGACCGCATCGCCGTGGCACTGCAGGATGCCGATTACACCCAAAGCGGCCGTATCGCTGTGCTCAACTATGACAACGAGATCGTCGCTGTCTATGAAACGGGCGTGCAGCCCGATATGATCGTCTTTGCCGCCGACGGAAGATACATCCTTACGGCGGATGAGGGCGAGCCGCGCGAGGGGTACGGCGAAAGCGCCGTCGATCCTGCGGGCAGCGTCACCGTCGTCGACACCGAGACGGATACCGTCAAAGTGGCAGGGTTTGCGGGCTTCGACGCCGCAGAGCTCGCAAAAGAGGGCGTCGTCTTCAATGTGGTAGAGGGTGAGATCGTCTCCGCCGCGCTCGATCTGGAGCCCGAGTACATCGCCGCCTCCGATACGACCGCTTACGTTGCCCTGCAGGAGGCCAACGCCGTCGCCGTGCTCGACATTGCATCGGGCGAGTTCACCGATGTCTTCCCGCTCGGCTTCAAGGACTACGGCAAAGAAGAGAACGCCGTCGATCTCGACGATTCGGACGGCAAGTATCTCCCCAAGACCTATGAAAACACCTACGGCGTCTACATGCCAGACGGCATTTCCCTCTACGAGGCGGACGGCAGGACGTACCTTCTCACCGCCAACGAGGGCGACGCCCGCGAGTGGGGGGAATTCTGCGACGAGATCAAGCGCGATCTCACCTCCGCGGACGGCAGCGTGACCGCCGAAAAAGTGCGCGTGCTCGACAACTCGGTCAAGGCGGGCATCGGCGAGGGCAATTATCTCTACGGCGCGCGTTCCTTCAGCCTCTTTGAGGTGACGGAGGCGGGCCTCAACCTCATCTTCGACAGTGCCAACGACTTTGAGAGCAAAACGTACGAGTATCTTCCCGACTACTATAACGTCTCCAACGACGATATCGAACTCGAAAGCCGTTCTGCTAAGAAAGGTATCGAGCCCGAAGCGGTCACGGTGGCGGCAGTCGCGGGCAGAGCATATGCCTTCATCGCCCTCGAGCGCATCGGCGGCATCATGGTCTACGATATCACCGATCCTTCCGCCGCCTCATACATCAACTATATCAACACGCGCGATTTCAACGGCGCCACCGAGGGCGACGTCGCTCCCGAAGGGCTTGCGGTCGTCGAGAACGGGGAGGATACCTATCTCCTTGCCGCCTTTGAAGTGTCGGGCACCGTCGCTTCCTTTGAACTGACGGAAGCCGAGGACCCCACGCCCGAACCTGAGCCCGAGCCCGAACCCGAACCGGAACCCGAACCCGAGCCCGAACCGGAACCCGAACCCGAGCCCGAACCTGAGCCCGAACCGGAACCCGAACCGGAACCCGAGCCCGAGCCCGAGCCCGAGCCCGAGCCGGAGCCCGACACCGAGACGCCCGTCGTCTGGATCGTCGCCGGCTGTGTGGCTGCCCTCATCGTTGTCGGCGTGCTCGTGTGGGTGCTCGTCCGCCGCAAAAAGTAATATAACTTAATTTCTTCATACTTCTCCCTATCATTGGCGGGCGCCGTGAGGTGCCCGTCTCTTTTATTGTCTTTCGCGGGAGAATGTGCTACAATATAGGAAAAAGCGGGCGGCAGTCTGCGGGAGGGGATATGACGGAAGTCGCGGCGGCGCTTATTTGGCGTAAAGGGAAGTTTTTCATCTGCAAACGGCCCGAGGGCAAGGCGCGGGCACATTTATGGGAGTTCGTCGGCGGCAAGGTGGAAGCGGGGGAAACGCGTGAGGAAGCTCTCGTGCGGGAGTGCCGCGAAGAACTCGGTATAGAGGTGCGCGTCGGGGAGAAATTTATGGAAGTGACGCACGCTTATCCCGATCTTATTGTGCATCTGACGGTGTATCACGCCGAGATCGTTTGGGGCGAGCCGCAGCTGTTCGAGCACGAGGATGCGTGCTGGATCGCGCCTTACGAGATCGAGGAATACGCATTCTGTCCTGCCGATGAGGACATCCTGCGCGAGATCGAACGGGTTTTCGGCAAAAGTTCCCATGATTCGACATGTTTCGCCCCTTGACGGCTGCGGCATCTTGTGATACCATCAAGAAAGAATACGGCGGGCGCTGCCCGCTTTTCGGAGGTATCGAATGAAGACAAAAACGAAACGGCTGGCGGTATGCGCGCTTGCGTGCGCGTTGACGGCGACGGCGGGGGCGATGTTCGCTTTCCCCGCGGTACGGTATGCGTCGGCGCAAGAGGTCTGCGCGGCGGAGAACGCTTCCCCTGAGGCTTCGCCCCGCGCCCTTTTCACGGTGCTCGATCTCAGTATGGAGGGCTCGGACGGCGAAGTGCGCGCCGTCGTCAAAAACAAATTCACCTTCCTGCCCGGCGTCATCGAGGTGCAGATCGAGCTGTATTCTTCCGTGGACTATACGACGGACCCGAGCGAGATGCAGCTGGAACGCCGCATCTATATCGGCGATCTTGATCAGGGCAAATCGCTCGTCGCGCGTGCTTCGACGGACGGGGAGCAGCGCTTTTGGTATGCGATCATGGACGCGGATATCGACGGGCAGAACGAACAGCGCAAGACGCTCGGCCCCTGGCTCTTCGACGCGGACGGCAACCGCATCGAATCTTGGGAACAGTAAAAGTACATAAAAAAGAACGGAAAAGGCCGCCTCACACCTGATATGCACCCCAAAAGTTGGACAGACTTTTGGAGGTGCATATTTTTATGGCAAGAAAAGGAAACAAGCAAAAAAAGTATAGCGCAGAGTTCAAAATATCTGTTATAATGGATATGCACGAAAACCA
>DXAJ01000057.1 GCA_019117085.1 Candidatus Gallimonas gallistercoris
AAGATCGCCGCCACGGGAGACACCAGATACGCCTACGAACTCGGGCGCATCTGCGGCATCGAAACCAAGGCGACGGGCAGCAACTGGGCATTCGCGCCCATCGTCGATCTCGTCGCTAATTGGCACAACCCCGGCATCTCCGTGCGCGGATGGGGGAAGGATGCGGACACCGTGCTTGCGATGAGCAAGGAATATTTCCGCGGCATTTCGGAAAGCGGCATCGTGTGTGCGATGAAGCACTTCCCGGGCGACGGCTCGGACGAGCGCGACCCCCACATCGCAACTTCCGTCAACGCGCTTTCCATGGAAGAGTGGGATAATAGCTACGGCAAAGTCTATAAAGGCATGATCGAAGCGGGCGTGCAGGCAGTGATGCCGGGGCACATCATGATGCCCGCCTATCAGCGCCACTTCTGCCCCGGTCTCAAGGATGAGGACTTAAAGCCCGCCACCCTCTCGAAGGAACTTTTGGGCGATCTTCTCCGCGGCAAGCTCGGCTTCAACGGGCTCATCGTCTCGGACGCCTCGCACATGGTCGGGCTCACGGGCAGGGCAAAGCGCAGCGAGCTCGTCCCGGGCGCCATCATGGCAGGCATCGATATGTTCCTCTTCTACAACGACATCGAAGAGGACACCCGCTACATGACGGAAGCCTACGACAAGGGCATCCTCACCGAAGAGAGATTGCACGAAGCGCTTTCCCGCATCCTCGCCCTCAAATGCGTCGTCGGGCTCGACAAGTTCACCCTCGACAAATTCACTGCAAAAGAGGGGCTCTCCGCCATCGGCAGGCCCGAATACAAGGAAATTGCGAAGGAAGTCGCCGAAAAGTCCGTGACCCTCGTCAAGCACACCGAGGACATCTTCCCCGTCACGCCCGAAAAGTACAAGCGCATCCTGCTCATTTCCGTCGGCCCTCACCCGAGCCCCATCCTGGCGCACGCAGGCATGGGCGCAGACGGCTCCAGGCTCAAAAATCAGCTCAAAGAAAAGTTGGAGGCGCGCGGCTTTGCGGTCACCGAGTATGTCGACCCCGTCGCCAAGATCGTCGAACTCATGCAAAAGGGCGGCGATGAAGCGACCAAGCTCCTCTCGCAGAAGGGCAACAAGGGCGCGTACGGCCTCAAACAGTCCGTCTCGGCGCTCACCGACAACTACGACCTCGTCCTCTGCTATGCGAACGTCTCTTCGACGATGCGCACAACGCAGCGCCTCGAATGGGCGATCAGTAAGGGCGGGTGGGATAACCCCTGGTACGTCAACGAGATCCCGACTGTTTTCGTCTCCTTCAACTGCCCCTTCCACTTGGTGGACGTGCCGCAGATCAAGACCTTCGTCAACTGCTACGATGCAAACGAGGCGACCGTCGACGCCTTCCTCGATAAACTCGAAGGCAAGAGCGAATTTACGGGCATCTCTCCCGTCGACGCCTTCTGCGGCTTGCTCGACACGAGGTTTTAACGATGGCACAATCGCTGAATGACTTTGTCCGCCGCAAGTCCTTCCTTCTCTGCGTCGACAGCGACGGCTGCGCAATGGACACCATGAACATCAAGCACTTCCGCTGCTTCGGCCCCTGTTTTGCCGATGAGTGGGGCTTGGGTGCGGGCCGCGACGCCGCCTTAAATCGCTGGAACGAGATCAACCTCTTTTCCATGACGCGCGGTGTCAACCGCTTCTTGGGTCTTGCCCAAATTTTAACGGAGCTCTTCCCCGACGATCAGAATGTCGCGGCGTTCTCCCGATGGGCGCAGACGAGCAAAGAACTTTCCGAGCGCGCTGTCGAGGCCCACGCCGCCGAAAACTCCGTCTTTTCGAAGGCGCTCTCCTGGTCGCGCGCCGTCAACAAGGCGATCGGGGAACTCACCGACGAGGAAAAGACCGCATTTGGCGGCGTCAGGGAAGTCCTCCAAGAAGCGCACAAATCCTTCGATATCGCTGTAGTCTCCAGCGCCAACTATGCGGCGGTGGAGGAGGAGTGGGTGCGCTGCGGCCTGCTTGCTCACGTCGACGTGCTCACGACCCAGCAGGACGGCTCCAAAGCCCACTGCATCGCCGAGCTTCTCAAAAAGGGGTACGCGCCCCAAAGCACCGTCATGTGCGGCGACGCCCCGGGCGACGAGAGGGCGGCAGCCGAAAACGGCGTCCACTTCTATCCCATCCTCGTAAGAGGCGAGGAGGCCTCGTGGGAAGCACTGCCCGCCTTCCTCGAACTTGTCAAAGAGGGAAACGCGGAAGGGGAGGAAGCCCGCCTCAAAGCGGCATTCTTCCGCAATCTCGGCGGAAATTGACCCTCACGGCAAGAAAAAAACAAAAATTTGTCATCATTCAAACAATTTTGATAGAATAAAACAGTCCGATGTGCTATCATATAGGGGAACAAAGCCAAGAATCAGGAGGAAACTTATGAAACTGCCTTTTCAAGTCGATTTAAGCGATAAAGTCGTCGCCGTCACGGGTGCGGGCGGCGTCCTTATGAGCGAATTCGCCCGTGCCCTTGCGGAGTGCGGCGCCAAAGTCGCCCTGCTCGACATCAACTACGATGCGGCGAAGGCCGTTGCCGATGAGCTCGGCGAAAACGCCATCGCCGTCCGCTGCAACTGCCTCGATAAAGAGAGCATCAAAGCTGCCAAAGAGGAAGTCAACGAAGCGTTCGGCGCCGTCAACTTCCTCATTAACGGCGCAGGCGGCAACAATCCTCGCGCCACGACGGACAATGAAACGGCAGCCGAGGAAGCGCAGAAAGACTTCTTCGCCCTCGACGAGAGCGGGATCAAGTTCGTGTTCGACCTCAACATCACGACGGCGTTCCTCGTTACGCAGGTCTTCGCCGCCGATATGATAGGGGCGGGCGGCAACATCATCAACATCTCCTCGATGAACGCCTACCGCCCCTTGACCAAGATCCCCGCCTATTCCGCGGCAAAGGCAGGCATTTCCAACTTCACGCAGTGGCTCGCGGTGCACTTTGCCTCGAAGGGCATCCGCTGCAACGCCATCGCGCCCGGCTTTTTCGTCACCAATCAGAACCGCGCCCTTCTTTTCAACGCGGACGGCTCTCCCACGGCGCGCACGGGCAAAATTTTAGCCGCAACGCCCATGAAGAAGTTCGGCGAAACGAAGGATCTTCTCGGCGCGTTATTGTGGCTCTCCGACGACGAAGCCAGCGGCTTTGTGACCGGAACTGTTATCCCTGTGGATGGTGGCTTTTCGGCTTATTCAGGTGTTTAAGCGCGCATTCATCGCGCCATACTTTGTCGCCCTGCGGCAACTTTCGGTCACTTACGTTTTAGTAAGCTCCCTCAAGTTTTCCTCGCGCTTCTCGTCTGGCACGCGACTGCCCACTCAAACAAGTCTGAACGCGCATTCACCGCGCCATACTTTGTCGCGCTGCGGCAACTTTCATCATAAGGAGTTCATCATGTACACCGCATTCACCCCCGGCGCCCCCTGGCTCGATACCGACGGCAAGCGCATCCAGGCGCACGGCGGGCAGATCTTTCAAGAAAACGGCACCTACTATTGGCTCGGGGAAAATAAGGATCACACCACGGGCGAAGACGAAGTCTGGACGTGGGGCGTGCGCCTCTATTCCTCTCACGACCTCATGAATTGGAAGGACGAAGGGCTCATCGTGCCGCCCGACCTTGAAAACAGGGAGAGCATCCTGCATCCTGCGCGCCATCTCGACCGCCCGCACCTTCTCTTCAACGAGAAGACGAAAAAGTACGTCCTCTGGCTCAAATTCTGCGACGATTCGCACTACGCCGTTCTCACGGCAGATGCCCTCAAGGGTCCCTACACCATCATAAACGACCGCTATTTCCCGTATGGCCGCAAGTGCGGCGACTTTGACCTTTATAAGGACGAGAAGGGCAATGCCTACATCTATTTCGAAGCCGACCACACCGACCTTCTGGGCGCGCACCTTTCCGCCGACTACACGCAGGTGGAGGGGGAGCCTGTCGCCATCTATTCGGGCAAAAAGCCGCCCGAAACGCGCGAAGCGCCCACCCATTTCGTGCGTGGCGGCCGCCATTACCTCATCACGAGCGGCATGACGGGCTATCGACCCAACCCCTCGGAAGTGGCGGTCTCCGACGATCCGCTCCACGGCTACACCGTCCTCGGCGACCTTTCAGAGGGCGACCCTTCCAACACCACCTTCCACTCGCAGCCCACCTGCGTCATCGAAGTGAACGGGCGGTTTCTGTATTTGGGAGACAGGTGGATGCCCGAGCTCAACGAATGGAGCTACACGGGCGATCCCCGTCCCGATCCCGCCACGCAGAAAAAGATCATGGAAAAGCTCAAAGAGCTCGGTCTCGATCCCGTCCGCGACCGCGAAGAGGCGATGAAGGTCGCCATCCACATGTCGGAAGCCTGCAACACCTCGCTCGCCGACTATGTGTTCCTGCCTCTCGAGTGGGAGGGGGAGAGACCCATTCTCCGCTGGAAAGAGACCTGGAAACTTTGAGCGTGCAATCAGACAACAAATAAGGAGAAATTATGAAATCCTTCTTCGGGTCCGACCTGCTTTTGAACAATGAGTCGGCGAAAAAGATCTATTCGGAAGTCAAAGACCTTCCCATCATCGACTATCACTGCCATCTCGACCAGTATAAGATCAAAGACGACGCCAAGTTCCAAAACATCGGCGAACTCTGGCTTGCGGGCGATCACTACAAATGGCGGGCGATGCGCCTTTCGGGGGTGGGGGAGGAGCTCATCACGGGCAGTGCTTCCTGGCGCGAAAAGTTCCGCGCTTACGCCTCCGTCCTTCCGAAGCTCGCGGGGAACCCGCTCTACTATTGGACGCACATGGAGCTTCAGCAGGTGTTCGGCATCTTCGAACCGCTGAGCGAGGAAAGTGCCGACCGCATCTTCGACGCCGCCAACGAAAAGCTTCAGAATATCTCTGTTTCCACTCTTTTGAGGCAGTACAAGGTGGAGTTCGTCGCGACGACGGACGACCCTTGCGACGACCTTGTTGCCCACGGCAAGTACGGCGGAACGCTCGTTGCGCCCACCTTCCGCCCCGATAAGCTCTTCACGCTCGACGAAGCGTATTTGCGGCGTTTGGGCGAGACGGCAGGGGAGGATGTGAGCACGCTGAACGGCCTCTTAAAAGCTGTCGAAAAGCGCCTTTTATACTTCATTTCCCGCGGATGCCGCATCTCAGATCACGGATTTTGCCGTTTTGCACAGTATTATGTCACGCATAGCATTGCCGAAAAGCTGTATTCGGAGCGCAAATCGCTCTCGGAAGAACAAAAAGAGGCGCTCTTCGGGTATCTCCTCGTCGAGCTCGCCCGCCTCTACAAAAAGCATCATATCATCATGCAGCTGCACTTTGCCGTGACGCGCAACATCAACGGCCCCATGTTTACAAAGTGCGGGGCAGATGCGGGCTTCGACGTCATCGCCGACCGCTCTCCCATTCAGAACGTCATTCAATTCTTCCAGCAATTATCCGATGAAGAACGCCCCGAAACCATTTTATATACTTTGAACGATTCCGAGCTTCCCGCGCTCGCCTGCCTCACGGGCGCCTTCCGCCATGTGAAGATGGGCGCCGCGTGGTGGTTCAACGATACGAAGGAGGGCATCCGCAAAAATCTTTCCACGATCGCGGAATATTCCGCCCTCGGCACTTCTTACGGGATGCTCACCGACAGCCGCTCGTTTTCTTCCTACGCCCGTTTCGACTTCTTCCGCCGCATCCTCTCCGATTATCTCGGAAGCCTCGTCGAGAAGGGCGAATACGACCTTTCCGCCGCGTATGAAACGGCAAAAAACATCAGTTACTATAACATCAAGGAGGCCCTCCAATTATGAAAGACCCTGCGCCGCAAAATGCGCCGTTCAACGAAACAAGCGCCGCCGCGCCTTCCAATGCCGCCGCGCCTTCCAACGGCAGCGCGCCCGCTCGCGCCGCCGCGCCTTCCGACAGCGGCGTTCAACCAAAAAAGCAAGCCTTCAACCCTTTTCTTCCGCTCGACGAATACATCCCCGACGGTGAACCCCATGTCTTCGGCGGCAGGGTGTATCTCTTCGGCTCGCACGATAAAGAGGGCGGCACCGAATATTGCCAGACGGGCGATTACGTCGGCTGGTCCGCGCCCGTCGACGATCTCACTTCATGGCGGTATGAAGGCGTCATCTATTCCGCCGACCGTCAGCCGGGCGGGGAGGGGAAGTGCCTCTACGCGCCCGACGTCGTGCGCGGGACCGACGGAAAATACTATCTTTACTACTGCCTCGGCGATTTTGAGGGCGGCATCTTCGTCGCCGTCGCCGATTCCCCCTGCGGAGATTATCGCTTTTTGGGCGAAGTCCGCCTTCCCGACGGCAGTCCGCTCCGCCGCTTTGTGCCCGCCGATCCCGCCGTCCTCAACGACAACGGCGTCATCCGCCTCTACTACGGCTGGTCGCTCTCGACCAATGCCGCCAAGGCCAACCGCGGGCACGACGTTCCCCCCGAACAGTTCAAGGAGATGCTCCTCATGGGCGAAACGCGCCTCTTTCACCGCACGCAGGAAGAGGTGGAAGGGGAAGAGGGCGGCAGCCTGATGGGCGCCGTCGCCTGTACCCTGAAAGACGATATGCTCACCGTCGACGAACTCCCGCGGCGCATCCTGCCCGGTCAGTTCATGGCGGAGGGCACAAGTTTCGAAGGCCACGCCTTCTACGAGGCAAGCTCCATCCGCAAGGTGGGGGGTCTTTACTACTTCATCTATTCCTCTCAGCTCAGCCATGAGCTCTGCTACGCGACGAGCCGCTATCCCGACCGCGGCTTTACCTTCCGCGGCACGATCGTCTCCAACGGCGACGTCGGGCTTTCGGGAAGGCGGGAAGAGGATCGTCTCAACCAGACCGCCAACAACCACGGCAGCATCGAATGCATCAACGGCAGGTGGTATATTTTTTATCACCGTCAGACGCACCGTTCCACTTTCAGCCGCCAGGCGTGCGCCGAGCCCGTCCAATTGCTCGCGGACGGCTGCATCCCGCAGGTGGAAATGACGTCCTGCGGCCTCAACGGCGGCCCGCTCCTGCCCGAAGGCGTCTTCCCCGCGCCCGTCTGCTGCAACCTGACGAACGGTCATATGCCGCACATCACCAACCGCGCGATCGAGGAGGACATCCCCTTCATCACGCACGCGAATGACGAGCGCTATCTCACGAATCTCGCCGACGGCACGCTCATCGCCTACAAGTATTTCGCCTTCGAAGGGAGTTACCGCCTTTCTCTTTGGGTGCGCGGCACGGGAGAGGGCGAATTCGAAGTGAAGATCTGGGAAGAAACGGCTGCCCGCATCCCCGTCGCCCCCTCCGTCGCATGGCAGCAGGTCGAAGCCGACCTGACCGCTCACGGCACATCCGCGCTCCGCTTTCTCTATCACGGCGCGGGAAGAGCAGAATTTCTGCAGTTCGCCCTTCATAAGAATTGAACAAAAAGGAGAACATCATGATGAAAATGACCTTCCGCTGGTACGGCGAGAGCGACTGCATCCCGCTTTCCTACATCAGGCAGATCCCCAACATGTCGGGCGTCGTCACGGCTGTTTACGACGTCCCCGTGGGCGAAGTCTGGCCGTGTGAAAAGATCGCCCGCCTCAAAGCGCTGTGCGAACAAGCAGACCTTGAGATGGAAGTCATCGAGTCCGTCCCCGTGCATGAAGATATCAAGCTCGGCAAGCCCTCGCGCGACCGTCTCATCGCCAACTATGCGGAGACCATCCGCAATTTGGGCAAATTCGGCGTCAGGTGCATCTGCTACAACTTCATGCCCGTCTTCGATTGGTTCCGCACCGACCTTCACTATGTGCAAAAAAACGGCGCCGTCTGCCTCGCCTATCAAGAGGCGGACTTTCAAAAGCTCGATAAGCACAATTTGCGTCTTACGGGGTGGGACGAAAGCTACACCCCCGAAGAGCTCAGCGGGCTCCTCAAAGAGTACGAGAATATCTCGCACGAACAGCTCTTTGAAAACCTCGTCTATTTCCTGAACGGCATCATGCCCGCGTGCGACGAAACGGGCATCAACATGGCGATCCATCCCGACGATCCGCCCTGGGATATCTTCGGTCTTCCCCGCATCGTCACGGGCGCGGAGAGCTACGAAAAGATGATAAACGCCGTTCCCAATATCCACAACGGCTTCACCTTCTGCACGGGCAGCCTCGGCGCAGGGCGATTCAACGACCTTCCCAAAATGGCGGAAAAGTACGCAAAGCGCATCTACTTTGCGCACCTTCGTCAGCTCAAATTCGTCAACGAGACGGACTTCTACGAAAACGGGCATCAGACGCAGGACGGCAACGTCGATATCTATGCCATCGTCAAGGCGCTCGAAGAGAACGGTTTTTCGGGCTATGTCCGCCCCGACCACGGCAGAAACATCTGGGGCGAGGAAGGAAAACCCGGCTACGGCCTCTACGACAGAGCCCTCGGCGCAGCCTATCTTTCCGGCCTCTTCGAAGCCGTCCGCAAGGACCGCGCCTGACGTCCGCCGCCCGTTCAAGGAGCACATTCTATGAGTGAAATGCACGATACCGCCTTCCGCTTCATCCTGCAGGGGAAGAGCGACTTTGACGAAAACCATTGGCCCGACTACGCCGCCCGCCGCGCCGGGGAGCGGGCTTCGGAAGCGCCCGAAGGCGTTTCGGTAGGGGAACTTCCCGCACCGCTTGCGGGCGAATTTCTCTCTCATCCCGGAAACCCCGAAGATAAGCTCGTCTTTTACATTCACGGCGGAGGCTTTCTGGGCGGTTCCTCGGCATCCCGCCGCAACTTCACGGGCTATCTCGCAAAAGAGCTTTCCTACAACGTCTGGAGCGCCGATTACCGCCTCGCGCCCGAGCATCCCTTCCCCGCAGCGCCCGAAGACTGTCTTTCCCACTACCGCGCCATCCTCAAAGGGTACGAGCCCCAAAACATCGCCATTGTGGGGGAGAGCGCGGGCGGTAACCTCGTCGCGTCCACCCTTCTTTCCGCCAAGGCAGAAGGGCTTCCGCTTCCCGCCTGCGCCGCGCTGCTTTCGCCGACGCTGCAATATCGGGAGGAATTCCCTTCCTATCGGAACAACGCCGCCACCGACTGCATGCTGGGCAAGACCTTCCTCACGGAAGTGCGCACGACCTATCTCCGCGACCCCGAACGGGCTTTCGATCCGCTCGCTTCGCCTCTTTTTGGCGACGTCACGGGCTTCCCGCCCTGTTTTCTGACCGTTTCCGACAGCGAGTATCTCTACGACGACTCCGTGCGCTTTTCCGAAAAGCTGAAAGCGGCAGGCGTTCCCTGTGAGCTTGAAGTCTATCATGATCTGATGCACGCATTCCCCATCATCGCGGCGCTGCCCGAAGCGCAGGATGCCAACAAAAAGATGGGGCAATTTTTCGACCGTTATCTCAAGGAGGCAAACCAATGAACGAAGTATTAAAGCGGATCCAAGAATGCAGGCTCGTGCCCGTCGTCACGTTAAAGTCGATCGAAGACGCCGAGCCCACGCTTTCCGCGCTCATCAGGGGCGGGCTCCCCGTCGCGGAGATCTGTTTCCGCACCGAGTGCGCCGAAGCGGCGATCTCTCTCGCCGTCCAAAAATTCCCCGAGATGCTCGTGGGCGCGGGCACCGTCATCAACAAGGAGCAGTGCGAGCGCGCCATCGCGGCGGGGGCGAAGTTCATCGTCTCCCCGGGCTGCTCCAAAAAAGTCGCCAAAGTGTGCATGCGGGAAGGAATTCCCTATCTCCCCGGCGTCGTCACGCCGACGGAGGTCATCAAGGCGCTCTCGCTTGGCTACGATCACCTCAAATTTTTCCCCGCGGGCGACTTCGGGGGATTAAAGACCATCAAAGCGCTCTCCGCCGCCTTCCCGCAGGTCAGTTTCATGCCGACGGGCGGCGTCGGGCCCGATAACCTCAACGAATATCTCTCCTTCCCCAAAATTTTCGCCTGCGGCGGCAGCTGGATGGTGAAGGGGACTCCCGAAGAGATCGAAAAGGAGGTTTCCGCCGCCGTTGCTCTCACCCGCGCGGCAAACCAATAACCCGCCCTCGAAGAGAGGAGCGGCACATAGCTCCGCAGCCCATCGACACGGCGGCACATAGCTCCGCCGCAGCCCCTTGCCCCGGCGGCACATAGCTCCGCCGAAGCCTCTTGCCCCGGCGGTGCATAACCTCTCCGCAGCCTCTCAAACACCGCACACCCTCCTCCCCCTGAAAAAAGGCGGTCGTTCCTTCGACCGTCTTTTTTGTCGCCCCCGCATCCTCCGCATCCGTTTTTGCAGCAAAACCCTTTGCCGAAGTATGCGCACGATCAGACCGCGTGACGCATTTTTATCGCTTTTATATTGACAACCTATCGTTATTATGATATAATTTACATACAATAAAGCAAGGAGGAATACTATGCCTACCATCAGACCGTCGTCGGACATCAGGAACAACTATCAGGAGATCTCTCGTCTCTGCAAAGAAACGGGCAAACCCGTCTACATCACGGTGAACGGAAAGGGGGATACGGCTATCATGGATATCGAAGCCCTTGATGAGCTCTATGCTCGGCTGGAGCTCTACGAGAAGCTCACGGAAGGGCTGAAAGACCTCGAAGAGGGTCGTGTCAGGACGCACGAAGAAGTGTTTTCCAAATTCAGGGGGCAGTAATGTACCACATTGTATATACGGAGAAAGCGGAAAGCGATTTTAGCGATATCTATCGTTATATCGCAGAGGACAGCACTGAACGGGCTTCTGCCTATCTTTCGAGAATGGAAGATTGCATCCTCGGATTGAGAGATTTCCCGGGCATCGGCCGCACAGGAAGGTTTCCCGAACTGACTTCGCTCGGCGTACGCATGCTGCCCTTTGAAGATTATCTCATTTTTTATCTCATTCGCGAGGAGGAAGATGCCGTTGTCATCCTGCGCGTGTTGCATAGTTCCGTTAACTATCGCAGGCTGTTCCGCGGGGAGAGCAGACCGCCGGATCATAAGCAAACAAAATAAGCAAACAAAAAAAGGGAACGGAGTGTACCGTTCCCTTTTTGTAAATTGTCGATCGAAGCCGCCGAATTTGATCAAAATATAGGGGGAAATGATGTCGTGAAGCTTCGGCCACGTTCGATCTTGGCATCATTATATCAGATATATCCGAATAAGTCTATCAGATTATTTGGCTTTTTTGCAAAATTATCGCCTTTTTTCTCCGATTACTTCTCGTAAACCTAAACTGATTCAAGTAAAGCGCTCAATTCCCTTCGTCTTTCCAAAGAATTTACACAGATGGCGTGGGGGAGCCCGTTTCTCCGCTCTCACAGCGCCGTGCGGGGCGCCTTTCTCCCGTTCACGCCGCAGGGGTGGGGGAGCCCTTCAAGTACGCCAAGACCATATCGGCAAGGCGGTGCAGCATCTCTTCGCCGAGCATCCGCGCCCTCGCGCCCTCGGAAAGCGTCTCGCAGTGGAAGGTATATCCCGCAAGCAGCACAGAGACGGTCGCCGTCAGCTCTTCAAGCGGCTTATCGGTGCGGAATATGCCTGTTTCCTGCCCGCGCACGATCTGCTTTTCAAAGAGCAGGATGCGCGCCGGCCTATGCTTCTCGCTCGAAGAGGGGGCGGTCGCAAGGTGCACCGAATACAAGTTCATGAACAGAAGGTCCTCATGCACCTCGGGCGAGAGGTCCTTGAAGGCGAGGATGGCATAGCGGATGAGATTCTCGGGCGTGTCCACCTCGGCGGCGTCCGCGATGCGCGCAAGATAGGAGTGCGCAACGAGTTCTTCCATGATGCCCTCCAGCACCTCGTCGAGGTTCTTATAATAGTTATAGAGCTGCTGGCGCGAGATGCCCGCCCGCACGGCGAGTTCGCTCATCGCCCCGTCATAGATGCCGCGCTCTAAAACGAGCTTCTTCGCTTCCGTCAGAATGATCTTTCTGCGCTCCGCACGCTTTTCCTCAAACTTGTTCATACCTTCAAGATAGCACATTTTCCCCCGAAAGGCAAGCGTTTGCGCAAAATTTCTTTACAACTCGTCAATCATTTTTGTCCTAAACACTTGACAATATGTAAAGTTTATGCTACAATACTGTAAGGGAACAGTACGAACGCGCTTTTGGCGGCATCTTTTGTACGCCTTGCCGTTCATCGTCTTTGCAATACGGCGGTATTGCTGCATCCTCTTCACGGCAAAGCATCTCAAAATCTACTCGCCAAAAATGCGAAGCAATCAAAAGCTGCGGTTTTGCCCCCAGACAAGGCAAGGATCGCAGATCGTGCCGAGCGCACGGTCAAGGACCTTAACGCAGTATCGGGGCAAAATACGCGCTTTTGATCGGGTTCCTATTATTCCCTTACAGTATAAAGCAGAACAAAGGGAGGGCATCATGTTTCGCCTCATTCGCTATCTCACCAAAAAACAAGTTTTCTTCTTTCTTTTGCTCCTTGCATTCCTCGTCGTGCAGGTGTTTGCCGACGTCACGCTTCCCACTTACACGGCGCGCATCGTCGAACAGATGCAGGCGGGCGCAGAGGCGCTTTCCATCCTCAGAACGGGCGGCATCATGCTTGCCTTCGCGGCGGTTAGCGTCCTTGCAACGATCGCAGAGACCTTCCTCTCCGCCTCCATCTCAACGGGCCTCGGGCGGCGGCTGAGAGGGGAGGTGTTTTCGCACGTCTTATCGCTTTCCGACCGCACGGCAGGCGCGTTTACGGCAGGCTCGCTTTTGACGCGCACCACCAACGACGTCCAGCAGGTCGTCTCCTCGATGGTGCTCATCCTGCGCCTCGGCGTGGGCGCGCCCCTCATGGCGGGCATGGCGATCGTCCGCATCGCCCAATCGAGCGGCGAACTCACCTTCGTCACGGCGGGCGCCGTCGTCATTTTGCTCTGCGGCATCGCCGCCATCCTCGCCGTCACGCTGCCCCGCTTCAAGCTCGTCCAGAAGCTCACCGACCGCCTCAACGGCACCTTGCGTGATACGCTCACGGGCATCCGCGTCGTGCGCGCCTACAATGCGGAGGAGTACGAGCGCGCCCGCTTCGAAGAGGTGAGCGCCGCCCTTCAGAAGAACAACACCTTCGCAGGCCGCGCAATGGCGCTCATGAACCCCCTCATGATGCTCATCTTCAACGGTCTGACGCTCGCCATCTATTGGCTGGGGTGCTTCATCATCGTGCGCGACAACAACGCCGCCTTCTTCCCCGAAATGTTCTCCTTCACCCAGCTCGCCTCGCAGGTCGTCACGGCGTTCATGGTGCTTGTCATGCTCTTCAACATGATCCCGCGCGCGCAGGTCTCCGCAAAGCGCATTCTGGAAGTGCTCCAAAAGCAATCCGAACTCAAAGACCCCGCAACTCCCGTCTCCTATACCCCCGACGGCTCCATCGAGATGAAAGGCGTTTCCGCAAGCTACGGCGGCGCGCCTGTGATAAGCCGGGTTTCTTTCCGTGTGGAGAGGGGGCAGACGCTCGCCGTCGTGGGCGGCACGGGCGCAGGCAAGACGACGCTTCTAAAGCTCCTTCTGCGCTTTCTCGATGCCGACGCGGGCGAAGTCTTCGTGGGCGGCATGAACGTTAAGGACGTCCCGCAAAAGGAGCTCCGCAGCCACCTCGGCTACGCCCCGCAAAAGAGCGCGCTTCTTTCGGGCACCATCCGCGAAAATCTCGCCTTCGCCGACCCTTCGCTTTCGGACGAAGCCCTCATGGCGGCAGCCGACGCCGCCTGCGCCGCAGAGTTCATCACGGAAAAGGGGGGCTTGCAGGCAGAGGTCGCGCAGGGCGGCCGCAACTTCTCGGGCGGGCAGCGCCAGCGCCTCTCCATCGCCCGCGCCGTTGCCGCCAGGCCTTCCTATGTGCTCTTTGACGACAGCTTCTCCGCGCTCGACTTCGCAACGGACGCCAAAGTGAGGAAAAACCTCAAAGAGCGCTTTGCAGGCACCACCAAAGTCATCGTCGCCCAGCGCATCTCCACCGTGCGCGATGCCGACGTCATCGTCGTTTTGGACCACGGCAAAATGGCAGGCGCAGGCACGCATGAAGAATTGCTTAAAACTTGTCCCGCATACCTCGAAATAGCACAATCACAAATGACCCAAGAGGAGCTTGCAAGATGAAACAACAAAAGAACAGATCGCCGCTTTCCAAATTACTTATTTACTGCAAGCGCCATCTTGCGGGGCTTATCGCCGTGCTCATTCTGAGCATCGCGGGCGTCTTTCTCACCGTCTTTGCCGCCACCTTCTTAAAGGAGCTCACCGACTACATCGAGTCGGCATCCCGTCAGGCATCGGGCTCGCTGACGATGGCAGATGTCATCGACATGAACGTCATCCTCCGCCTCGGGCTGACGCTCACGGGCATGTACTTAGGCTCCGCGTTCTGCTCTTATTTGCAAGCCTATCTCATGGCGGGCATCAATCAGAGCGTCGCGCGCCGTTTGCGCACGGATATCTCCGCCAAGCTCGGCAGGCTTCCCATGCGCTATTTCGACGGCCACGCCCTGGGCGATACGCTCTCCCGCGTCACCAACGACGTCGATACCGTCGCCCAGTCCATGGCAAGCTCGCTGAGCACGTCGCTCACGGCGGCGGTGCAGCTCGTCGTCGTCATCGTCATGATGTTCCTCACCGACCCGTGGATGACGCTCACCGCCTTTGCGACCGTTCCCTTCTCTCTCCTTGTCATCGCCTTCATCGTGCGCCGTTCGCAGAAGTACTTCCGCGCCCAGCAGCAGCGGCTCGGAGCGCTCAACGGCTGTGCGGAGGAGTATTACTCCTCGCTCGAACTCATCCGCGCTTACGGCGCCGAGGAGCGCGCCCTGCAAAACTTCGAACAGGGCAACGAACGCCTCCGCGCCTCCATGTACCGCGCCAATGTCATCTCGGCGATCGCCCATCCGCTGACGACCTTCATCTCCAAGCTCGGCTATGTCGCCATCTGCGTGGTAGGGGGCATCCTGATGGCGCGCGGCGGGGCAACGCTCGGCGATCTTGCCGCCTTTCTTCTCTACATCAACCTCTTCCAGTCTCCCTTGTCGCAGCTCGGGCAGGCGGCGAACTTGTTCCAGTCCGCCTCTGCCGCCGCAGGCCGCGTCTTTGAATTCCTCGAAGAGGAGGAAGAACCGCAGGAAACGCCCGCCGCGCACATTGCGCCCGAAGAGGTGAAAGGCGCCGTCGAATTCCGCCACGTCTCCTTCGGGTATGATGCTTCCCACCCCGTCCTCCGCGATTTCTCCGCGACGGTCAAAGCGGGGCAGAAGGTCGCCATCGTCGGCCCCACGGGCGCAGGTAAGACGACGCTTGTCAATCTTCTGATGCGCTTTTACGAATGCGAAGGGGATATCCTCATCGACGGCGTCTCCATCAAATTGCTCTCCCGCGCCAACGTGCGCGATCTCTTCTCGATGGTCTTGCAGGATGCATGGGTGTTCGGCGGCACGCTCAAAGATAACGTCCTCTACAGCAAGCAGGGCGTTCCCGAAGAGCGTATCAAAGAGGCGGTCATCGCTTCCGATATCTATCACCTCGTCGCCGCGCTCCCGCAAGGGGCGGAGACGGTCATCGGCGAAAATTCCCTCTCGGGCGGGCAGAAGCAGCTCGTCACCATCGCCCGCGCCATGATCGAGGATGCGCCCATGCTCATTCTGGACGAGGCGACTTCTAACGTCGACACCCGCACCGAGCGCACCATTCAGGCGGCGATGGACGCCCTCACCAAGGGCCGCACGAGCTTCGTCATCGCCCACCGCCTCTCGACCATCCAAAACGCCGACCTCATCCTCGTGCTCGACCACGGCAACATCGTCGAACAGGGCACGCACGAAGAGCTGCTTGCCCGCCGCGGCTTCTACGCAAACCTCTACAACGCCCAGTTCGCAGGCTGAAAAAGGAAAATATCTTGTCATTGACGAAAAAATTTTGATAGAACCTCACAGTTTTTTCTGCTATGATAAGAAAAAAGAGGGGAGCCGCACCTCTCCCGAGGAGAACATCCATGAAACGCGAAGAAGTCTTACAGAAATTAGGATTTTCCATTCCCAACGAAAAGCGCATCCGCGTCATCGTCCACAGCGACCTTAAAAACGAGGCAGACGACCAGTACGCCGTCATGCATCACCTGCTTTCCCCCAACGAAGAAGTGCTCGGCATCATCGCGGGGCACTTCGAATGGTTCCCCCGCCTTGCCTAAGAAGTCGCCGCAAGAGGGGAGTCGGGCCGCTTCGGCGAGGGGCTTAAGACCATGCTCTCCCGTCGCGGCAACACCATGCAGATGAGCTACGAAGAGGGCGAGCGCCTTTTATCTTTGGCGGAGATCGACGACGTGCCCCTTTTGAAGGGCGCACAGTTTGAGCTCGCCCACGGCGACGAGCCGAGTGAAGGCGCCAAGTTTATCGTCCAAGAGGCGATGAAGGAAGATAGCCGCCCGCTCTTCGTGTGTTTCCTCGGCGGCATCACCGATCTTGCTGCCGCCTACAAGATAGAGCCCCGCATCGCACAAAAGCTCACCGCCGTCTGGATCGGCGGCGGCTCCTATCCCGCGGGCAACCCCGAATTCAACCTCTGTCAGGATATCGACGCCGCCAACCTCGTCTTTCAAAGCGATATCCCGCTCTGGCAGGTCCCGCAGGACGTCTATCGCACGATGGAAGTCAGCTTTTCCGAACTCGCCCTCCATGTCGCCCCCTGCGGCAAGCTCGGCAAATATCTCTTCGAGGAACTTGTCGAGACCTCGCAGACCATCATCGGCACCGAAAAGGACCGCTTCCCCGAAACCTGGGTGCTGGGCGACAACCCCACGGTGAGCGTGCTCCTCGAATGGGGGCAGCACTATTTCGACGAAGTCCCCGCGCCCCGTGTCAATGCCGACGGCACCTATTCGGAAGGCGCAAACAAGGCGCGCACCATCCGCGTCTACCGCTCGGTCAACGTGGGGCTCACCTTCCGCGACCTCTTTGCAAAGCTCGCACTCTGCTACAAACCATAAAGGAGAACAAATATGCCGAGAACAAAGGACAATCTGAAACGGGAAGTTGCGTCTCTGCTCTCTAAAATGACGGTCAGGGAAAAAGCCTCCCTTCTCTACGGGCGGCGCTTCTGGTACGTCACGGGTAAGGAGACGGGGCAGCCTCTTCCCGAGATCATGGTAACGGACGGCCCGAGCGGCCTTAGAAAGCAGTGCGGCAAGGCAGATATGATCGGCCTCAACGAGAGCGTTCCCTCCATCGCCTATCCCACGGGCTCGGCGCTCGCCTCCTCGTGGGATCCCGCTCTCCTCTTTTCGGTGGGGCAGGCGCTCGCAGAAGACTGCATCAAGGAAGAAGATTCCGTCCTCTTAGGCCCCGCCGTCAACCACAAGCGCGATCCCTTATGCGGCCGCAATTTTGAATATTATTCGGAAGATCCCGTTCTCACCGCCGACCTCGGTACGGCGATGGTGCAGGGCATCCAGTCCAAGGGCGTGGGGGCGTGCGTCAAGCACTTTGCCTGCAACTCGCAGGAAGACGCCCGCTTCTTCTCGGACAGCATCGTCGACGAACGCGCCCTGCGCGAAATTTATCTCCGCCAGTTCGAAGCCATCCTCCGCCGCGCGCAGCCGTGGATGGTCATGACGGCGTACAACAAAATCAACGGCACCCACTGCACGGAAAACAGCCGCCTTATGACGGACATCGCCCGCCGCGAGTGGGGGTATGAAGGGCTCTTCGTCACCGATTGGAGCGCCATGCGCGATCAGCTCGCCGCCTACCGTGCGGGGCTCGATCTCGAAATGCCGGGCACCGTCGGGAGCGATCTCGACCTCGAGGAAGCCGTGAAAAGCGGCGCGCTCTCCGAAGAAGTGCTCAACGAGCGCGCGGGCAAGGTGCTCGAACTTCTCTTAAAGAGCGGGCAGAAAAAGCCGGCCCTTCCCAAGAACATGCAGGCGCAGCATCTCGCTGTCGCCCGCCGCGCGGCGGAAGAGTCCGCCGTCCTCGTCAAAAATCAAAACATCCTGCCGTTCTTCGCAAAGCAGCCCATCCTCGTCATCGGCGCGTTTGCAAAGCAGCCCCGCTATCAGGGCGGCGGCAGCAGCAAGGTCATCCCCGTTCTGCTCGAAAACGCTCTCGAAGAGCTCCAAAAGCTGGGCGCAGAAGTCGTCTTTGCCGAAGGCTACGCCCGCAATTCCACCGAGCCCGACCCCTCGCTCATTCAGGAGGCCGCATCCCTTGCAAAGAAGTATCCTCAGACCGTCGTCTTTGCGGGGCTCCCCGAATCGTGCGAAACGGAGGGGGAGGACCGCACCACGCTCTCTCTGCCCGCCTCCCACAACGCCCTCATCGAGGCGGTGCTCGAAGCCAACCCCGAAGCCGCCGTCGTCTTGACTGCGGGCTCTCCCGTCACGCTCCCGTGGGAAAGCAAAGCAAAGGCCATTCTTCTCACCTATCTTGCGGGCTGCTGCGGCGGCTCGGCGGCGGCAAATCTCCTCCTCGGCAAAGTCAGCCCTTCGGGAAGGCTCGCCGAGACGTGGCCGCTTTCTTACGAAGATACTCCCGCAGCCGCTTACTATCACAAGCACGAGGACTACGCGGAATACCGCGAGAGCATCTTCACGGGCTACCGCTTCTACGACAGCGCAAAAAGAGCCGTGCTCTTTCCCTTTGGGCACGGGCTCTCCTACACGACGTTCTCCTATTCCGATCTCTCCCTCGACGGCCATGTCGGCAAAGGGAAACCGCTCACGCTCTCCTTCCGCCTCAAAAATACGGGCAAGTGCCTCGGCAAAGAGACCGTGCAGGTCTACGTCCAAAAGAAGGAGTCCCGCATCTTCCGCCCCGAAAAGGAGCTCAAAGCCTATTCGAAGTTCACCCTCGGCAAGGGCGCCGAAGTCCGCGCCGTCCTCACCCTCCCGTCCGAAAGCTTCGCCTTTTATAACGCCGAGAGGGGAGCCTGGCAGACGGAGACGGGCGTCTATTTCATCCTCGTGGGGGCAAGCTCGCGCGACATCCGCCTCGCCGCCGAAGTGTATGTAGAAGGGGACGGCGACGTGCCCGATCTCCGCACGGTCGCGCCCGTCTATTACGACATGCCGTCCGCCCCCCAAGAACTCCCCGAAGATCAGTTCCTCGCCCTTGCAAAGGCGAACAAGCCCAAAGAGCGCGACCGCACCACGATCACCCGCTATTCTCCCATCAAGGACCTCGCCTTTTCCAAGGGCGGCAGACCCATCTACGAAAGTATCGTCAAGCGCGCCTCTTCCAATCCCGACCCCGAGATGGCAAAGACCAACCTCAAAATGGCGATGGATATGCCCGTCATGAACCTGTTCATGGGCAATTCCCGCCGCAGCGAGGTGGACAAAATTTTACAAATCGCCAACGGCGGCACGCCCGAGGAATGACAATATTTTGATATAAAGGTGTAAAATAGTAAAAGAGCAGACCCTCCCGGCCTGCTCTTTTGCCCGATTTTACGCCATTCTTGCGTATTTTATTTTCTCAAAACCCGCAATTTTTGCGTGTTTCCATATCAACAAACCCGCAATTCTTGCGTAAACGGCTTGCTTTTTTTACGCAAGTCCGCCCTTTACGCCTCACCGCGGGCGCGGTATTCGCTCGGGGTCATGCCCGTCTGCTCCTTGAAGAGCTTCTGAAAGTAGCTCTGCGAAGAAAAGTCGAAGTATCCCGAAATTTCCGCGAGCGACTTATCGGTAAAGCGCAGAAAGCGCTTGGCTTCGATGATCTTCTGGCGGTTGATGTACTGCGAAATGCCCATGCCGACCTCTTCCTTGAACTTGCGAGAAAGGTACGCCCGACTCGTCTTTGTGAGCTTTGCGAGATCGTCGAGCCCGATCTTTTCCGAAAGGTTCTGCTGGATATAGGCGACGGCGCGGTCGATGGTGGGGTTGCCCGTATGGCGGCACTGCAATTCCTTGATGCGCTGCGCAAACTCCATCGTGATGCTGTAACGGATATGGAAGAGCTGCGAAATGGTGGTGCACTCTTCCGTCTGGCGGATGTAGATATCGCGGAGGGAGAGCACTTCCTCGGGGTTGAGCTCGGTCGAAAGCACCGCGGTCGTGACGATGGCGATGGATGCGATCATGGCATTTTTCACTTCGCGGATGGCTTCGGGCGATTCCGTGGTCGCTGCGGGCATGGCAACGCGCATCCAGTACGATTTGAGCTGCTCGTGCATCCCGTTGGTGATGTAGTAGAGGATGAGCTGTTCGCTCGCCGCATAGTTCGTAGACGGCGATCTTTCTTCGAGCGCCGCCTCTTCCTTTGCTCTGAGCGTCTCTTTCCCGACCGTCTCATTCAGCTTCCGCGCGAGCAGGGCGCTGAGCTTGTCCTCAAGTTCGCTCTCGTCCGCCTCTTCGCCGCGCACGGCGTTGACGGCGCCGACGGTGAGCGCCAGAAAACAGGCGTCGTGCATCACGGGGATGCACGAAAGATAGGCATGAAGGGGAGCCGCCAGCTTTTTGTCGAAGGAGATATGCTGCTCCTTTTCCAGCTTTTCGATGGCTTCCTGCATGGTGAGCGGCCCGATGGGCAGCGAATGCGAGGGCCCCAAAATAACTTTCAGCCCGTTCTCGTCGTCGCGGACGCAGGCAAGCGCAAACACGCTGTCCGTCACGGCAAAGGAAACGGGAGCGTCCGAGCGGAGCAGCGTCTTCATCGGAAGCTCCAAAAATGCCTCCTCATCCTCTTTGAGATCGCTCGGCCCGAAGGCATGAAGCAGTTCTTCCCCGCGGAAGATGCGCACGGGGATGTGCGAACTTAAATACAGGTTGCTGCAATACTGCCGTAAAATTTGTTCTTTCATTTGTGATTTTCCCTCAATATCGGTACCATTATAAACAAAAAGCAATATTTTGTCAAATAGGTATAAAGATTAAAATACACATCGGATAAAAATATGTAAAATAAAGGCACTCAAACGTGATAAGGAGGTCATCATATGGTGAAAATTTCGCCGGGGGCTGCGAATCCCGCCGCCGAGGAAGAGCTCATCCTTTCGGGATCGGAAGAGAGCGCCCTCACAGCCCCCGAGGCGGAAGCCGCACCCGTTTCCGATGCGGCTGCCGTCAGGGAGAATATGGCGCGACTCAGGAAGATCGGCCATGTGCCGTGGAAGAAGGACTTCAAGACCAATTGGGTCATCTACTGTCTCTTCATCCCCGTGCTCGTCTGGCTCATCCTCTTCCATTATCTGCCCATCGGCTTCAGCATCCCGCTCGCCTTCAAGGACTACAAGGATTATCTCGGTATCTTCAACAGCCCCTGGAACGGATGGGAAAACTTCAAGTACCTGTTCACGGGCGGCGGCGTGGGAGGGAGCGAGTTCCTGCTTGCACTGCGCAACACGTTCGCGATCGGCGGGCTCAATCTGACGATCGGCTTCATCGTCCCCGTCCTCTTCGCACTGCTCGTCTCGCAGCTTCGCTTCAAGAAGTACAAGCGCGTCTGCCAGATGCTCTCGTATCTGCCCAACTTCGTCGCATCCGTCGTCATCGTCCAGATCATGCAGAACCTGCTCGATCGCGACGGCGCGCTCACGATGATGTTCCACAACCTCTTCGGCGCGCCCAACACCAATTGGCTCGCGGACGATACGCCCGCCTTCTGGGGCTGGTACATCCTGTTCTCCGTGTGGCAGGGCTTCGGGTACGGCTCCATCACCTATGTCTCGGCGATCTCCAACATCAGCGAAGATCTCTACGAGGCAGCCGCCATCGACGGCGCGAACCGCTGGCAGATGATGTGGAAAATCACGCTCCCCGGCATCATGCCCCTGATCCTCATGCTTTGGCTCTTGCAGATCGGCGTCGTCTTCAAGGTGGGCTTCGATAGGACCTTCCTTCTCTACAACGCCTCGACGAATGCCGACGTCTGCGATACGCTCTTTTCCTACACCATGCGCATGACGCTCAACGGCAATCTCGGCATCGCGACGGTATCCAGCCTCTTCCAGTCTATCGTCGGCACCGTGCTGATGCTGTTCGGGAATTGGATCTCGCGCAAGTCCGCAGGTGTAAGTATGTTTTAACGAAAGGAGGGTTTGAAAACTATGAAAGAAACGACTTCTCAGCAGCAAGTTCAACTCTCTCCCGAAGAGAAGCTCGCCTACCTTCGCGCTCATCCCCGCAAAATAAAGTCGGGCATGGTGCGCGGTAAGTCCGTCGGCTCCGTCATTGCCGATATCATCATCGTGCTCCTCGTGGGCGCTCTGGCGCTCGTCGCCATCATTCCCATGTGGCACGTCCTCATGTCGTCGTTCTCGGACGGCCGCTCCATCTTCTATTACAGCGGCATCGCCTTTGTCCCGGAAGGGGGCTTCACCCTCCGCGCCTACGAGGAACTCTTCTCCTTTGAAGACGGCCTCATCTGGACGGGTTACATGAACACCATCCTCTATGTCATCGGCACGCTCGCGGTGGGGCTCGTCCTCAACGTGCTCGCAGGCTACTGCCTCTCACGCAAGACCAAGCTCGGCGGCGTCATGTCGGCGCTGTGTGTGTTCACCGTCATCTTCTCGGCAGGGCAGGGCCCCACGTTCTACGTCGTCGATATGCTCGGGCTCACGCAGACCCGCTTCGCCGTCATCCTTACGGAATGCACGATGGGCATGTACATGATCATCGGCGCGATGGCGTTCCGCTCCGTCCCCGAAGAGACGGTGGAGTCCGCCAAGCTCGAAGGCGCGGGGCATCTTCGCATCATGTTCGAGATCATGCTCCCGCAGTGCTTCTCCCTCTTCATGGTCACGGTGCTCTTCACGTTCGTCGCGGCGTGGAACTCCTTCATCGGGGCGCGCCTTTATAACGCGGGGATCACCGACCTGTATCCTTTGCAGCTCATCCTGCAGCGCATCAAGGAAAGTTCCGACCGCGTCGCCTCGCAGATCGGCCACGCCAATTGGGCGCGCTATCCCATGCAGTTCGCGGGCGTCATCGCCGCGACGCTGCCCATCATGGTCATCATGCCCTTCTTCCAGAAGCAACTCGAATCGGGCGCGCTCGGCGGCGCCGTCAAGGGCTGATCTCAAACGCATCGAATTTTAAGGAGGAAAAGATATGAAACGCAGCAAACTCATCGCTCTCACGCTTTCGGGCGTGCTCGCACTCTCGTCCGCAGCCATTCTTGCAGGCTGCGGCGGCAAGATCAAAGCGGGAGCAGACACCACCTTCACCTGGTACCTCACGGAAGGGGAGGACGGCTACTATTCCGATTACGAGGATAACCCCGTCATCGAATACATCATGGAGAACATGCAGTTCGAAGGCTCGGACGGCGAAATGAAGAACATCGCCTTTGACTTCTTCCAGCCGACCACCACCGAAAACGCCCGCTCCGAATTCAACCAAAAGTACATGAGCGGCAATTGGGAAGACGTCATCGATCCCACGATGAGCCGCGGCATCACCGACATGTATGAAGCCGGCGTCGTCGCCGACCTCACGCCCTACATCACCGACCGCGAGCTCATGCCCAACCTCAACGCCTATCTCGACGCCCATCCCCAGTACCGCTCTCTCATGCAGACGCAGACGAAGGACGGCGCAAAATATCTCTCTATTCCCACCTTCAAAGACTCCATCAGCTACGAATCGCAGTCCTTCGGCTTCAACTACAGCCGCGACCTTCTCGTCAGATACGGCGTGCAGCCCGATGAATTTTACGATCCCATGACGGACGAAGCGCCCACGGCAAACCCCAAGGCAGGGCAGAAGTTCCAGGGGCATTACACCGTCAATTTGGACGGCTCCGAGCGCAGCGATCCCATGTCGCAGGATACGACGCTCCCCGAAGGCGCCAACGGCCAGAGCTGGGTCGACGACGTCACCTTCCCCAGCGGCCATTCCGATCCCGTCTATATCTCCGACTGGATGTGGATGTTCGAAACGTACGAAACGGCATACGCTGCCATGGGCATCGAGCCCGAGTATATGATGTCTCTCTTCTATCCGGGCTACAACGCCAACGGCGACCTTTCCTCGGGCTTCGGCGGGGGCGGCGTGCTCTGGTATAAGGATGAAGACGACAACTGTCAGTTCGGCGCGGCAGGCACGGGCTTCAGAGCCTACCTCGAATGCATGAACGATTGGTATTCCCGCGGCTGGATCTGCAACACCTTCAACGAAGACACTTCTCCCTTCTATCAGATCGACCTCGACCTCGTTGCAAACGGCACCGTGCCCCTTTGGATGGGCGGCTCCAACTTCGGCACCGCCATCCAGAGCTCTGAACAGGGTTACGAGGCAGCGGCGGGCGCCGTTGTGTATCTTGCGGCAACGCCCATCAACGACATCCCCGGCTACGACGGCAACCCCTCGACGAGCGACTACTCCACGCAGGCGACCGCCGAAGAGGCAAAAGAAGCCATGAACGGCGGTTCGGGCAGCGAATATATGCTGCAGATTCCTTACTGCATGTTCCAGGCAGAGGACTTTTCGCAGGGCGTCGTCATCAGCAAGGCGGCAGAGGGCAAAGATATGGAAGTTCTCATGCGCTTCTTCGACTTTTTATACAGCGAAGAGGGCTCCGTCCTCACGACGCTCGGTCTCAATGCCGAACAGGCAGAAGGCAGCCGCTACTATGAAGACTACGGCCTCACGAACGGCGCCTACACCGTGAATCCTGATGGCACCTACACCTTCGATCAGATCCTCGAACAGAACGTCGGCGAGATCCGCGGCGCCATGTTGGCAAGCCGCATCCCCGGCATCCGCTGCGAGAGCAAGATCACCTACACCTACCCCGAACCCTACATCAACGGCCGCCAGCAGTGGCTCAAATACAAGGCGACGGGCTTCATCGGCGGCATCCTCAACGGTCAGAGAACGGCGGAGGAGACGGACGTCATCGAAACGGTGAAGGCAGCCGTCGAGCAGAACTACCTTTACAAGGAAGTCTACAAGTTCATCAAGGGCGAGCGTTCGCTCGAAAACGCCGAGTGGACGAGCTTTGCCCGTGACGTCATGAACTACTCCTACACGGGCGTCAGCGTCAGCGATGCCACCGCCGCTTATCAGGCAGAATTCGACCGCCTGTACCGCAGCTAACACATTTGGCTCCTCCTCCCGCTTCGTGCGGGAGGGGAACTTCAAAAAGGAGATCACCATGAAAAAATCTGCTAAACTTCTTGTTTCTTTGACTCTCACCGCAAGCCTCGCGCTTTCGGGCATCCTTGCAGCCTGCACCGATCCCGAAAAGCCCGATGACCCCTGCACCGAGCACGTCGATGCGAACGGCGACGGCGTCTGCGACAACTGCGGCGAAACGGTTTCCACCCCCGAGCCTGCAGAAAAGCAGCTCTACGACGGCCGCTGGATCACCCCCGCCAATACGCCGGACGGCGAAGGCGCGACCCTTAAGCTGAAAGAGGACGGTTCCTATTACTACTATTCCGCATGGACATATTCCATGGGAAACTGGGAAGTCGTAGAGGGAAACTATACCTACTATAAGATCGAGGTGGGCAACGCACCCGATGCCTCCGCCGGCGACGACACGACCGCCTATGAGGCGACCGAGCAGCTCGTCCTCACCGCCTTCGACGGCGCTTCCTTCAAGGGCGTCATCGCCGAGGGCCGCATCTGGAACATGGAGCGCAGCACCCTGCAGGGGACTTCCTGGAATTCTCTCGCGCAGGAAGCCGATTACGTCTGGGACGAAGACAGAGACGAAGAGCCCATCGCTTCCCTTGAGCTCTGCGAGACCAAAGACGCCTCCGCTCAGCTCATCTTCTATGCGAGCATGACGAACGAGGGCGCCCTCTTCGACAGCATCAACGGCAACAACATCACCGCCGACAGCGGCTCGTACGAAAAGTCCGTCTCGGGCGACGTCACGACGTACACCCTGAAAAACGGCGGCAAGGCATACGCGACGCTCACCGTCAACGCAGACGGCACCTACACCTACACCCCGGACGGCGAAGAGGGCTTCGCGCTCGTCACCGAGGCATGGACGACGACGCAACTGCTTACCTCGGGCGACAAGTATATCAAACTTGCCTTCGGAGGCTCTCCCGAGGATGCGATGGCAGAGCTCCGTCTCTGGCAGGACAATTCCGCCGACGTCGTCGTCACCCGCATCAAGGACTATTCCTATGAGACCGTCCTTTCGGGCACTTACACGCAGAACGGCGACCGCACCATGACGCTCACTTTCGGTGAGGAGAGCTATACCGTCTCCGCTCCCGATGACAACAAGCAGATCGCAGTCACCCTCACCATCCCCGCAGGGGAGTATGTGACGGAAGAGGCGGAAGTCACCCTCACGGGCGAAGTAAAGGAAGTGGGCACGCCTCTCTTCTCCTTCGCTTCGGGCTCGGTCACCTTCGCAACCTCGGGCGCCATCCCCATGCCCACGATGGACGGCTCTTTGGAGCTCGTTCTCTACTCGGACGGCATTGCCGAAATGATGGCGACCGTCGACGTCTACGGCACTCCTTACACGACTTCCATCGACCGCGGCACCTACACCGCCGATGAAAGCGCCGCCGTTCCCGTCTACACCTTCGATTTCGAGAACGCAGGCACGCTCAAGACGACGTCCGAATCGGTCGACGAACTCAACGCGACGCTCACCCTCAACTACTCCGTCTCCGAGGCGGCGGGCTCCTTCGATATGGGCCCCATGGGTATCGCGACCGTCTACTTCTCGGTGGAAGACGCCGCCCTCACCTACGACTGGTCGGCAGAGGCCGTCTACACCTTCACGGCAACGGGCATCGAAGTCACGGCAGCCAACCCGCTTCCCTCGCAGGAGGGCAACACCGTCGACGTCACGCTCTCTCTCTGGAGCGACGGAACGGCAACGCTCGATCTCGTCCTTCACACCTCCATCCCCATGGACTTTGAAGCTCCCGAAAGCGAGACGGGCACCTGGTCTCTCAGTATGGAAGGCGGATTCCCGACCATCACATTGATCATGGAAAATGCGGGTACGCTCACGGCATCGCCTGATTTTGCTACCGCCACGCCGACGGGCATCGATCTTACCCTCACCTACACGGCAGACGCCATCAGCTATCTCGTTCCTTCGATGAGTACATCCGTCACCCTCACCTTCACGGGTACTCTGACCGGTCACTATTCGATCGGCTGACCTCACAGGCGGATGCGGCCCCCTAACGCATCCGCCTGTATTTTTTTCAAGGAGAGAACATATGGCACACAACATCTACGATCCCGCGCTCGACCCCGCCTTCCAAACCCCCTATATCGACGTCGAGGAGCAGCGCCCCGAAGGCTATACTTACGTCCACGGCGGCTTTGAAGGCACCGATACGCGCTTTTCCTTCTTCTATCCCCCTAGGGAACAGTATGAGGGCCGTTTCTTTCAGTTCATGTCTCCCGTCGAGGGCAGCGAGAACGCTTCCATCGGCCGTAAGGGCATGGAAAACAAGATCGGCTTTGCCAACTCCCACGGCGCGTACTTTGTCGAAACCAACATGGGCGTCGCACAGGGCATCCACCGCGATGACGGCAGCATCATCTACAAGGCAAGCTCTGCCTCCGCGGAATTTTCCCGCAAGGTCGCCGAGCGCATCTACGGCTATCCCCATCGTCCCTACGGTTACATTTACGGCGGCAGCGGCGGCGCATTCAAGACGACGAGCTGCTTCGAAATGACGAATACCTGGGACGGCGCCGTTCCCTACATCCACGGCTCGCCCATGGCGATCCCCAACGTCTTCTGCGTGCGCGCCCACGCCAAGCGGGTGCTGCGTCACGCCTTCCCCAAGATCGCCGACGCGCTCGACGCAGGCGGCAGCGGCAATCCTTACGGGGGTCTCTCCGCCGAAGAGCGGGCGACCCTCTTCGAAGCCACCAAAATGGGCTTCCCCTTAAAGAGCTGGTTCTACTACGAAAAGCTCGACGACGGCGCGCTTCCCGTCGTTGCGGCAGGCACGTTGGGGCGCGATCTCCAATATTTCAAGGACTTCTGGGAGCTCCCCGGCTATCTCGGGGCGGATCCTTTTAGCTCCGTCCACCGCGACCGCATCCAATGCACCTGCACGGTCAAAGCGGTGCACCTTCCCCGCGCCAAGGAAGAGGAGGGCGACCGCCGCGCCATGACGGGTGCCGACAACGCCTGGAAGCGCGAACAGAACGACCTTTTGATGGAAGGGGAGACCTACCTCGTCCTCGAAGGCGCGCCCACGGGCGACATCTACGCCTACGGTTCGAACGTCCGCTTCGAAAACGGCGGCGCGGAGGGGCTCACGCTCACCGCAGACCGCCTCATCGGCGACAAGCTCGTGCTGGCTCCCGGCTTCGGGTTCGAGCACGCGCTCACCAAGCTCGTCCTTGTCAAAGCGGGCGATGAAGTTTCCCTCGATAATTCCGACTACCTCGCCGCACAGACATATTACCGCCATCAGACGCCCGAAGGGCACGAATTCATCGGCTGGGAGCAGTTCAAAACGGCGCAGGGCACGCCCATTTACCCCGTGCGCGAGTACAAGGCGGGGCCTCCCATCGCCCGCGGCAGCTGCGGGAGCCTGCAATCGGGCAGTTTTAGCGGCAAGATGATCGTCGTCGCCGCCACGATGGACGAGTCCGCCTTCCCTTGGCAGATCGATTGGTACCGCCAAAAGGTCAAAGAGCACTTCGGCGCCGAGACGGACGAACACTACCGCGTCTATTTCTTCGACAATAGCTTCCACGACGACAGCGAACACACGGTGGACGAACTTCACCTCATCTCCTATCTCGGAGGGCTCCATCAGGCGCTTTTGGACCTTGCGGATTGGGTAGAAAAGGGCATCCCGCCCCGCGATTCGAGTAGCTATACGATCGAGGACGGCCAGATCGTTCTTGCCGCCAAAGCAGAAGAGCGCGGCGCCGTTCAGCCCGTCGTCACCCTCACGGCAGGGGGCGAAAAGCGCCTCGAAGCTAAGTGCGGCGAAAAAGTCACCTTGACTGCCGCGATCGGCATCCCGAAGGGCGCAGGCAGGGTGACGAAAGCGGAGTGGAGCTTCGAAGGCGAACCCTACGCGGAAGGCACTTTCACGCAAGAAGGGGAGAACGCCCAAGCAACAGCAGAGCACGCCTTCGCCGCCCCCGGCACCTATTTTGCGGTCTGCCGCGTCTGGCTGCAGCGGGAGGGCTCTAAGGACATCTACACCCAGGTCCCCAACCTCGACCGCGTCCGCATCATCGTCAGATAAACAGCATATCGCCGCAGTCCGCAGCTGCGCTTCGAAAGGGAGAAAAACCACCATGCTCAAGATCACTTCCTTCACTGTGGAATACCGCGCCCACGCTCTGGGCATCGACGAGAAAAAGCCCCGCTTTTCGTGGGTGCTCGGCTCCGACAGGCAAAACACCTTCCAGTCCTCTTATACGCTCACCGTCAGGGCGGGGGATGCCCCCGTCTTTACGGGCGCGGGCGGCTCCGAGAGCGTGCTCGTCGAATATGCGGGCGAAGCGTTAAAGCCCCGCACCGTCTACACCGCCGAGCTTGCCGTCACCGATAACTACGGCAACACCGCCTCCGCAAAGACGTCCTTCGAAACGGGCGTCATGGGGGATCTCAAGGGCGAGTTCATCGGCCATGACTTCGGCGATGCCGTCCCCGAACTTTCCCGCATCTTCCCGCTCGCGAAAAAGCCCGTGCGCGCCCGCATCTATGCGACGGCGCTCGGCGTCATGGAGCTCTTTGTCAACGGCAAGCGGGTGGGGGAGGACTACGACGCCCCCGGCTGGACGAGCTATTCCCACCGCCTGCAATACGAAACGTACGACGTCACTTCCCTCCTTCGTGAGGGCGAAAACACCCTCTCTGCGCTCATCGGCAAGGGGTGGTATTCGGGCGTCGTGGGCTACTTCCACACCAAAAACAACTACGGAGACAGGACGGCGCTCTGCCTCGATCTCGCCCTCACGTTTGAGGACGGCTCCGAGCAGTTTATCACGACCGATAAATCGTGGACGGCAAAGGAGAGCGCTCTCCGCTTCTCCGAATTCCAGGACGGCGAACTCTTCGACGCCACATTCGAAGCAAAAGAAAGTTTCCCCGTCGAAGTCGTCTCCTATCCGAAGGAGAACCTTTTGGCGCAGATCGACGAGCCCGTCCGCGTCACCGAACGCATCA
>DXAJ01000058.1 GCA_019117085.1 Candidatus Gallimonas gallistercoris
CTGAAAACAGCCTCATACGGCACTATTATATGCGCTTTCTTTGCATTTGAGGCCGAAAACCCGCCTCCTTTCTCCGCCGAACAAGGGGAAACAAAGCCTGCGCGCCGCGCCCGTGCAAGAAAAAAGCGAGCTTTTTCGCCCGCCCTCTCTTCATTTGCGTTCTAAGACGCAATCCGTATATGTCTCCGTCAGAGCCTTGGCGGCCGCGGCGGGGTCGGCGAGAACTGCGGGGTCGATCGGCTCCCCGTCCGCCGTCCAACCCTCCGTCTCGGCGAAATGCACGCTCTCCAAAGCCTCGCAGCCGCGGAACGCCCCAAGATCGATGAACGAAACCTCTTCGAACGTCACCCTTTTCAGGCTCTTGCAGTTGAGGAACAGCCCGCCCGTGAGCTCTCCCTCCGTGACCGTCACCTCCTCCAAGTCCGCTTTCGGAAGTTCGGCAAAGTGATAGGCGGTGGCAGTCACGCGGCGAAGAGGGCATCCCTCAAAGCAATAAAGATCGAGATAAACGCCCTCCCCGCAGACGAGTTCTTCCAAGACGGGAAACCCCTCGAATACGCTTCCGTCCAGCCATGTCCCGTCCGCGAGCGTCACCTTTTTGAGCGTGCTGCGATAGGCGCCGACGTCGAAGCCGTAGTGGGCGTCAAGCAGCGTGAACTCCGTGCCGTCCGCCGAGATCGTATATCCGCGCGCCGTTGCCGTGACCATGTCTTCGAGACGGTTGCCGAAGACGTCTGTCCAAAAGGCCCGCACTTCCCCCGCGCCCTCCGCCGTCACGCTGCCGCGGCCGAGATTATAGCTGCCGTCCGCATAGGAAGCGGTATAAATAAGGCTCGCCTCGGTATAGGCGTCCACCTCCCGTTCCAGAAGCTCCCATGAAACGGGCTCCTTGGGTACGGTGACTCCGCCGCCTCTATTTTGATCGAGGAGCACGGAACGCACCGACCCGCCTGAAAATTCCACGCAGATAAAGCGGTAGGGCGTATTTTCAAGGCGGTCGTGAAGGTCCTCTCCCCGCCCTTCGCTCTCCGAACGGCCTTTCGCCTCGTCCGCATCGCCCAAGTATTCGTCAAGGAGCGCTGCGTAGGCGGAGTCATAGTACTCGTAGGTCTCGATGAGAAACATCCCGTCCTGCAAATAGCTGCCCTTCGAATAGGGTTCGCCGAGCACCGATCCGACCTCTTCGGGACTATCCCCGAGGGCGATCTGTTTGACGGTGTCTTGGCAGAAGAGCGCGTCGTCCCTCCCGCGCTCTCCGCAGCCCGCAAGCACCCCCGCCATGCAGAGGACAACGCAGGCAGCCAGCATACAGATGATCTTCTTCATATTTCCCTCCCGCGGCGCATGTGCCGCTTCTGTCTCCATTATACCATGTGCGGCAGAGTTTGACAAGACCTCCCTCAAAACTCTTGCAAAAAAACACGCAAAAAGCGCCCTCCCGAGGGAGAGCGCTCTTTTTTCGTTCAAAGTGCGATCAAAGCTCTGCGAAGTACTTGATCGTGCGCACCATCTGGCTGGTGTAGGAGTTCTCGTTATCGTACCAGGAGACGACCTTGACGAGCGTCGTGCCGTCGCCCATGGGCATGCACTTGGTCTGCGTAGCGTCGAACAGCGAGCCGTAGGTGATGCCGACGATATCGGAAGAGACGATCTCTTCTTCGGTGTAGCCGAAGGAAGCGGAGGAAGCGTCCTTCATCGCCTTGTTGACGGCGTCCTTATCGACTTCGCCCTCGCAGATCGCAACGAGCTGGGTCAAGGAGCCGGTGGGAACGGGCACGCGCTGAGCGCAGCCGTCGAGCACGCCGTTGAGTTCGGGGATGACAAGGCCGATCGCCTTCGCTGCGCCCGTGGAGTTGGGGACGATGTTGACGGCAGCGGCGCGTGCACGGCGGAGATCGCCCTTGCGGTGAGGGCCGTCGAGCACCATCTGGTCGCCCGTGTAAGCGTGGATGGTCGTCATGTAGCCCTTCTTGATCTTAGCGAGCTTGTTGAGGGTGTCTGCCATGGGAGCGAGGCAGTTGGTCGTGCAGGAAGCAGCGGAGATGATGGTATCCGACTTCTTGAGCGACTTCTCGTTGACGCTGAACACGACGGTGGGAAGATCGTTGCCCGCGGGTGCGGAGATGACGACCTTCTTTGCGCCTGCGTCGATGTGCGCCTGGCTCTTTGCCTTGGAGGTGTAGAAGCCCGTGCATTCGAGCACGACGTCTACGCCGATCTCGCCACAAGGAAGGTTCTTTGCGTCCTTCTCGGCATAGATCTTGATGGTCTTGCCGCAGACGGTGATGGTGCCGGCTTCGTCATCGGCGGACACGGTGTCTGCGTGCTCGTATCTGCCCTGTGCGGAGTCATACTTGAGAAGATGCGCGAGCATCTTGGGGCTGGTCAGGTCGTTGATCGCAACGATCTCATAGCCATCTGCGCCGAACATCTGACGGAACGCAAGGCGGCCGATCCTGCCGAAGCCATTGATTGCAACTCTTACATTTGCCATAATACCTAATCTCCTCTTTTTTCGGCCGCCGCACCCGCGGAAGCCGTATTTACCGTATCATTGTAGCACATTCGCGAAAAGTAGTCAAGACTTTTGGGAAATTTTCCCCTTTTCGGGCAGCATTTCCGTCATTTTGACACGTTCCGCCCGCCTTTGAAAACAAACTCCTCAGCCGACGAACTTCAAAACTTCATCGAAGATCTTCTCGGCAGAGACCGACGTCTTGAAGCGGATGGGCTTGTAGCGGATCTCTTTGAGACTTTCGGGCACCTTCATCGCCGTCAGAAGATTGATGCGCTTGATGCCCTTGAAGCTGTCTTTGACGTCGTTGCCCGTGAGCGCGTAGTAGACGGCCTGCGGGAACTTATAGGGGCTCGCCGTCGAAACGACGACCATCGGCCCCGGTTTTACGGGCGGCGTCTCCTTTTCGAGCGATTCGTGATAGCGCTCGGCGACGAACATCGCGACGCCCGTATGCGGATCCATGGGATAGCCGTATTCGGTGAAGAACTCATAGACGCAGTCCACCGTGTCGTCCTCAGACGCATAGCCCGCGTAGAACTGATCGCGGATACTTTTGAGCTCTTCCGCCCGCACGGAATATTTGCCCGTCTTCACGAGGGCCTCCATGCGCTCCGCGGTAAGGGCGGCGTCTCTTCCCGAGATCTCGTAAAGAAGGCGTTCGAGATTGGACGAGATGAGGATATCCATCGAGGGGGACATCGTCTTGAAGAAGGGGCGCTTGCTGTCGTACACGCCGCGCTGGATGAAGTCGGTGAGGACGTTGTTGCGGTTGGAAGCGCACACGAGCTTGCCGACGGGAAGCCCCATCTGCTTGGCATAGTATGCCGCGAGGATGTTGCCGAAGTTGCCCGTGGGCACGGTGAAATCCACCTTGTCCCCCATCTTGATCTGCTCGGAGGAGACGAGATCGAGATAGGCGGAGAAATAGTAGGCGATCTGCGGCGCCAGCCTTCCGAAGTTGATGGAATTGGCGGACGAGAGGCGGATGCCCCGCTTTTTCAGCTCTTCCTTGCACTCCTCGGAGTGGAAGATGCGCTTGACCGTCGTCTGGCAGTCGTCGAAGTTGCCCTTGACCGCCACGACGTTGACGTTCTCCCCGTCCTGCGTGCACATTTGCAGCTTCTGCATCTTGGAGACGCCGTCGTCGGGATAGACGACCATGATCTTGACGCCCTCTCTGTCGCGGAAGCCTTCGAGCGCCGCCTTGCCCGTATCGCCGCTCGTCGCGACGAGGATGAGGATGGTCTCTTTGATGCCCAAAAGATCGCACCCCTTCCTTAACAGATAAGGAAGCACGGTGAGCGCCATATCCTTGAAGGCGCAGGTGGGGCCGTGATAGAGTTCGAGCATGAACATGCCGTTCTCCACCTTGACGAGGGGAGCGGCGTCGCCGTCGTCGAACTGGGCGTACGCCGTTTTGAGCGCGGACAGCAGCTCGTCCTTATCGTATTCGTCGAAATACTTGGAAAGGACGAGGGCGGCGCGCTCGGGATAGTCCATCGCGAGCATGCGCTCCATCTCCTCCGCCGAAACGGTGGGGAATTTTTCGGGAACGAACAGCCCGCCGTCCTTCGCGAGCCCCTGCACGACGGCCTCGGCGCCCGTGACGCGCTCGCTGCCCCGTGTGCTGATAAAATACATTGTCGCCTCCTTCAAGGGCGGTGCGCCCTCTGAAACGCCCGAAAACGCCCCTTATGAAAAAGGGACGTAACGGGAAAGTGTTCTTTTGAAATGTTCGGGGCGGATGCCCCGCGCCCTGCCTTACAGGTACTTCTTCGCGAATTCAGGAAGTTCCTCTTCCGCGCAGCTGCAGGTGATGTAGATGGTGAGAGAGCGCATCTGAGCGACTTTCTCGAGCATGTAGAAGAGCTGCGCCATATCCTTGATGGCCTTGCCCGCGATGCGCGCCACGCCGTCGACATAGACGAATTCGTTATCGTAGCTGCCTGCGATGACGCCCTTGATGAAGCCGCACAGCGCGTCTTCCCCGGCGACGGAGTAATCGGAAACGTCGATGAAGCGCACTTCGCGCCTGAGATCGTACATATACCGCTTGGTGTCGGTAATGAAAATCAAGTGGCCCTTGGCTGTATCGACCGCGCCGTTCGCCGCGTCGATGATGCGCTTTGTCTTCCCGCTTCCCTTGGGGCCGCAAATGATTTTGATCATGTTATCCTCCTATGCGCCTCGCGGCGCGTTTATTATGCTTCTATTCTATCAAGTTTTGACGCATTTTTCAAGGGGTTTCCCGAAAAAAAGCGGTAAATTTTTTACTTTTCTCACCGAAGGCTCTGCACAAAGGCGTCGATGCGCTCCAAACCCTCCAACATATCCTTCATGGAGAGCGAATAGGAAAGGCGCACGCAGTCGTCCGCGCCGAACGCCTTGCCGGGAACGACCGCCACTTTCGCGGCGTCGAGCAGCACGTCGGAGAAGGAGACGGAGTCGGTGATCTTATGCGCGCCGAAGCTCTTGCCGTAGGCGGAGCTCACGACGAGCATCGCATAGAACGCCCCTTCGGGGATGATGCAGTAGACGTCCTTCATCTCGGAAACGCGTTCGATGAGCGCAAGACGGCGGCGCGCAAAGCGGGCGACCATCTCCTCGACGGAAGCCTCGGGCGAATTGAGCGCCTTGATCGTCGCGTACTGGGCGATGGAGTTGGGGTTGCTCGTCGCGTGGCTTTGGAAGGAAGAGATCGCCTTGGCGATGTCGAGGGGCGCGGCGAGATAGCCGATGCGCCAGCCCGTCATCGCGTACGTCTTGGAAACGCCGTTGACGGTGATGGTCTGCTCCTTCATCTTGGGGGAGACGGCTGCCATCGAGAAGGGCTTCTCTTCCCCGTAGACGAGCTTTTCGTAAATTTCGTCGGAAAGGACGAAGATGCCCGCCTCTTCGCAGACGGCGGCAAGCGCGCGCACTTCCGCTTCCGTATAGACGGCGCCCGTGGGATTGCAGGGCGAATTAAAGATGAAGAGCTTGGTCTTGGGCGTGATGGCGCTTTTCAGCTCTTCGGGCGTGATCTTAAAGTGGTTCTTCTTGCTCGCTTCGACGATGACGGGAACGCCGCCGCACACTTTGACGACTTCGGGATAGGTGAGCCAATAGGGCGCGGGGATTATGACCTCGTCGCCCGGGTCGAGGAGCGCGAAGCACACGTTGAAGATGGAGTGCTTGGCGCCGTTGGAGACGATGATCTGCGAAGGCTCGTATTCGAGGCCGTTGTCGCGCGCGAACTTATCGCAGATGGCGCGGCGCAGTTCGGGAAGGCCCGCTGCGGGCGTGTACTTGGTGCAGCCGCGCTCGAGAGCGTCTTCCGCGGCCTTGATGATGTGCTCGGGCGTGTTGAAGTCGGGCTCCCCCACGCCGAAGTTGACGACGTCTTCGCCCGCCGCCTTCATCGCCTTTGCCTTCGCGCTGATCGCAAGCGTCAGCGAGGGCGAGATGGTGCGGATCCTCTTTGCAAGTCTTTCCATATCATATACCTCTTTGGGAAAAATTGTTTGGCTCTCTCATTCGCCTGCCGCAAGGCGCGCCTCCCGGTCCGCCCGCGCCAAAGCGTCGAGCATCTCGTCGAGGTCGCCCGCGAGGAAGTTTTCCATCGAATGCAGGCTGAGCCCGATCCTGTGATCGGTGATGCGGCTCTGCGGGAAATTGTAGGTACGGATGCGTTCGCTCCTGTCCCCCGTGCCGACGAGGCTCCTGCGGTTTGCGGCTTCCTCGCCCTCCCGTCTGCCGTTGTAGTAATCGTAGAGGCGGGCGCGCAGCACGCGGAACGCCTTTTCGCGGTTTTTCAGCTGGCTGCGCTCGTCCTGGCAGGTGACGACGATGCCCGTCGGAAAGTGGGTGAGGCGGATGGCGGTCTCCGTCTTGTTGACCTTCTGCCCGCCCGCGCCCGAGGAGCGATACAAGTCGATGCGCACGTCCTTTTCGTCAAGCGTCACTTCGAGTTCCTCCGCCTCGGGAAGGACGGCGACCGTGACCGTCGACGTATGGATGCGCCCCTGCGATTCCGTTTCGGGCACGCGCTGCACGCGGTGCACGCCGCTCTCGTATTTCAAGCGCCCGTAGGCGCCCTTGCCGCTGATGTTGACGATGGCTTCCTTCATGCCGCCGAGCTCCGTCTCGTTGAGATCGACGGGTTCGAAGCGGAAGCGGTGCTTTTCGCAGTACCCCTGATACATGCGGTAGAGCTCATAGGCAAAGAGCGCCGCTTCCTCGCCACCCGCGCCCGCGCGGATCTCGAGGGTGCAGCCCATGTCGTCCTTCTCGTCATTGGGAAGGAGCAGGACTTTGAGCTCGTTTTCGAGGGAAGCAAGCTTCTCTTTGAGAGCGTACCCCTCTTCGAGCAGCAGCTCCTTCATTTCGCCCGTCTCTTTTTCCGCTTCCGAGAAGGCGGCGTCCATCTCCTCTTTCGTGCGTTCGCACGCGTAATATTGGAGCGCGATCTCTTCGAGGGAGGCCCGCTCCTTGGAATATGCCGCCCAGCGGGCGGGATCGGCGGCGGTCTCGGGGGAGAATAGGAGTTCCCCCAGCGTTTCGTACCGCGCCGCGATGTCTTTGACTTTGCTCATGCTCTGCCGCGCTCAAAAAAAGCGCTCAATATACGATCTTGACGATGCGTTCCTTGCCTGCGAGGTCTTTGACGACCATCGCATAGTCGCAGTCGGAGAAGATCTTCAAAACGTCCTGCGCCTGATCTTCGCCGCACTCCAAGATGAGCATGCCGCCGCGGGCGATGTGTTCGCGCACGTCCGCTGCGATGCGGCGGTAAAAATCGAGGCCGTCCGTGCCGCCGTCGAGCGCAAGGCGGGGTTCGAAGTCGCGCACTTCGTGTTGAAGATAGGCGATCTCCCCGCTCCGCACATAGGGCGGGTTGGCGGTGATGATGTTGAATTTTCCTTGGATATTTTCAAACAGGTCGCTCTTGACGACCACGACGTTGGCTTTGTTGCGGCGCACGTTGTTGCGCGCGACTTCGAGGGCGCCTTCCGAAATGTCGGCGGCGACGACGGAGATGTTCTTATCTTTGGCGGCTTCGCAGGCGATGGCGACGGCAATGGCGCCGCTGCCCGTGCAAAGATCGAGCACCGAATTGCCCTCCTGCACGGCGGCGATGGCCTGCTGCACCAAAATTTCCGTTTCGGGACGGGGGATGAGCACGCGCTCGTCGACTTCGATGGGATAGCCGTAAAATTCGGTGTTGCCGATGATGTACCAAAGCGGCCTGCCCGTCAAACGCTCTTCGAAGAGAGAAACGATCTTCTCGCACTCGGCGCGCGTGACGATGCGCTCCTCGGAAAGCCCGCTCCGCGGGACGTTCAGCGTGAGGCTCAAGATCCACTCGGCGTCCGAAGAGTCGATGCCGTGCTTTTCGAAGACGTCCGTCATCATCTCTTTGAGGCGGGAAAGTTTGGTTTCGGTGATAAAGATCTTTTCGGGGGAATCGGGATCCGCGTCCATATCGAGCACCTTTTCAAACGCCAGAACGGCGCATTCTATCATGCCGTCGTCGGGCTCCTTGGTGGTAAGTTTTTGAAGGAGATAGCCGGGCGCCTTCAAGGGAAGGACGAGGGGCGACTGCATCTTTGCGAGCAGCTTCAAAATTTCGTAGGAAACGCCCGCGATGACGGGAAGGAGGACGAGCTTGATGAGAAAGCTCAAAAAGAAGTCGAGCGCGGAAGAACCCGTGTCGATCCCGCCGATCGCCCAGCTCACGAAGGCAAAGAGCAGGATAGAGACGATGAGCACGAAGAAGATGAACGTCGTGCCGCAGCGGTCGTGCATGCGCGAGCACTTCTTCACGTTCTCCACCGTGAGGGGCATGCCCGTTTCGTAGCAGTTGATGGTCTTATGTTCCGCCCCGTGATAGCGGTACGTCTCCCTCAGCGACTTGAAAAGCAGCGTGAAGAGGATGTACGCGACAAAGATGACGAAGCGGAACCCGCCCTCGATGAGGTTATAGTAAAGCCCCGCAAGCCCTCTTACGTCGGCAACGGCGCCGTTCGAGACAGAGGCGATGAGCTCTGTGAAATACATGGGGAGGAACAAAAAGAGACCGAGGGCGATGGCGACGCCGATGAGCATGGAGATGAAGGTCAGGATGCTCGAAGCGCTCACCTTCCACTTTTCCGCCACCCACTTGTTGATCTTGGGAGGCGCTTCCTCATCGTCGGTGATGGCGACTTCGGAACTGCGCAAAAGCGCCTGCATGCCGTCGACGAAGGACACGAAAAAATTGACGACGCCGCGCAAAAAGACGACGCGCGTCCACTTCTTCCTCTCTTCGGGAGGGGTGATGCGCTTCGCCTCCATGCACAGCTCGCCTTTGTCGTTGCGGACGACCGTCGCCATGCCGCGCTTGCCGCGCATCATGACGCCCTGGATGACCGCCTGGCCGCCGATGTAGGTGTAATTGGTCTTTTTCTGCATAGCCTCACCGCAAGCCCGCAGCAGCAGCGGGAACTTCCCGTTTAGCAAAACAGCCTCTTTTTAAGAGGCTGCGGGCGATCGGGCGATCAGATGCCGTATCTTTTCTTGAACTTATCGACCCGTCCGCCGGTATCTACAAGCTTCTGCCTGCCCGTGAAGAAGGGGTGGCACTTGCTGCAGATATCCACCTTCATCACGTCGCCGTCTTTGGTCGAGCCCGTCTTGAACGTCTCGCCGCAGGCGCAGACCACGGTCACTTCATGATATTTGGGATGAATGCCGCTCTTCATTGTCCGTTCACTCTCCTTTTTCGCCGCTATGCGGACGACTGTTTTGCGCCGCACTTTCGGTTATTTACCAGCCTATTATATACGCTTTGCCGCTTTGAGTCAACTGTTTTTCGGGCTCAAACGCAAATTCGGACGCCCTGTTCGCGCAATTTTCATCTTCCCCTTTTTTCGTGCAAAACAGTTGCAAATTATGTTCGCTTGCGGTATAATGGCGGTATAAAGTGAAAAAATAAGGCAGAAATTGTTCAACGGGAGCCTATGATGAACGTTTGGAAACTGACGGCTGCGAATACCATGCAGAAGGAAGCGGTCGAGCCCGTGCCCGAAGAAGGCAAGCGCAAGATCCGCATCACCAAGGTATTCGTCAACCGCAGCGACGCCCTCCTTTTCAGCGGCGCGAAAAAAGTGAGATACCCTCGCATCCCCGGGCGGTTCGCCGTGGGGCTCATCGCCGATGAGGGCAGCACGCACTTCCCCAAAGGAGCGCGCGTGCTCGTGCATACCGCCTTCCCCGCTCCGACGGACGGCGTGGAAAAGCGCGATTATACCGAAGACGACATCCTTCTGCGCGGTTACACGGCGGACGGGTTCTTGCGCGACTTCATCTATGTGACGGAAGACGAACTCAGCCTGCTCCCCGAATCGGTGAGCGACGAAAAGGCGCTCCTTATCCAGCACATCGCCCTTGCGAACGCCGCCGTCGAAAAACTCGGTCTTCATCGCGGCGAACATGTCGCCGTCATCGGAGGGAGCATGCTCGGCATCTTCATCTGTCCCCTTCTCATCTACCGTCAGATCTCCCCCATCCTCATCGACAACGACGCAAAGCGCATCGAATTTGCAAAGAGCTGCGGCATCTACTATACCGCCCCCGAAGACGAAACGCTCCTTGAAAAGGTGGGCGTCATCACGGGCGGGCGGCTCACCGACAACGCCGTGTGCATCATGACGGGCAACATGGAGACGCACTGCAAGACGGCGGTCTCCGTCACGAAGCCCGGCCGCAGCGTCGCATTCTGCGGGCAGATCGATCATCCCCTCCCCATCGACCTCAACGCCATCTTGAAAAAGCGCCTCACCCTTTCGGGCGTTTCGGTGGGCACGGAGCACATCCCCGCCGCCATCAACCTCGTCGCCAACGGCGCCATCGACCTTAGCGTCTACCGCAAGAACGTGCGCGGCGCGGACGGCGCGGAAGCGCTGTTCAAAGAGTTCCTCTCCATGGCAAGCATCCCCGTGGACGAGATCAACATCCTCTCCCTTGTCTGAAACGGGCCGCCTCTTACGCGGGCGGTCCTCTTTTGCGCAGCATTTGCGCAACGAACTACGGCTCTTATGGTAAAATTTATCGCTTCCGACCTCGACGGCACGCTGCTCGACGAAAAAAAACGGCTGCCCGAGGAAATTTTCGGGCTCATCGAACAACTGCATGCGCGCGGCATCCTCTTCGCCCCCGCGAGCGGACGGCAATACGCCAACCTCGAAAAGCTCTTTGCCCCCGTCAAGGACAAAGTGCTCTTTTTGTGTGAGAACGGCGCGCTCGTCAAGTACCGCGGCGAAACGCTCTTTCTCGACCCCATCGCCGACGACTGCTTGAAAGACGCCCTCGATGAAATAAGAGCGCTCCCCGACCTTTACCCCATGCTCTGCGGCGCGGACTATGCCTACATCGAAAACAACGAGATGCCCTTTTTCCGCTATGCGATGCTCTCCTACACCAACTGCAAGAAGGTGGAAAATTTGGACGCCGTGATCGGCAAAGAGCCCGTGTGCAAGATCGCCGTCTACGACGCGATCGCCGCCGCCGAACACTGCATCAAAGTGCTGCCGCAAAAGCTCCCCAAGCTCCGCACCATCATCTCGGGCTTCGACTGGTGCGATATTTCGGCGACGACCGCCAATAAGGGCCGCGCCGTCCGCTTCATCCAAGAAAAATTCGGCTTCAGGAAGGACGAATGCCTCGCCTTCGGCGACCACATGAACGACTACGAGATGCTGCTCGAATGCGGGCATCCCTATGTGCCCGAAAACGCCTACCCCCCCTTGAAGCGCATGTTCCGCAATTATATCCCCTCCAATGACGAAGGCGGGGTGCTCACAAAACTCAAAGAGATCATCAAAAAGACGGAGGCTATCTCATGAAATACCTGATCGCATCGGATATCCACGGCTCGGCATACTACTGCCGCCTTTTAAAAGAGCGCTGTAAAGAGGAGAAGGCGGATCTTCTCATCCTCCTCGGCGATCTGCTGTACCACGGCGCGCGCAACGCCCTGCCCCGAGAATATTCCACCCTTGAGACGGCGGAGATCCTCAATTCGATGAAGGAAGACCTCGTCTGTGTGCGCGGCAACTGCGACAGCGAGGTGGACGAGCTGGTGCTTGAATTCCCCATCGGCGCGGAGTACTGCGTCCTCCCCTATGCGGGCCGCCGCCTCTTTTTAACGCACGGCCACAAGACGCCCAAGCACCTCAAAAAGGGCGACGTCCTCTTCAACGGTCACTTCCATGTGCCCGCCTTCGAAGAGAGCGAAGACTGCACCTATGTCAACTGCGGCTCGGTCTCCATCCCCAAAGAAAATTCTCCTCATTCCTATCTCGTTCTCGAAGACGGCTTACTCGTCTGGAAGGACGTGGAGACAGGAAAAGAGTTCAAGCGCGCCGCACTGTGAATCGGCGGCAGCGCCATTTTTGTGAAATTCTTGACAATCGTTTCCTCTTTTTTCCCCTTCCCTCTTGACAAACGGGCGTAAAACGGGTAAAATATCGTTAGGGTCGCCGCATAGGATACTGTGCGGCAAATCTCAAATCAAGGAGACGGATATTATGGCAACATGGTTCAACAAACAGAGCAGACTCGTGCAGATCATCCTGCTTCTCATCCCCATCGTCAACTGGGTCGTTGAGATCCTCGTCAGATGGTCGGCTTTCCTCAAGACCAAGAGCATTCTGACCCTCATCTTTGCGATCCTCGTCACCTTCTTCGGCCTTGCGATCGGCTGGGTGGACGTTATCTGGTGTCTGCTCTTCAAGCACATGATCTTCGCGAAAGCATAACAAACCATTTTAATTCAAAAAGAGCATCCCGCGGGATGCTCTTTTTCATAGGTCAAAGGTCGAACGCCATGGCGGTGATGTCGTCGTCGAAGGTGCCGCAAAACTCGGTGAGGGCGCCTTTGAGCTGTTCGATGAAGTGCGCCGCGTCGTGCGAGCGGGAGAGCACCGCCTCGACGCGCTCCAAAGAGAACTGTTCGCCCGCCTCGTTGCGGCTTTCGGTGACGCCGTCCGTGAGGAGCACCAAAATATCCCCCTTTTCGTAGCCGATCGTACTGTCATGGTAGGAAAATTCGGGAATCCAAGTCGATATGGGGGGCGCGTTCATCTCCACTTCGTCGATGCCGTCCTTCCGCTTCATCAAAATGGGCGCGTTATGCCCCGCCGCGCAGTAGGTGATGACCCCCTCTTTGCGCCCGATGCGCACGGCGGCGACCGTCACATAGGAGCGTTCGTCGAGGTTGAGCTCCTGGAATTTCACGTTGAGCCCCGTGATGGCACGCGCGGGAGAGGGTTCCGACCGATCCCACCCCGCCTTGACGAAGGCGGAGAGCATCCCGGCCGAAATGCCCTTGCCCGAGACGTCGGCAAGTAGCCCCATCGTCTCCCCTTCCGCCTCGTACACGTCGGGAAGGTCGCCGCCGATCTCGCGGCAGGGAAGATAGAGGAAGGAATAAGGGACGCTCCCCCCCTTGCCGGGCGGCAGGAGGCGCTGCTGGATGTCCTGCGCGGAGTGCATCTCGCGGGCGATCTCCGCTTCATAGGCGTTGTCGACGACGCCGAGATACAGCCCCCCGAGCGGCTGCACTTTGAAAGAAAGGTGCGTCGTCCCCTCCCCCGTGCGCAGCATGAGCTTGCGGAAGGCGAGCCCGCCGTTCTTTTCGGCGTCCAAAAAGAGATTGCGCAAGGGGCAGAAAGCGCACGCCTCCCCCCTGCCGCAGGGCGCCGCTTCGCCGCAGCGGATAACGTCCTTCAAGCTCCCCTTCCCCGAAGAGGCGGGAAAGAAGGTGCGGAAGGCGCGGTTGGAATAGCGCACCCGCAGATTTTCATCCACGACGATGACCGCCGCAGGGATGTTGTTCAAAATTTCTTTATATAAATTCATGTCCTTTTCAAGCGCGGTACATGAGGACGCCGCCCTTTTTGAGCGTTGCCTCCATTGCCGCGGTCTGATAGAGTTCGCCGTCGTACTGGGCAACAGCGGGAGATGCGGGGATGACGGACACTTCCTCGCAGGTGAAGTGTCGCGCGAAGGGCAGCGAGAGCACTTTGCCCTGCATGAGCTTCAAAAGCGCCCCCGGGATCTTGGAACGCTTGGGGCAGTCGACGACGACCACATTCAAAAGCCCGTCCCCGATGTCCGCCGCGGGGCACATGGGGATACCCCCGCCGAACTGCTTCCCGTTACACAGCGCCGCGATGAGCACCTTCTTTTCGATGACTTCTTCCCCCGAACGGACGCTCAGCCGCATGCCGTCGTACTTCATGAGGGAGGCGAGCAGGCTGAAAAAGTACTTGCTTTTATCGTGGAAGCCCTTCATCCGCTCGCAGCGGAGGAGGATATCGACGTCGATGCCCATGCCCGCGATGTTGAGGCTGCGCCGCCCGTCAGAAAAGTCGATGTAATCGGTGGGCTTGGGCTCGCCCTTTAAGATGAGCTCGAGCGCCGCCTCGCCCGAAGGGATGCCCGCGCTGACGGAAAAATCGTTGCCCGTGCCCGCGGGGATGAGCCCCAGACGGCAAAGGGAGAGATCGCACATGCCCATCAAAACGTCGTTCAAGGAGCCGTCGCCGCCGATGACGACAAGCTCGCACCTGCCCCTTCCCGTGAGCTCGCGGGCGATGCGCTGCGCATCCCCCTTGCCCTCGGTGAAGTGCACCTCGTAAGGGATGCCCTCCGAGACAAGCCGCTTTTCCACCCGATTCAAGGTCTGCCGCCCCTTCTTGTTCTGCGGTTTGATGATAAGATCGAGCATGATTTTCCCCTTTTGTATCCTTCCCGCCGCCTGCGGGAAATTCTTTCACGCGTTTATTATACACGATGGCGGCAAGAATTGCAATTTTTTTCGGAAAATGGTATAATCATTTCCGAGAAATTTTTAGGGAGGACGCCGCTTGCGCGAAAAACTGACAAAAAGCCTCATTTCGCTCGCCGAACACTGCCCCGAACCCCTCTATCTCGTGGGCGGGAGCGTGCGCGACTATCTTGCGGGCACCCTCTCCCCCGCCCCCGACTGGGATCTTGCTTCCCCCATGGCGGAAAATGAGTTCCTCTCCGCCGCGAAACAGAGCGGGTTTGAAGTGCGCGCCGTCTATCCCGCGACGGGGACCGTCAAATTGAAGGACGGCGAGGGCGCGGAATATGAGTTCACGCGCTTTCGGAGCGACACCTATGTGCGCGGAATGCACGCCCCCGCGGAGACGGAGTTCACGCGCGACATCAAAAAGGACGCCGTGCGCCGCGATTTCTGCGCCGACGCCGTCTATTACGACATCCAAAAGGGCGAATTTATCGACCCTTTGGGCGGCATCCCCGATATCAACAAGCGCATCCTGCGCACCGTCGCGCCCGCGAAGAAGGTATTCGGCGAGGACGGGCTTCGGCTCATGCGCCTTGCGCGCATCGCCGCCGAGACGGGCTTTTCCCCCGACGAAGAGTGCCTTGAAGGGGCGAGAGCCAATCATATGCTCATCCGCGACATCGTGCCCGAACGCATCTTCCAAGAGCTTTCCCGCATCCTTTCTTCCGACGAAAAGGCGGGCGGAGAGGACGGGCCCTACCGCGGGCTCTGCCTTCTCCGCGAAACGGGCGTCCTCCAAGAGATCGCCCCCGAGCTTGCCTTGGGCGACGGGCTCGATCAGAGGAAGGACTTCCACAAGTACGACGTTCTGGAACATTCCCTCCGCTGCGTGCGCTATGCCCCGCCCGGCATCCGCTTTGCCGCCCTTCTGCACGACGTGGGCAAGCCCTACTGCTTTTACCGCGACGGCAACTTCCACGCCCACCCCGAAGAGGGCGCGCGCATTGCGGGGGAGATGCTTTCCCGCTGGAAAGCGCCCAAAAAGCTCACCGAGGAGACGAAAACGCTCATCCTGCTGCATATGCGCGACTTTGACCTTAACATGCGCGAGAGCAAGGTGCGGCGGGAGCTGATCGTGCACTATCCCCTTCTTAAAAAGCTGTTTGCGCTCAAACAGGCGGATTTTTCCGCCTGCCGCGACGACCTCTCCCCCGCCCCCACCGTCGTCAAGTGGGAAGAGATCTTACAAAAGATGAAACAAGAGGGCGCGCCCCTCACCCTTGCGGAACTTGCCGTCACGGGGAAGGACGCTCTCCATGCGGGCATCCCCCCGCACGAAGTGGGGAACGTCCTTCATCTGCTGCTCTTTGACTGCGCCTTGGGCACGGCGAAGAACGAAAGAGCCGCCCTTTTGAAGCGCCTTGCAAAACTTGCCCGAAAATACCTTGAAAAGGAGAATCTATGCCCGGACTAAACGATATTTTGCTCTACATCGCCATCGGCGTGGGAGCGCTTTGCCTTCTGCTTCTCATCATCCTTCTTGCCCGACCCGCAAAGGGAGGCGACGGCGCCCTCAAACGGCTGGAAGAAAAGACGGACAAGGCGCTTCAATATGCCGATTACAGCGCCCGCGCCACCGATAATTTGAGCCGCACCACCGAAATGCGCCTCAACAACATCGAAACGCGCCTCGCGGAGGACATCAAGTACATCGCCGACGTCAACGCGCACAATCTCGAAGTCATCCGCCGCACGGTGGACGACAAACTCACTTCTTCGGACGGCAAGCTTTCGGAAAGCTACGCGCGCATTTCCGACCGTCTCGAAAAGATGCACAAGAGCGTGGGCGAGATGCAGGCGCTCTCCGAGAGCGTTTCGGATATCCGCCGCGTCTTCACCAACGTCAAACTGCGCGGCACCTGGGGGGAAACGCAGCTCAACGCTCTCCTCGAACAGATGCTCGCCCCCGACCAATATGTGCGCAGCTGCAAGCTCGACCCTTTGGGCAATACCCTCGTCGACTTTGCCATCCGCCTGCCTTCCGTGAGCGGCGATACCCTGCTCCCCGTCGACAGCAAGTTCCCCGTCGAAGAGTACGAAAGACTGTGCGAGAGTTCGGAAAAGGGAGACTGGGCTGGCACCGAGCTCGCCAGAAAGAATCTCGAACGCGCCGTGCGCGTCCAGGCGGAGAGCATCGCCAAAAAATACATCCTGCCCCCCGCGACGACGGACTTTGCCGTCCTCTATCTCCCTTCCGAAGCGCTGTATGCGGAAATTTTGAAAATGGCGGGGCTTGCAGACTTTTTGCACAAGCGGCGCATCATTTTGAGCGGCCCTTCCAACTTTGCGGCGCTCTTGTCGCTCCTTCAAACGGGCTTCCGCACCGCCGCCATCGAAAAGCGTTCGGGCGAGCTCGTGCGCACCCTCGAGCAGTTCCGCATGGAATTTGCCCGCTTTGCAGAGGGGCTCGACAAAGCAAAACGCAAGCTGCAGGAAGCGCAGGACAGCGTGGAAAGCGCTGCCAAGCGCACCGATGTCATCGGGCGGCAGCTCGACCGCTTCCAAATTTCGGACGGGAACCAAACCCGTGACAACGACCAAGGAGGACAGGCATGAAGATCGAAAAACTCACGCAGGAAACGCTGCCCCAAGACATCTCGCTTCTCTTTGACGAGAGCATCTTCCCCCCGCCCGTCAAAGTACAGGGGAGCGAGCTCAGAGCGCTCGACGACATGCTGCTCATCACGAGCGGCGGAAGATACAAACTCTTTACCGAAGGCTGCGATTATGTGCGCGTGCTCGAAGGAAAGGGGCACGTCAAATGGGCGCGCGGGGAATACCCCTTCTCGGAAGGAGACATCCTGCGGCTGGACGGCGTGAAGGAATACGAACTCAACGGGAAAGGAAGATACGTCATCGTGCGCAAATGAGGGCGCACCGCGTAAATTTCGGGGGAAATTTCGGCGAAAATGCGCCGTAAAACATTTGACTTCATACAAACAATCGTGTAAAATAGACCCATTGAAAACCTTGCGCACAGCAAAAGTGCGCCGTAAAGACCGGGAGGTGAAAAAGATGCACAAGTACGAGATGCTCATTCTTCTCAACAGTGAGATGACGGATGAGGCGAGAGAGGCAGAACTCAAAAAGTATGCCGACATCGTTACGAATGACGGCGGCGCCGTCGAGTCCGTCGATAAGTGGGGCGTGAAGAAGACCGCTTATCCCATCCGCTTCAAGACGGATGCGTTCCATGCCCTCATGACGTTCACTGCGGAAGGAAGAGTCGTTGCCGAGCTTGACCGCGTTGCGGGCATTTCGGGCGACGTTCTCCGCCGCATGATCACGAAGATCGACTAAGCAAGAGGAAAGCCCATGAACAAGGTGTTTTTGATCGGAAACCTGACGCGCGACCCCGAAGTGAGCGAAACTTCGGGCGGTGTGAGCGTCTGCCATTTCAGCATCGCGGTGAACAGGTCGTATACCTCCTCCGACGGTGAGAGACAGACCGACTTTTTCAATGTGACTGCATGGCGCGGCCTTGCCGACACCGTCGGCCGCTACGCCAAAAAGGGAAACAAAGTCGCCGTGTCGGGCAGCATCCAGATGCGCACCTACGAAGACAACCAGGGCATCAAGCGCACGGCGGTAGACGTCATCGCGCAGGACGTGGAGTTCTTGACGCCGAGAAGCGCCTCCAACCAGGGAGATGACTTCTACGACTCCCCCGCGCCCGCAAGAGAGAGCGCACCCGCCCGCAAAAAGCCCACCCTCCAGTCGTTCGACGACGACGGAGACATCCCCTTCTGAGAAGGACATATTATTTAAGGAGACATCATGGAAGAGAACGTGATCGAGACCGCAGAGACCGTTGTGGAAGAGACCGCAGCGCCCGCCCCTGTGGAAGCAGCAGCTCCCGCTCAGGAACAGCAGCCCGCCCGTGAGGCGCGCGAGCCCAGAGAGACGAGAGAGCGCCCCGCTAAGAGAAACTTCAAGAAGCAGAGCCGCAAGGTCTGCATTTTCTGCCAGGAGAAGGCAGCTAAGATCGACTATAAGGATGTCGCAAAGCTGCGCAAGTTCATTGCTGAGGGTGGCAAAATTCTGCCCCGCCGCATGACCGGCACCTGCGCAAAGCACCAGAGAGAGCTCGCCGTCGCCATCAAGCGCGCCCGCGTTGCATCCCTTCTGCCTTTTAAGGCAGACTAAAGGAGTTCACGCATTTCTTTTGCTTCGCAAAACAAATGCCGTGAGGGGTGAGGGTTAGGCATCTAAATTGCTTAATTGCCCACGAACGCATCTGTCATTCGAATGACAGTAAGCGCCAAGTATGGCGCAAATTGAGTCCCGCAGCGGAGGGCAACCCTCCTCGCGGGATTGTTTTCGCAAAAATCTTTCCGCGAGTTTTAAGCGCCAAGTATGGCGCGAATTGAGTGTGAACAAATGCTTTCTTGCAAAGAGCCCGGTGGGCTTTTTGCCATTTGCGAGCTTGGGAATGCCCCATTGTTCGCGCCGATATAGGGCTCCCGCGCAGATGCGAAGCAGATGCGTGGGAAGAGGAGACGCAAGCCGAGCGGTCAAGCCGCGAGGAACGCAGCGGCGGACATGCTGGCTTTGCGGCGACGAGAGCGCGGGCTCTACCGTGCGAGAAGCTGTCGAGCGTAGCGAGCCTGAGGGAGTCATCCCCGACCAAATCAAACACAGTATGACCAACCAAGCGATCACATTCATTCCCTATCACGACGCGCCGAATAAGGGCGCGATCAGAAAACTCTACCGCACCGCCTTCCCCAAGGCGGAGCGCGCGCCCTTCCTTCTCCTTCGCCGCCTTGCAAA
>DXAJ01000059.1 GCA_019117085.1 Candidatus Gallimonas gallistercoris
CTTCGGGCGTGAGGACGGGCGCGACTTCCGCGATCTCTCCCAGCGAGAGCCCCTGCCCTTCGCCCTTTGCGAGCTTTTCGACATTGCCCGCAGGGGCGCCGCCGCCCAGGAGCTCTTCGATGGAGCAGCCGAAGAGTTCCGCAAGCTCGGGCAGCTTGGAGATATCGGGCATGGAATTGCCGCGCTCCCAATTGCTCACCGCCTGAAAGCTGATGCCGAGGGCGTCCGCGAGCTGCATCTGCGTCATGTTGTGCTCTTTTCGCTTTTGGGAGATGATCCTCCCCACTTTGACCGTATCAAACATGATGTTCCTCCTCTCCCTTTCCGAGTACCGCCTGCCAGACAGCGTTGCCGCTCTGCCATTTCCCGACCTCGTGCACGTCGACGCCGAGCTCTTCGGCAAGTTTTTTCGTCTCTTCCTGCGGGCGCCGAGGCCCCGTGATGCTGCGTTCCTGCATGCTGTTTCTCCTTTTTCGAGAGGCTTTCCGCCCCTCTGCACCCGAATGATACCACACGGCAGGGCAAAAAACAATCGAGCAGTGCTTGAATCACGCGAACTCAACTACGGGTTGAGCCCGCCCGAACGCGCAGCAGACACAAAAACGCATAAGCGCGGCGCGGCTCGCCCGAACGGGCGAGCCGCGCCGCAACACATATCAGCCGAAATATTCCTTTGCGAGCTGTTCGAAGGCGGGAAGGCTGTGCTCGATCGTGCTCCTTGCAACGCAGTAGGAAACGCGCACATAGCCCGGAACGCCGAAGCTGTCGGAAGGCACGAGCAGCAATTCGTACTTCTTCGCCCGCTCGGCAAACGCCTTGGCGTCCGGCTCGGGCGACTTCACGAAGAGATAGAACGCCCCGTCGGGCTCCACGCACTCGAAACCGTCCTTTCGGAGCGCGTCATGGAGAAGATCGCGGTTTTTGCGGTACTCCTCGATATCGCTGCTCTTGCCCAGGCACTTTGCGCACACGCGCTGAAAAAGAGCGGGCGCGCAGACGAAGCCGAGGCTCCTGCCCGCGCCGCACACGGCGGCAAACACCTCTTTCGCGCCCACGCACGAAGGGCTGACGGCGATATAGCCGATGCGCTCGCCCGCAAGCGAGAGCGACTTCGAGAAGGAATAGCAGAGGATGGTGTTTTGATACACATTCATGGGATAGGGCACCTGCTTGCCGTAGGTGAGCTCGCGGTAGGGCTCGTCGGCGATGAGGAAGATAGGCCTATCCTTACTCTTCTCTTCGAGGAACCTTCCGAGCGCTTTCAGCTCTTCTTCGTCATACACGACGCCCGTGGGGTTGTTGGGCGAATTGACGAGGACGCCCTTCGTATGTTCGTTGATGGCCTCCTCCACGGCGGCAAGGTCGATATGGAAGCGCGCGTCCGTTGGAACTTCGCGGCAGACGCCCCCCGCCACCTCGATGAAGACGCGGTATTCGGGGAAGTAGGGCGTGAGCACGATGAACTCATCCCCCTCTTCGCACAGGGCATTGATCGTGATGGTGAGCGACGCCGCCGCCCCGCACGTCATATACACGAGATCCGCCGTCATGGGCACGCCGAAGCTCGTTTTGATATAGTCTGCGACGGCATCCCTCACATCGGGCGCGCCCGCCGCCGACGTATAGCCGTGCAGCACCTCGGCGGGCATGGTGGCAAGCAGGCGGTCGATCTCCTCGCGCACGCAGGCGGGTGAAGGCACGCTGGGGTTGCCGAGCGAGAAATCGAAGACGTGTTCTCTCCCGATCTCGGCGGCGCGGCGGTTGCCGTACTCAAAGATCTCGCGGATGACGGAGCGCTCCTCGCCCAATTTCTGCATCGTTTTGTTCAGCATATCGTTTCCTCCGAAAGTTTATTTTTGCGGGCGCAGCGGCGCCCGTTTTTCGGCGCAGCCCCCTTGCGGGAAGCGCGCGCCTTACAACATTTTCTTTAAGAACTGCCCCGTGTAGCTGTTTGCGCACGCGGCGACTTCCTCGGGCGAGCCCGCCGCAATGATCGTGCCGCCGCCGTCGCCCCCCTCGGGGCCGAGGTCCAGAAGATAGTCTGCGACCTTGATGACGTCGAGATTGTGTTCGATGACGAGGATGGTGTTCCCCCCGTCGCGCAGGCGAAGTAAAATGCGCACGAGCTTTTCGACGTCGTAGCTCGAAAGCCCCGTCGTCGGCTCGTCCAAAATATACATCGTCTTGCCCGTGGATCGCTTAGAAAGCTCCGTCGCAAGTTTCACGCGCTGCGCCTCTCCGCCCGAGAGCGTCGTCGAGCTCTGCCCGAGCTTGATATACCCGAGCCCCACCTCGTTAAGGGTGGAAATTTTATTGTAGATGGAGGGCACGGGGCGGAAAAATTCGCACGCTTCCTCCACCGTCATGTCGAGGACGTCGGAAATGGTCTTGCCCTTATAGCGCACTTCGAGCGTTTCGCGGTTGTAGCGCTTGCCGCCGCACACTTCGCAGGGGACGTAGACGTCGGGCAAAAAGTGCATCTCGATCTTCATGATGCCGTCGCCCGAGCAGTTCTCGCACCGCCCGCCCGCGACGTTGAAGGAAAATCTGCCAGCCTTGAAGCCCATCGTCTTGGCGTCGGGGGTCGCCGCGAACAGCTCGCGGATGGGGGTGAAGACGCCCGTGTATGTTGCGGGATTGGAGCGCGGTGTGCGGCCGATGGGCGACTGGTCGATGGCGATGACTTTATCGAAATATTCGATGCCCGTGTACGCGCCCGACTTCCCGTAGGGAAGGCGCGCCCCGCCGAGGCGGTTGGAGAGGATGGGCAGAATAATTTCATTGACGAGCGAGGACTTGCCCGAACCGCTCACACCCGTGACCGCCGTCATGAGCCCCACGGGGATGCGCGCCTCGATGCCCTTCAAATTGTTCTGGCGGCAGTCCTTGACCGAGAGCCATCTGCCGTCCGGCTGCTTTCTGACGGCGGGCACCTCTATCCTGCGCCTGCCCGCGAGGAAGTCTCCGGTCAAAGAGCGGGGCTCTGCCATGATGTCTTCCTGCGAGCCGCAGGCGACGATCTCGCCCCCGTGCACACCCGCGCCCGGGCCGACGTCCACGATATAGTCGGCGGCGCGGATGGTATCTTCGTCGTGCTCGACGACGATGAGCGTATTCCCGAGATCGCGCAGCCCCTTCAAAGAGTTTAAAAGCTTTTCGTTGTCGCGCTGATGCAGCCCGATGCTCGGCTCGTCGAGGATATACAACACGCCCGAGAGCGCGGAGCCGATCTGCGTCGCCAAACGGATGCGCTGGCTCTCCCCGCCCGAAAGGGTGGCGGCGCTTCTTGACAGCGTCAGATAGTCGAGCCCCACGCCGAGCAGGAAGTTGACGCGGCTTTTGATCTCTTTTAAGACGACGTCGGCGATCGCGTGCTGGGTGGGCGTGAGCTGCAAGTTATCGCAAAAGGTGATGAGCTCCCGCACGGGGAGATCGCACACTTCTGCAATGTTCTTCCCGCCCACGGTGACGGCAAGCGCCTCTTTTTTCAAACGTTTTCCGCGGCAGTCGGGGCAGTCGGAAGTGCGCATATAGCGCTCGATATCCCACTTGACGCCCTCCGAACTCGTCTGATTGTATCTTCGCTGCAAGTTGTTGACGAAGCCCTCCCACACGCTCTTATAGGTGTTGTGGAAGGTCTTGGTGTGGTATTCGAGCTCGATCGCCTCCCCCTTGCTCCCATACATCAAAAGATCGTAGACCTCTTGGGGGAGCTCTTCGACGGGCGTATCCATCGAAAAGCCGTAGCGGCGGGAGAGCGCGGAGAGATACATCTGCGTGACGGAAGAGGAGTCGAGGTTCCACCCGCTGATGCGGATGGCGCCCTCGCGCAGCGTCTTCGTCTTATCGGGGCAGATGAGGTCGGGGTCGACGAGCTGGCGGAAGCCGAGGCCCGTGCACGTCGGGCAGGCGCCCCACGGCGTGTTGAAGGAGAAGAGGCGGGGCTCGATCTC
>DXAJ01000060.1 GCA_019117085.1 Candidatus Gallimonas gallistercoris
GGTGATCGGGGCGAACGGGGAGCGGGGCGCGAAGTGTACGCTTTTGTATTTTGCCGTGCTTTTGCACAACATTCCCGAAGGGCTCGCGGTGGGCGTCGCCTTTGCGGAGGGCGCGGCGGGCGCGGGGGCGCTCCTTCTCGCCCTTGGCATCGCCGTGCAAAACCTTCCCGAAGGGATGTGCGTCGCCTTTCCGCTGCGGGCAAAGGGGATGAGCCCTTTCAAGAGCTTCCTCTTTGCCGTCGGGTCGGGCGCGGTGGAGGTCCCCGCCTGCCTTGTAGGCGTTCTGGCGGCGGGCGCCGTTGCGGGGCTCATGCCGTGGGCGCTCTCCTTCTCGGCGGGCGCGATGATCGCCGTCGTCTGCTCCGAACTCATCCCCGAATGCTTTTCGGGCAGCAAGGCGCTGGCGACTTCGGGCATCGTCCTCGGCTTCTGTCTCATGATGCTGCTCGACGTCGCCCTTTCCTGAGCGAGCCTCCCGCGCCTTTCGCGCGGGCGCTTGCGTTTTTATTTCCAATATCATGAAAAGCGGCTTGAAAAGAAGCCGCTTTTGTGCTATAATGGGAGCTATGAAACAGCTCATCGACTGCGCCATGAAGCGCGAACAGTGCGACCTTGTCATCAAGGGCGCGCGCATCCTCAATGTATTCACGGGAGATGTAGAAGAGGCGGAGATCGCCGTCAAAGGGGGCGCGATCGCCGCCCTCGGCAAGGGGTACGAGGGGAAGGAAGTCTACGACGGCAGCGGGCTTTTCGCTCTTCCCGGGCTGATGGACGCCCACATCCATGTGGAGAGCTCCCTGCTCTTCCCCGAAGCCTTTGCGCGGCTTGCCGTCGCCCACGGCACGACGGGTATCGTCGCCGACCCGCACGAGCTCGTCAACGTCTGCGGCATCGCGGGCGCGGAGTACGTCAAAGAGGCGTTTTCCCGCATCCGCAAGGAGGGCGTCGAACCGCTCGACGTCTTTTTGCAGCTGCCCTCCTGCGTGCCTGCTACGCCCTTCGAAACGAGCGGCGCCGTTATAAACGGCACGGAGACCGCGCATGAGATCAAACGCCCGCTCTTCCACGGGCTGGGGGAGATGATGAACTATCCCGGGGTGCTTGCAGCCGATGAGGACACCCTTAAAAAGATCGAAGCGGCGCACGAAGCGGGAAAGGTCGTCGACGGCCATGCGCCCGACGTGCGCGGCGATGCGCTCAACGCCTACCTTGCGGCGGGCATCGCGACCGACCATGAGTGCGGCTCCCCCGAAGAATGCGCGGAAAAGGTCGCCCGCGGCATGTATGTGCAGCTTCGCAACAGCTCCTCGGCGCACAACTTAGAAGTCAACTGCGCGGCGGTCACGCCCTTCAATTTCCGCCGTTTCCTCGCCTGTTCGGACGATAAGAACGCCTACGACCTTGCCAACAAGGGGCATATGGACGACGCGCTGCGCCGCCTTGTCGCACGCGGCGTGCCTGCGGCAGAAGCCGTCTGCATGGCGACCCTCAATATCGCCGAATGCTACCATATGCAGGGCAAGGGGGCTGTCGCGCCTTCGTACGACGCCGATCTCGTGCTCGTCGATAACTTGACCGAATTCAACGTGAAGGCGGTTTTTAAGCGCGGCGTGCTCGTCGCCGAACACGGCAAGCCCCTCTTTGAAGAGGGGGAGCGCTATCTCCCCGACGCCGTCAAGAGCACCGTGCGCATCCGCCCCGTCACGGCGGACGACTTCAAAATCAACATCCCGAGCGGAAAGGCGCTTGCGATGACCATCCTGCCGCACACCCTCGTCACGGAGGGGGAAGTCGTCTCCGTGCAGACGAAGGACGGCGACGCGGTGCTCGAAAACACCGACCTTTTGAAACTCGCCGTCGTCGAGCGGCACTTTGCAACGGGCAACATCGGCAAAGCTCTTTTAAAAGGGTACGGCTTCCGCGGCGGGGCGCTCGCCGTCTCGATGGCGCACGACAGCCACAATCTCGTTGTCCTCGGCGACGACAATGCGGCGATGGCGCGCGCCGTCAAGCTCTTAGAGGAGATCGGCGGCGGCATGGCGCTCGTCACGAAGGATGGCGAGGATTGCTTCCCGCTCGACATCGCGGGGCTCATGAGCTCGGCGCCCTGCGAAGAGGTCGTCGCCCGCACGGGGGAGATCTCCGCCCGCGCACGCAAGATGGGCGTCAAAGACTGCTATGAGCCCGTCATGACGCTCGTCTTTTTGAGCCTGCTCGTCATCCCCAAGTTAAAACTTTCCGATAAGGGGCTGTTCGATGTCGAAAAGTTCCGATTTACTTCGTTGGAGGTGCAACAATGAAACTCGTGGCAGCCACGGGCAACGCCCATAAACTTCAGGAGATCCGCGCCATTTTGCAGGGATCTACCGTCCTTTCCGAGAAGGAAGCGGGGTATTTCGGCGACGTCGAAGAGACGGGGGAGACCTTCCTTGAAAACGCGCTTTTAAAGGCGCGCGCCGTATGTAAAGCGACGGGGCTTCCCGCCATCGCCGACGACAGCGGCATCTGCGTGGAGGCGCTCTCGGGCGCGCCCGGGGTGCACAGCGCCCGCTATGCTTCAAAGGACGAAAAGAACTCCTCCGACGAGAGCAACCGCGCCCTGCTCCTTCGCAATTTGCAAGGGGAGCAAAACCGCCGCGCATGGTTCACGAGCGCCGTCGCCCTCGTCTTTCCCGACGGCGGCGAAGTGACGGCGGAAGGGCATACCTTTGGGCGCATCCTCGAGAAAGAGACGGGCGAGGGGGGGTTCGGCTACGACTGTCTGTTCTTTTCGGACGATCTTCAAAAGAGCTTCGGCGAGGCGTCGCCCGAAGAAAAGAACAAAGTCTCCCACCGCGGCAGGGCGCTTGAAGCGCTCGCCGCCAAGTTGGAGGCGCAGCGATGAAGACGGTCGTCGTCCTCTCCGATTCCCACTACCGCGGCGCGGTGAGAAAGCTCGAGGGGCTGTTTGCGGAAAACGACTATATCCTGCATCTCGGCGACGGCTCGGGCGAGATGCGTTCCGTCCTCGACGAATATCCCGATAAAGTGCGCGTCTGCCGCGGCAACTGCGACGCCTTCTTCGGCGAGGATGAGTTCGTCTTCGAGGCGGAAGGGATCTCCCTCTTCTGCTGCCACGGGCACAAGTACGGCGTCAAGCACGACCTAACGCGCCTCGCCGCCCGCGCGAAGGAGCTCGGCTGCGAAGGGGCGCTCTACGGCCACACGCATATTGCTTGCATCGAAGAGGTGGACGGCGTCCTCTGCATCAACCCGGGCGCGCTCGGGGCGTATGCCGAGGCGAGCTACTGCTATCTCGTCCTCCACAAGGGCAAGATGACGCCTACCATCGTTCCCTTCAACCAATAAAAATCGCTCCCCGATGAAGGGAGCGTTTTTTCATGATTCTGTTTCGGGAGGCTCTTCGGGCGGCTGCGCGTCTTCGGGCGGCTGTATGTCGGCGGGCGTTTGGGAAGGAGCGGTTTCTTCGCGGGCTCTTCTCTTCTGCCGCACGGCGTCGCGGATGACTTCGAAGATGCTGATGCCGATGCCCGAGAGGATGTAGAGATAGTAAGTGAAGAAGCGCCACACGAGCACCACCCAGCCGAGCATGGGCTGGATGCTCGTCACCGTAGAAAAGATGAGCGAGCCCGTCGCTTCCATCGCGCCCGTGTTGCCGGGCGTGGGGATGAGGAGCGCTGTGTACCGCGTGAGCGTGCTCAGGCACAAGATCTGCATCAGAAGTTCGAACGTGGGCTTCACGTCGTGCCCGACCGCCAGCACCACAAAGAAGGGGATGGCGTAATTTAAAAGCGTTTCGATGACGCAGAGGAGCACGAGGGGCAGGCATTGCAAGAATTTCTTTGCGAACAGCTTCATCGCCCCGCTGTATTCGAGCAGCCCGTTGACGCACTTCTTCGTCGCGTGGTACTTGCGCTTGACGATATGCATCTTCGCAAGCAGGCCGACCGCTCCCACGACGAGGCGCATCATCTTCTTGGGGAAGATGGTGAAGAGCAGGATGATGAGGGGGATGGAGCCGTTGAGCGCGAGCGAGACGGCGGCGAGCACCAACATCGTCTTAGAAGCGATGCTCCCCGGCACATGCTGCGGCGTTAAAATGAGCAGCACGATGGAGATGGCGGTGACGACGAGGGAGCTGACGATATAGCGGATGAGGGGGATGGCGGAAGCCACGCCGCCCGGCACGTCCTTTTTGTGCAGATACACGATCTGGAACGCCTGTCCGCCCATGCTGAGGGGGGTGATGCCGTCGTAATATTTGCCCAAAAACATCGTCTTGATGGAGACGCGCCAACGGAATTTCCCCGTCGAAACTTTCAGAAGATAGGCGTATTTTGCGCTCTCGACCGCGAGATAGAGAAGAAGCACCGCAAGGAGCAGCGCAAAATAGCGGTAGTCGAGGAGCTTCAAAAATTGGATGAAGCCCACGCGTTCGTGTTCGCCGCCCGTCACATAGTTGCCGATGGAGAACATCAGCACGATGGAGAAGGCGATGAGGGCGAGCATCAGCACGGTCTTGACGATCCACGAGCGAAGCTGCGCGCGCGACTTCGGCCGCATGCCTTCGGGCGGCAGCGGCGGCTCTGTCATATTGCAGTTGGGGATCTCGTGTTCGGTCATGGTTCCTCTTCAGATGCGTCGGGCATGGCGCCCTTCGCGTGCGTTCTATCTTACCACGTTTGCCTTGAAAAGGCAAGGGAAAAGCGGTGAAAATTGCGGGCATCGCCGCTCAACCTGTTGGCGGTGCGGGCGGCGGCGGAGGGGCGCTCTCTGTTTGCGCCTGTTCGGTTTCCGCTTGGGCGGCGGGCAGGGCGGAACGCTTTTCTCTTTTGAAAAGGAGATGCGCCGTCAGCTGCTTCCCCGCCGCCGCACCGATGATGATGAAATACCCCGCGAAGCTCCACACGTCGGGGAGTTCGTGCAGGAAGAAAAAGCCCAAAAGCGCCGCAAAGAGCACCTGCGAATAGTCGAAGACGGCGATCTCCTTTGCGGGCGCGAAGCGGTACGCCGCCGTGATGAAGAACTGCCCGCCCGTTGCCGAAACGCCCGCCAAAAGGAGGGAAGCCCACTGAAAGGGGGTCATCGGCTCGTAGAAGGCAACAAAGAAGGGCAGGGCAACAAGCGTCGAGAAGGCGGAAAAGAAGAAGACGGTCATAAGTCCGCGTTCGCCCTTCGCGCCGAGGACGCGCACGCAGGAGTAGGCGAACCCCGCCGAAGCGCCGCTCAAAACCCCCGCAAGCGCCGGAAGGGAAGCCGCCGTGAAGGTTGGCTTCACCACGAACAGTGCGCCGAAAAAGGCGAGGGCGACGAATATAAGCTCATACGCCTTGGGCTTTTCTTTGAGCAGAAAGACGGAAAAGAGGATGGCGAAGAAGGGGGAGAGTTTGTTTAAGATGGAAGCGTCCGAGATGCTGCCGATCGTATCGATGGCGTAGAAGTTGAGGATGACGCCCAAAAAGCCGACAAAGGAGCGCAGAAACAGCCAAAGCAGGCACTCTTTGCTATGGATGCGGAATTTTTCTTTGGAGCAGCACAGGAGCACGAAAACGACCCCCGCCGAAACGAGGTTGCGGAAAAACACCTTCTGCATGACGGGGAGCTCCCCCGCAAGGTTGACGAATAAATTCATGAACGCAAAGCAGAGCGCCGCCCCCAGGATGAGGAGGACGCCCGCCGCCCGTTTTCCGTGGCTTTGTGGCATACTTTCAGTATATGCCGCTCTGCAAAAAAAGTCAAGCGCGGGCGGGGCGGGGGCTTGAACGCAGGCGCAAAAGGTGATATAATGCTGTCAAGTCCCTTGAAGCGGAAGCGCTGTTTTTGCCGCTTTTGGGGCGTTTGGAGACCGATATGGAGATTTTATATACGCTCGTCACGGGTGCCACGGGAGGATTGGGCGGGGCGTTCGTAAAAGAACTCGCCCGCCGCTCTCAGCCGCTCTATCTCACGGGAAGAAATGCGGAAAAACTTGAAGCCCTTCGGGAACAGCTCTTGCACAGCCATCCCGCCCTTCCCGTCCGGACGGCGGTGTGTGACCTTGCAGACGACCGTTCCCGCCGCGCCCTTTTTGCAGCGTTCGCGCGCGAGAACGTGCGGTTTTGCCGTCTCGTCTATGCGGCGGGGGCGGATATCCAGAAGCCGCTCGAAGAATACACCGAAGAAAAGATCGCCTTTCAGGCGCGCGCCAACTTCGAAGGGGCGGTGTCGCTTGCCCGCGCCGTTTTGGAGCGCAGCGAGGGCGTTCCCGAGCTTCTATTCGTGGGGAGCGTTTCGGGGCTCTATCCCATGCCCTATTTCGCCCTTTACAGCGCCGCAAAGAAGGCGCTGTGGCAGTTTGCGGCGGCGCTCCGCGCGGAGCTTCACGGGCGTGCCAAAGTCACCTGCGTGCAGCCGGGCGCCATCCCCACGCGCGAGGACATCAAAGAGAACATCCGCACGCAGGGGCTGTGGGGGAAGCTTGCGGCGCTCCCGCCCGACGTCGTGGCGAGAAAGAGCCTCAACGCCGTCCGGAAGAACCGCCGTTCGCCCGTCCTCGGCTTTTGGAACAAGCTCATGCACGCTTCGACGGCGCTTCTGCCGCTCTCGTGGAAGATGCGTTTCATCGCCAAAAAATGGAGCAAGACAAGGAAGGACGCATTCTGATGCCGATGTTTGGGAGCGCGCCAAAAAGGGGCGCGCAGTCTTTCGGGAAAGAAAGACCCGCCGTTTGGGCGGGTCTTGCGTTTCTAACGGGTGTTACTTCTTTTTCTTTTCTTCGTTCTCCTCTTCGGGGGTGGAGAAGGAAAAGTCCGCCGAAGGGCAGCGGGAGAGCAGTTCCTGTACGAATTCGTCGAAGAGGGAGCTCTTGATGACGACGGCGGCATAGCTCGGTTTTTCGCCTTCGAAGTAGAGGGCGAGCTTTTGGCTCCCGCGGAAGAGGTGGATGTGCCTGAGCTCCTTCAAGGGGTATTTGACGCGCACGATCCCGAGCTGCAAAACGATGTACTTTTCGCCGATGACGTACTGCGAGCGCACCAGCATGGAAACAAGGAGCACGGCGAGCACGAGGCAGGCGAAAAACAGCAGCGCGTACTGCGCCCAGCCGTAGGGGGAGAGCCCGCCTTCGTTCAAAAAGACGACGAACCGCCACGCGGTGAGGGCAAAGCCCGCAAGGCATAAGATGAGCCCCGTCCAAAAGAGGGCGAGCATGAGGGGCGTGAAAGAAAAGGGATAGCGCTTATTTTCGTTCATGCAGATATTATAAGGCATTGCGGGGCAAAATGCAATGGTTTTTCCCGAAAAGCAAAAAAACCGCCCCGAATTTGCGTTTCTTTGGGGCGAACACTTGAAAAGAGGCGCAAAAATTGATATAATAACTATAATTTCGACTTTCACCCGAGGAGGAAACGATATGGTAAAACTCATCAGACAGGGCGTCTATCTCATGGAAGGGCGGCTCGTCAAGGAGTCGCAGGCGTTCATGACGTCCGACAAGAAGGCAGAGGCGGTCAAAGGCACCATCGCCTACTCTATCTTAAAGGCGCACAACAGCGGCACGGACGAGGCGCTCCGCCTTCGCTTCGACGCGCTCGCCTCGCACGACATCACCTACGTCGGCATCATCCAGACCGCCAAGGCGAGCGGGCTCGAAACCTTCCCCGTCTCCTACACGCTCACCAACTGCCACAACTCGCTGTGCGCGGTGGGCGGCACCATCAACGAGGACGACCATATCTTCGGGCTTTCGGCGGCGAAGAAGTACGGTGGCGACTATGTGCCCGCCCATCTTGCCGTCATCCACCAATACATGCGCGAGACGGCGGCAAAGTGCGGGGCAATGATCCTCGGCTCCGATTCGCACACCCGTTACGGCGCGCTCGGCACGCTCGCGATCGGCGAGGGCGGCGGCGAACTAGTAAAGCAGCTCTTAAAGCAGACGTACGACGTCGCGCGCCCGCAGATCGTCGCCGTGTACTTGAAGGGCAAGCCGAAAAAGGGCGTCGGCCCGCAGGACGTGGCGCTCGCCCTCGTCAAGGCGACCTTTTCTAAGGGCTTCGTCAAGAATAAGATCTTAGAATTCGTCGGCCCCGGCATCGCCAACCTTTCCATGGATTTCAGAAACGGCATCGACGTCATGACGACGGAGACGACCTGCCTTTCCTCCGTCTGGCAGACGGACGGGAAGACGAAGGAGTACTTCTCTCTGCACGGCAGGGAGGAAGATTACCGCGAGCTCAAACCCTGCGAGGGCGCATACTATGATGCGGCGGTCGTCATCGACCTCTCCCGCGTCGAGCCCATGATCGCGCTTCCCTTCCATCCCTCCAACGCTTACACCATCCGCGAATTCCTCGAAAACCCCGTCGAGATCCTTGCAAAGGTCGAGGCGCAGGGCAGGAAGATCAAGGGCGATAATAGCTTTACGCTCACCGACAAGGTGAAAGACGGCAAAGTCTATATCGACCAGGGCATCATCGCGGGCTGCGCGGGCGGCATGTACGAGAACATCGCCGAAGCCGCCGAAATTTTGCGCGGCAAGAACATCGGCACCGACTTTTCGTTCAGCGTCTATCCTTCCTCTCAGCCCGTCTATAAGGGCCTGACGGAGAACGGCTATACTTCCATGCTCATGGAGACGGGTGCCATCGTCAAGACGGCGTTCTGCGGTCCCTGCTTCGGCGCGGGAGACGTGCCCGCCAACAACGGGCTCTCCATCCGCCACACGACGCGCAACTTCGAAAACCGCGAAGGCAGCCGCCCCAAGGACGGGCAGCTTGCGGCAGTGGCGCTCATGGACGCCCGTTCCATTGCGGCGACGGCGGCAAACGGCGGCGTGCTCACCTCGGCGCTCGATCTCGACTATTCGCGCCGCATCAAAAAGTACCGCTACGACGGCTCCATCTATCAAAACCGCGTCTATCACGGGTGGGGCAACGCAAAGCCCGAGGAGGCGCTCGTCTACGGCCCCAACATTGCCGACTGGCCCGAACAGATCGCCCTCGGCAAGCACCTTCTGATGCGCGTCGTCTCCGTCCTCACCGATCCCGTGACGACGACGGACGAGCTCATCCCTTCGGGCGAGACGTCCTCTTACCGCTCCAACCCCTTGAAGCTTGCGGAGTTCACGCTCTCCCGCAAAGATCCTTCCTATGTGGGGCGCGCAAAAGCCGTGCAAAAGGACGAGCTTTCCCGCCGCGAGACGGGCGCGCTCCCCGAAGAGGTACTTTCGGTGCTCGGCGCTTTCAAGCCCGAGGAGGGCACCGTCTACGGCAGCGTCGTCGTCAGCAATTCCCCGGGCGACGGCTCGGCGCGCGAACAGGCGGCGTCCTGCCAGCGCGTTTTGGGGGGCGTTGCCAACATCTGCAAACAGTACGCCACCAAGCGCTACCGCTCCAACCTCATCAATTGGGGCATGCTGCCCTTCACGGCGCCCAAATTTGAGCTCAAAGTGGGCGACTTCGTCTATATCGCGAACGTGCGCGAACTGCTTGCGGGCGGCGAGGAGCGCTTTGTCGCCAAAGTCATCTCGGAAGGCAAGGCGCACGACATTGCGCTCGAGCTCGGCGCTCTCACGTCCGACGAGCGCGCCATCCTGCTTGCGGGGTGCCTCATCAATTACAACCGCGAGAGGAAGTAACGATGGGACTTGCGTTTGAAGAATACCGCCGCGCATTCGACTTAACGCCCTATCCCCGCCCCGCCCTTGTGACAGGCGAGGAGGAAAAGATGGAGCGGTGCGACCGCATCCTCAAATTCCTTTTGCGAGAGCGCGGCATGATCGCGGCGTTCAGCTCGACGTATGCCCGCAAACGCGCCGTCATCCGCGACTATATGAACACCCGCAATCCGCTGCCCGTTCCGCCCGATATTTGGGCGGATCAGGACGCCCTCTTCTGGACGGAGAGCGTGGAGCGCGGCATCGTCAGAACGGACGACATCCCCGAGATCAAATATAACATCGCCCACTGGCAGGGGGATATCACCCGCCTCGATGCGGACGCCGTCGTCAATGCGGGGAATACGTCGCTTCTGGGCTGCTTTCTCCCAGGGCACAACTGCATCGATAACGTCATCCACTCGGCGGCGGGGATGCAGCTGAGGGCGGACTGTGCAAAGCTCATCTCCATGCAGGGGCATGAGGAGGAGATCGGGGACGCCAAGCTCACGCGCGCTTATAACCTTCCTTCGAAGTATGTCATCCACACCGTGGGGCCGCGCGTCGGGCGGGAGCTCACCGACGAGCAGCGTTCGCAGCTGCGCTCCTGTTATCATTCCATCCTCGACCTTGCGGCGGAGGCAGGCTGCAAAAACGTCGCCTTGTGCTGCGTTTCGACGGGCGTTTTTAACTTCCCGCGCGAGGAGGCGGCGGAGATCGCGGCGGGCGCGGCGGTCAACTGGAAGCTGCGCCATCCCGATAACAAGATGAAGATCGTCTTCGATACCTTCCTCGATGCCGATGCGAAGGTGTACGAAAACATTCTCAGCATGATCTGAGCCGCGTAAAAAGCGGCGCCCGCGGCCCAAAACAACGGGCGGCGGGCATTTTTTCAGGAGGAACGCATGAAAAAGTATATCATTGCGCTCGATGCGGGCACGACGAGCGTCAGGGCGATGGTCTATGACCTTGCCGCCAAGAACTTTATCTTCACCGCGCAGCAGGAGGTGGGGCAAAGCTTCCCTCAGAGCGGTTGGGTGGAACAGGACGCGAACGAGATCTTCTTCAAGGCGGCGTATGTGCTCAACCGCTGCAAGAGCGCTGTGGGAGAGGAGACCATCGCGGGCATCGGCATTGCCGATCAGCGCGAGACCGTCGTTTTGTGGGACAGGGAGACGGGGGAGCCCGTCGCGCCCGCCATCGTCTGGCAGTGCCGCCGCACGAGCGATTTCTGCGCCGCCGTGCCTCAGGGCATGCGCGAGATGATCCGCGAAAAGACGGGGCTTCCGATGGACGCCTACTTTTCGGCGAGCAAGATCCGCTGGATCTTAGACAACGTCCCTGCAGCGCGCGACCTGCTTGCCCGCGGGCGGCTTTTCGCAGGCACCGTCGACAGTTTCCTCATCTTCCGCCTCACCGAGGGGAAGAGCTTCGTCACCGACCACACCAATGCTTCACGCACAATGCTCTTCAACATCCACACCCTTTCATGGGATGAGGAGCTTTTGGACTATTTTTCTATCCCGCGCAGCATTTTGCCCGAGGTGCGCTCTTCCGACGCGCGCATGGGAGAGACGGTGCTCGGGAGCAAAAGGGTGCCGATCGCGGGGTGCGCGGGCGATCAGCAGGCGGCGCTCTTCGGGCAGGGGTGTGTCGCGCGCGGCGACTGCAAAGTGACTTACGGCACGGGGCTTTTCATGCTCTTCCATACGGGGGAGGCGTGCGTGCGCTCTCAAAGCGGGCTCATCTCGACCATCGGCTACACCCTCGGGGGGAAGGTGCGCTACGCCCTCGAAGGCAGCGCCTTCAACGCGGGCAGCGGCATCCAATGGCTGCGCGACGGGCTCGGGCTCATCTCTTCGAGCGCCGAGAGCGAACTTGTCGCATCCTCCGTGCCCGATACGGGCGGCGTCTATTTCGTGCCCGCCTTCACGGGGCTGGGCGCGCCATACTGGCAGAGCGATTGCAGGGGGCTCTTTTCGGGCATCACGCGCGGCACCACGCGGGCGCACCTCGTGCGGGCGGTCCTCGAAAGCATCGCCTATGAAGCCAAGGAGCTTTCCGTTTGCATGGAAAAGGACAGCGGCATTCATCTCTCCTGTCTCAAATGTGATGGGGGAGCTTCCGCGAACGATCTTCTGATGCAGTTCCAGGCGGACGTCCTGCATATCCCCGTCGACCGTCCTAAGGAGCGCGAGAGCACGGCTTTGGGTGCGGCGCTGTTGTGCGCCTGTGCGCTGGGGCTCGCCGACGAAAAGACGGCGTCCGAATTGCGCGCGCGGGAACGGCTCTTCTTGCCTTCCCCCGAGGAAGGGCGCTTCAACGAGCTCTATTTGGGCTATTTGCAGGCGGTCAGACGTTCGCTCCTTTGATTTTTGCTCGTTTGCATAGTACTATGCGTGACATAATATAATTATAACACTATAATTATATAAAATAAAATGCTCCTTCGCGCCCAAAGCGGAGGGGTTTTTATTTTTGCACGCGGGGGGCGCGTTTCTGCATAGGATGGCGGTGAAACGTCATATTTGAGGAGGCGGGATGAAGTATTTCGGCACGGACGGATTCCGCGGGCGTGCAAATGAGGAGCTGACGGCGGAGCACGCTTTCCGCATCGGCAGGTTTTTGGGCTGCGCCGCATCGGGCGGGAGGGGGCGGGTGCTCATCGGCAAAGATACGCGCCGCTCGTCCTACATGCTCGAATACGCGCTCGCTGCGGGCGTCGTGTCGTCGGGTGCCGATGCCTATCTTTTGCATGTGACGACGACGGCGTCCGTCTCCTATCTCGTGCGGGCGGAAGGCTTCGGTTTCGGCGTCATGATCTCGGCGAGCCACAACCCGTTTGAAGACAACGGCATCAAGCTGTTTTCGGATCGTGGCGAAAAATGCGCGGATGACTTCCTGCTTCGGGTGGAGGCGTACCTCGACGGAGAGGGGGAGCTCCCGCTTGCCGTGGGCGGGAAGATCGGGAGAACGGTCGACTATGTTGCGGGCCGCAGCCGCTATGTGAGCTATCTCCTCTCCCTTGCGGGCGGCTCTTTCCGCGGCTTCCGCGTGGGGCTGGATTGCGCCAACGGCAGCGCCTCTTCGCTCGCGCGCGCCGTGTTCGACGCGCTCGGGGCGGAAGTGCGCGCGATCGGCGTCTCGCCCGACGGCTGCAACATCAACGAGGGGTGCGGCTCCACTCATCCCGAGGCGCTGTGTGCGCTCGTTTGCAAAGAGCGGCTCGACCTCGGCTTTGCGTTCGACGGCGACGCCGACCGCTGTATCGCGGCGGACGGGGAGGGGAACGTGGTGGACGGCGACGGCATCCTCTATCTTGCGGCGCGCGCCCTCAAACGGCAGGGCGAGGCGACGGGCGTCGTTCTCACGCCGATGAGCGGGATGGGGCTCGTTCGTTCTTTGGAACGGGAGCGCATCCCCTGTTTCCGGGCGGACGTCGGCGACCGTTTTGTCGCCGAAGAGATGGCGCGGCGGGGCTGTCTTTTGGGCGGCGAGCCCTCGGGGCACGTCATCTTCCGCAAGTTTGCCTCGACGGGAGATGGCATCCTCACGGCGCTCATGGTCATGGAGGCTGTGCGGAAGAGCAAGTGCCCGCTCTCCTGCCTCGTGGAAGGGCTCGAGCGCTTCCCCCGCGCGGAGCGCAGCGTGCGCGTCAAACAAAAGCGCGCCGTTTTGGGGAGCGAAGGCGTGCGGCTCGCTGTTGAGCGCGCGGAAGAACTGCTCGCGGGCGGCAGGGTCTTTGTGCGGCCTTCGGGCACCGAGCCGCTCATCCGCATTCTGGCGGAGGGGGAGAGCAAGGCGGCGTGTGAAGAGGCGGCTGCGCTCATCGTGCAGGCGGTCGAGGCGGAGGGCGGCGTATGTGCGGGATCGTAGGCTATGCGGGGAAGGGGCGGGCGGCGCCTGTCCTCATCGAAGGGCTCAAACGGCTCGAGTATCGCGGGTACGATTCGGCGGGCATCGCCGTTTTGGGACAAAAGCTCGCCGTCGTCAAACGCAAGGGGCGGGTGGAGGCGCTTGCCGCCGAGGCGGAAAAACTTTCGGGGAGGCTTGGCATCGCGCATACCCGCTGGGCGACGCACGGGGAGCCGAACGAACGCAACGCCCATCCGCACCGTTACGGCGGTGTGGCGATCGTGCACAACGGCATCATCGAAAACGCCTCTCTCCTTCGCGCCGAATGTGAAGCGCGCGGGGAAGCCTTTTCTTCCGAAACGGACAGCGAAGTCATCGCTCATCTCGTCGCGGCGGCGTATCGGGGCGATCTTCTGCAAGCGGTGCAAGAGGCGGTGCGGCGGCTCAAAGGCTCCTATGCGATCGCCGTACTTTCGGAAGGGGAGCGCGCCATCGTCGCGGCGCGGCGAGGAAGCCCGCTCCTCGTGGGACGAGGAGCGGGGAGCGTTCTTGCGAGCGATCTGCCCGCGATCGCCCCGCTTGCGAACGAGGTGTATTCGCTCAAAGAGGGCGGATTTGCTCTTCTCACCGAGGATAACGTGCGCCTCTTTGACGAAGAACTGCGCGAATGGAAGGGGGAACCCATCGAATTCGGCAAAGTCGAGGAGGATGGGGGAAAGGGCGGCTATCCGCACTATATGCGCAAAGAAATTGCCGAAGATCCCGCCGCGATCGCAAATTCCATCGCTGATTTGACAGCGGACTCTCGTTTTCACGATATTAGCATAGTATTATGTCAGACATACTATATCCAAATCGTCGCCTGCGGGACGGCTTATCACAGCGGCGTCGCGGCAAAGTATGCCATCGAGGCGCTCTCCCGCGTGCCCGTCGAAGTGGATATCGCGAGCGAATACCGCTACCGCGATCCCATCGTGCCGAAGGGGACGCTCGTCATTGCCGTCAGTCAGAGCGGGGAGACGGCGGATACCCTTGCCGCTGCGGCGCTCGCAAAGGAGCGGGGCGCTAAGGTGCTCGCGCTCACCAATGTGCCCTATTCTTCGCTGACCGCCCTTGCCGATCTTGTCCTTCTGACGCACGCGGGAAGGGAAACGGCGGTCGCCGCGACCAAGAGTTTTTGCGCGCAGCTTGCCTCACTCTATTCCCTTGCCGCCGCGCTCGCCGCTCTGAAGGGCAGGAGCGCTCCCTCTCTTGCGCCCTTCCCCGCCCTTTGCGAGGATGCGCTCTCCCGCTCCGAAAAGGTCAAAGAGTGGGCGCGCGTTCTGTGCCAAAAGAAGAGCGTCTATTTCATCGGGCGGGGTGCGGATTACGCCGCCGCGATCGAGGGCAGTCTCAAACTCAAAGAGGTGAGCTATCTTGCAAGCGAGGGCTATCCTGCGGGCGAGCTCAAACACGGCACGCTCGCTCTCGTGGGGGAGGATGCGCCCGTCGTCGCCCTCCTTTCGGATGCGCGCCTTGCGGAAAAGACGATGAACGCCGTCCACGAAGTGCGCTCGCGCGGGGCGCGGGTGTTCCTCATAACGACGCTTTCCTCTTGCGCCGAGGGGGTGCTGCCCGAAGAGGACGTCTTGCTCTTGCCTGCATGCGAGGCGGTCTTTTCCTCCCTTTGTACCGTCGTTCCGCTGCAGCTCCTTGCCTATGAGACGGCGGTGCTGCTGGGGCGTGACCCCGATAAGCCGCGCAACCTTGCAAAAAGCGTCACGGTGGAGTGAAAGGTTTTCGCCGCGCTTGCTTTTTTGCCGCGGCACCCCGCGCCCGCTCCTTTCACGCCCCTTGATAACAAAAAACGGATACGCGCGTATCCGTTTTTTTGTATGGAACTATGCCTTTGGGCGGCTTTCTTCCCATGCGGCGTTCTTCACGAGCGGCGTTTTCAGCCCACGCGCCTGACGAAGGGATGATAGTCGAGGATGCGTTCGATCTCGTCGAGGATATCCTGCGGCAGGGTGAGCCCGCTCGCCGCAGCATTGGCTTTGAGCTGTTCCGCTCTGCTCGCTCCCGTGATGACGGAAGTCACTTCCTTGCGGCGCAGGATCCAGGCAAGCGTTAAGACGGAGAGGGGAACGTGGAGCTCTTCGGCAAGGGGCAGAAGGCGTTCCACTTTGTCGAGATTTTGCTCCGTCAGAAGGTTGTTGATCTGCTTATCCGCCTGCCACGTCGCGCGCGAGCCTTCGGGGATGGGCTTGCCTTTGCGGTATTTGCCCGTCAGAAGCCCCTGCGCAAGGGGAGAGAAGGTGGTGATGCCCACGCCGTTTTTCTCGCAGATGCCCATGATCTCGTCTTCGATGTACCTGTCTGCCATGTTGTACTGCGGCTGGATGACGGAGAGCGGGCGAAGACCGTTCTCTTTGACGACGTGGAGCGCTTCGTTGATCTGCACGGGCGACCATTCGGAAACGCCGTAATACAGCACTTTGCCCGCGGCGACCATATCGGAAAGCACCTGCATGGTCTCCTCGACGGGCGTCGTAGGGTCGAAGCGGTGGCAGAAGTAGAGGTCCACATAGTCGAGCCCCAGATTTTTCAAAGATTTATCGAGCTGTTCGATGATATGCTTGCGCGAAAGCCCCCAGTCGTTCGCGCCGGGGCCCATCGGGAAGAACACTTTGGTCGAGACGACGTACTCATTCCGCGCGTGTTCGCGGAGGCATCTGCCCAAAAAGCGCTCCGCCTCGCCGCCCGAATAGGCGTCGGCGCAGTCGAAAAAGTTGACGCCGAGGTCAAACGCCGCGTTCACCGTCTCTTTGGCCTTTTCCTGCGCGTCGCTGCCCGCGAGCTGCGTCACCCAGCTGCCGAGCGCAACTTCGCTCACTTTGAGTCCCCATTTCCCTAAATTGCGGTATTTCATGTTGTTCCTCGCTTTTTTCTTTGATTGTATCACAAGCCGCCAAAAAAAGCAAACGGAGAAGAAAAGTCCCGTTTGCTTTATCTTATTTTGAAGGTTTGTATGGCGCTCCCGCGTCCTCTTTTGGCGTTCCGGGCGGCGCGCCCTCTTTCGGGCACGCCTCAAAGCGCCTCCCGTCGTTTACTGCTGCGGCTGCAGCGGGGGATGCAGCATGTTCTTTTCTTCGCTCTTATAGGAAAGTTTGAGCCCGATGGGGGTGAGGATGGAGGAGAGCAGGATGATGAGGATGACGAAGGGGAAGACTTCGGGCGCGACGAGCCCGCTCGCGACGCCCCGCTCCGTGCAGATGAGGACGACTTCCGCCCGCACCATCATGCCGAGCCCCACGCGCAGGGAATCGCGGAAGGAGAAGCGGCAGATTTTTGCGCCCAGCCCGCAGCCGATGAGCTTGCCGAGGAGCGCCGCCGCCACATACACGAGCCCGAACGCAAGGAAGGCGGGCGTGATGCGGCTGAAATATTCGATGTTCGCAATGCCGATGTTGGCAAAGAAGATGGGGGAGAAGAAGAGGTATCCCATCGTGTCTACCTTGGATTCGACGTAGGGCGTCTCCGCAAGAGTGCCGCCTAAAAGGATGCCCGCGATGTATGCGCCCGTGATGTCGGCAACGCCGAAGAGCTTTTCCGCCGTATAGGCATACACGAAGCAGGCGGCAAGGGAGAGGATGGGCACGCGGCGGTTGTGGGGCGCGCGGCGCTCCATGATATTGAAGAGCTTCCGCAAACCCACGCCGACGGCGATGGCGACAATGAAGAAGGCGACGATCTTGACGGTCGTCATGCCCGCGTTGGGGTGGAACCAATCCCAGCCCGCCTCTTCGCCGCCCGAGGCAAAGCCCGTGAGGACGGAGAGGATGACGATGCCGAGGACGTCGTCGATGACTGCCGCCGCGATGATGGAGGTGCCCACCTTCCCGTCGAGCTTTCCGAGCTCTTTTAAGACGGCGACGGTGACGGAGACGGAGGTCGCCGTCAGGATCGCCCCGTAGAAGAGGTTGGAAAGGACGTTCTCGAACCCGAAGAAGAGGGAGGAGACCAGCCAGCCGAAGAACATGGGCACAAGCACGCCCAGCGTCGTGATGACGACGGAGGCGGCGCCCGTCTGTTTGAGCTGTTTGAGATCGGTCGTCAGCCCCGCCGAGAACATGATGAGCACGACGCCGATCTTGCTCATCACGGAGAGGATGAACACCATCTCGTCTGCAAACAGGAGGTTTTGAAGGGGTTCCCAGGGGATGTATTCGAGGAGCCCGATGAGGATGCCCGCAAGCAGCATGCCGATGACGGCGGGCATGCCGATGCGGTGTGCGCCGAGGCCCATGAGCTTGCTCAGGCACAGGATGAGCGCAAGGGGAAGCAAGATTTCAAATGCCTGCATAGTATATTCTCTCTTTGCCGCCGTGCGGGCGGCCGTTTGCCGAAAGGGCGGCGTTTTTTCCGCAACTTATTATAGCCGATTTTGCGCAAAAGGCAAGCATTTGGGGCGGGAGCGAAAGCGCTTTTTGCGTTTTTTTGCGTGGCTTTTTTCCGTTCGCGGCGGGCGGCGGGAAGCGAGTAAAGGCTGTTTGAAAATGGCGCGGGGGAACGCTTGTCAAACGCGCATAAATATGGTATAATCAAAGGGTATGTTTGAAATTTCCGAGCCCCTCTCCAAGGAGAGGGCAGCCCTTATGAATCCCGTCGTGCTCGCCTTTGTGGGCGATGCCGCCTATACGCTGCTCGTCCGCACCGAGCTTGCGGAAAGCAGCGCCGCCAAGGCGAACGAGCTCAACAAGAAAGCTGCGGAGATCGTCTCGGCGCACGGGCAGAGCGGCGCGCTCGAGCGGATGCTGCCCCTTCTCACCGAAGAGGAGGAGGCGGTCTACCGCCGCGGCAGGAACGCCAAAAAGGCGACGAAGAGCAAGAACGCAACGGTCTCCGACTATGTGCGCTCGACGGGCTTTGAGGCGCTTTTGGGCTATCTCTATCTCACGGGGCAGACGGAGCGCATCCAAGAGCTCTTCCTGCCCGATAAGGAGGAAAAATGAAGACGGAAGGCAGGAACGCCGTTTTAGAACTTTTGAAGACGGATAAGACGATCGAAAAGATCTTGTTGGAGCGCGGCGCGCAGGGCTCTTTGTGGCGCATCTTTGCGATGGCGCGCGAGAAGGGCGTCCGCGTGCAGTTCGTTGCGAAGGAGGCGCTCGACAGGGAGAGCCGCGAAAAGCGCCATCAGGGCGTCATCGCCTTCACGACGGACTACGAATACGCCGATCTTTACGACATCCTCTCCGAGAAGGAGAGCAGCCTTATCATCCTCTGCGACGGCATCGAGGACGTGCACAATTTGGGCAGCATCCTCCGCGTGGCGGAGTGCGCGGGGGCGGACGGCGTCGTCATCCCCAAAGCGCGCGGGGCGAGCGTCACCGAAGCGGTCGTGCGCATCTCGGCGGGCGCCGCCGAGCACATGAAGGTCGCAAAGGTCGCCTCTCTGAACGCCGCCATCGAAACGCTGAAAAGCCGCGGCTATTGGGTGTACGCCCTCGAGGCGGGCGGCGAGAGCATCTACGACTGCGACTTAAAGGGCAAAGTCGCCCTCGTCGTGGGCGGGGAGGACAGCGGCGTCAAGCGCCTCACGCGCGAAACGTGCGATAAAGTCCTCTCTCTGCCCCTCTTTGGCAAAGTCAATTCCCTCAACGCCTCGGTGGCGCTGGGGATCGCGGCTTACGAGGTGGTGCGTGCAAGACTCGGAACGTGACGAAGCGCTCGTTGAACGGGCACAGCGGGGGGATGCGGAGGCGACGGAACAGCTCCTGCGCCGCTATGCGGGCACGGTGCGCGCCCATGCGCGCCGCTTCTTCCTTGCGGGCGGGGAGACGGACGATCTCGTGCAGGAAGGCATGATCGGGCTGTATGCCGCCGTCCGCGAATACCGCCCCGAAGAGGGCAAGAGCTTCAAAAATTTCGCCTACCTTCTGGTGCGGCGGCATATTCTGGACGCCGTCAAGCGTTCCGCCCGCCGCAAGAACGTGCCGCTCAACGAATCGGTCTCCCTCTTCGATCCCACGCTGGGGGACAGAGCGGAGGAAGGCTCGCCCGAGGATATGATCTTGGAGAGCGAGGCGCAGCGCGAATTCCGCCGTCGCCTCATGAAGGAGCTTTCCGACTTTGAATTCCGCGTGGTCATCATGTATCTCGAAGGCATGAGCTATGCGGAGATCTGCGAGGCAACGGGGAAGGGCGTCAAGAGCATCGACAACGCGCTCTCGCGCGCCAAGCGAAAATTACAGACAGTCTATCAAGGGGACGCGCGCTGACGCGTGCCCCGCAGCTGCGGCAAGTTTCGCCGCATATTCTTGCGCAACGGGAGGGGAGCATGCATACGTCTCTCTATCGGCGGTACCGCCCGCAGACCTTCGGGGAAATGGTGCGGCAGGAGCACGTCGTCAAGGTGCTCCAAAATCAGATCGAACAAAACGCGGTGGGGCACGCCTATCTCTTTACGGGCCCCCGCGGCACGGGTAAGACGACGGTTGCCCGCATCTTTGCGCGCGCCGTCAACTGCGAACGCCCCGTAAACGGATCGCCCTGCGGTGAGTGCGCCGTCTGCCGCGCGCTTTCGGAGGGCAGCCTCGACATTTTAGAGATCGACGCCGCCTCCAACAACGGCGTCAACGAGATGCGCGACCTTCGCGAAAAGGTGCAGTATCCGCCCGTTTCGGGAAAATATAAAGTGTATATCGTGGACGAGGTGCATATGCTCACGGACAGCGCCTTCAATGCGCTTTTGAAGACGCTCGAAGAGCCGCCCGCCCACGCCATCTTCATCTTGGCGACCACCGAGCCGCACAAGATCCCCGCGACCATCCTCTCCCGCTGTATGCGGCTCGATTTCAAGCTCATCCCCGAAGAGGACCTTGAGGCGCATTTGAAGCGCATCCTCGACGGCATGGGGAAGGAGTACGAGGAGGAGGCGGTCTCCGCCATCGCCCGTGCGGGCGCAGGGAGCGATCGCGATATGCTCTCCATCGCCGAGATGTGTATCGCCTATGAGGACAAGCTCACCTATCGTGGCGTTTCCGAAGTGCTGGGGGCGGCGGACTTTTCCGAAACGCTCGCCCTTGCCGAAGCGCTGCTCATCTCCGATATGCCGACGGCGCTCGAAGGGGTGGAACGCATCCTCTCGGCGGGCAAGTCGGTGGGGGTGCTTCTGAAAGACCTGATGGCGCAGCTCAACCGCATCGCCGTCGCAAAGACTTGCCGCACGGCGGAAAAGCTCTTGTCTCTTCCCAAGGAGCAGTTTGTAAAGTTGAAGGCGGTCGCCGAGAAGGCGGACGGCAGGGCAGTCTTGCGCGCCACCGAAGTGCTTGCCAAGGCGGAGACGGACATGCGCTTCGTCTCCTCGCCGCGCGTGTGCCTCGAGACGGCGGTCATGCGCATCGCCCTCCCCGAAGACGATATGAGCACGGACGCGCTTTTGGTGCGCCTCAACGCGTTGGAGCGTAAGCTGCAGGAGGGCGCCTTTGCCGTTCCTTCGGCGCAGGCGGCCTCGGGGGGGCAGAAGGCGGCTCGGGAAACGGCAGCGCCAACAGCCGCCCCTGCGGCAGGAGCGCCTATCCAAGCGTCAAAGTTTACAGCCGCCCCTCCGGCAGGAGGATATGAGGACGAGCCCCCCTTCCCCGACGAAGAGCCCGTCTTCGAAGAGGCGTACTTTTCAGACGAGCCCGCACCCAAAAAAGCGGCTGCGCCTGTCCAAGCTCCCAAGCCCGCAGCCGCCCCTCCGGCAGGAGCCCCTGCGGCAGCAGCGCCCGTTCAAGCGCCGAAGCCCGCAGCTGCCCCTGCGGCAGGAGCTGCCTCGCCGGCAGGCGCAGGAGCGGAGGTCACGTTCGGCAAGTTCGTGCGCACGCTGAGGAAGACGAGCCGCAACGGCGTCCTGTTCACGATGTGTTCCGACCTCATGCCCGTCTTCGAGGGCGGTACGCTCGTGCTCTATACGGAGAGCGGCACCGTCGCCCGCTCGCTCGCCCGCGCGGAACACCGCGCCGTGATGGCGGAAGTATTCGCGCAGGTCGGCGTCACCGACTTCGACGTGCGCTTAAAGGGCGCAGACGCGCCGAAGGCTGTGAATGCGGCGGAACAGCTCAAACGGGATTTTCCCGATTACCCCATCGAGATCAAATAAAAGGAGATATAAGATATGGCAGGATATAGAGGCGGCATGGGCGGCGCTCAGGGGATGCAGAATCTCATGAAGCAGGCGCAGAAGATGCAGGAGGAGATGCGCGAAACGGAAGCGCTCCTCGACGATTGGGAGATCGTGGGCACGGCGGGCGGCGAGGCCGTCGTCGTGTATATGAACGCCAAGAAGAAGATCGACGGCATCGAGATCGACAAGTCGGTCATCGACCCCGAGGACGAGGAGATGCTCGAAGACCTCATCCTCGCCGCCATCAACGACGGCTATAAGAAGGCGGACGCCGTCTTCGAAGAGAAGATGGGCAAATTCGGCGGCCTCGGCGGCATGGGGGGGCTTCTTTAAGTGGAAGTCTTCATCGAGCCCATCGGCAGGCTCATCAACGAATTTACCAAGCTCCCCGGCGTCGGGCAGAAGACGGCGCAGCGGTACGCCTACCGCATCATCTCGATGCCCGAAGGGGAGGCGCGCGCCTTTGCGGAAGCCATCCTCGGCGTCAAACAGCGCGTGCACTTCTGCAAGATCTGCGGCAACTTTACGGAAGGGGAGGTGTGCGACATCTGCCGCTTGCGCGATCCTTCCGTCATCTGCGTCGTCAAAGAGCCCAAGGACGTCATCGCCCTTGAAAAACTGCACGAATTCAAGGGGGTGTATCACGTTTTGCACGGCGTCATCGACCCCATGAACGGCGTGGGCCCCAACGACATCCGCATCCGCGAGCTTTTGTCCCGCGTGCAGGAGGGGAACGTTTCCGAAGTCATCATGGCGACCAACCCCGATGTCGAGGGCGAGGCGACGGCGATGTATATCGCAAAGCTATTAAAGCCGCTCGGCGTCACGGTGACGCGCCTCTCGCGCGGCATCCCCATCGGCTCGTAGCTCGAATATGCGGACGAGGTGACGCTGTCGCGCGCCCTCATCGAACGAAAGGAAATTTAACGACTATGAAGATATCCGTCTTAGGGTGCGGGCGCTGGGGTTCCTTCATCGCCTGGTACCTCGCCCAGCAGGGCAACGACGTCTGTTCCTGGGGCCCGGAGGACGATCGGTCCTACCGCGTGCTCAAAGAAACGGGCAGGAATGAATATGTCACGCTCGACGAGCGCATCACGCTCTCGTGCGATCTCGAATTTGCAGTCAGGCGCGCGGAGATCGTCGTCATCTCCATCAGCTCGCAGGGGCTGCGCGGGTTCATGCAGCGCATCATGAAGTACCCCGTTTCGGAGAAAGTCTTCGTGCTGTGCATGAAGGGCATCGAGGTGGAAACGGGCAAGCGCCTTTCGGAAATTTTAGTCGAGAGCGGCGTTTCGCCCGACAAGATCGCCGTCTGGGTGGGCCCCGGGCATATCCAGAGCTTCGTGCAGGGCATCCCCAACTGCATGGTCATCGATTCGGAGAACGAAAAGCTCAAAGTGTCGCTCGTCGACGCCTTCCGCAGCGACCTCATCCGCTTCTATTACGGGAGCGATCTTCTCGGCACCGAGATCGGCGCCGCTGCCAAGAACGTGATGGGCATCGCCGCGGGCGTTTTAGACGTCGTTTGCGTGCCCCTGAAAGGCCCGCTCATGTCGCGCGGCGCGCGGGAAGTCGCCCGCCTCATCAAGGCGATGGGAGGGGATGAGCGCTCCGCCTACGGGCTTGCGCACCTCGGCGACTATGAAACGACGCTCTTTTCCCCTTATTCCAACAACCGCAAGTACGGCGAGATGCTCGCAAAGGGACAGCGCTTCGAAAAGCTTGCGGAGGGCGTGACGACTTCCGCCGCCATGTGCTATTTGGGCAAAAAATACGGTGTGGAGCTGCCCATCACCGAGGCGGTGCATACGGTCTGCTACGGCGAGCCCGGCGACGACGGCGCGCGCTGCCGCGAGGCGATCTCCCGCCTGTTTGCGCGCAGTACTAAGCCCGAACTCTACGATTGAGCGCGCTTTTTGCGGGGCGGGCGGGAAAAACCGCCCGAATTTGTGAGCTGCGTGAGAAAAATCTTTCTTTTTCGTGATTTTTTTCGCGAAATCCTCAAATTCTGCTTGACAAAAACGGGAATATTTCGTATGATAGTCACGTTCTTGTTACGGGGGCGTAGCTCAGTTGGTTAGAGCGCTTGCTTGACATGCAAGAGGTCGCAGATTCGAGTTCTGCCGTTCCCACCATGAAACTCTGTATATTGTGCCGTTTTGTGAGGGCCGATATATGGGGTTTTGTTTTTACGGCGCTTTTTTCGAAGTGCCGTTTTTGTTGAAAAAGAGGGGGCGCCGCGGCACAAGCCGCGGCGCCCCGAAAAATACAGCCGCCGCGCGCCGAAAGAAGGCGCGCGGCGGCTTCTTTGTTGCCGCATTGTTTCATTATTTCTGATAGGAAACGGGTACGGAGCTCACCTTTTTGTATCCCTTCTTGGGGCGATGGCGGAAGAAGTCGGTCTTGGGGCCGAGCTTTATATAGAGGACGCCGACCGCGATGAGCACGACCGCTGCGCAGATGACGCCGATCGCCCAGGCGTCCAGCGTTTCGCCCTTGATCTGCGTCCACAGCTCGTTGATGCGCTCGTCGTTCTCGCCGTAGTAGTCCATCACGGCGCAGCGAAGCATCTCTTCCTCGGGCGGGTACTGCGCATAGAGCTGCCTTTCAAGCTGCTCGGCAGGGGCGGAGATCACATAGTCTCCCTCGCCGAAGAAGTAAGAAAGGTCGTAGTCCGTCGCCGTCTCGTCGCCCTCCTCCGCAGAATAGGTGTCCGCCATGTAGTCGAACATCTCATCCCCCGCGATGACGGAGGTGTAGCCGATATAATAGCTGTTGCGGACGGCGTTTTCGGGCGCGGAGAGGAAGTTGACGAACGCCTCTGCGGCGTGCTTTGTTTCCTCGGTGCGCTTTTCGTCTTTGGGGATGACCCAGCCGTCGAACCACAGATTGGCGCTCTCTTTGGGCATATAGTAGTTGAGCGTCACCGCGCCTTCGCCGTCTTCGGCGTCTTCCGCGACGTCCATCGCATATACGGCGTCGCCGCTCCATGCGAAGTTGAGCCAGATGGTGCCCGTCACCATGTCGTGCTTGCCCGTGTCCGTCTCGAAGCCGAACAGGTTTTCCTTCATGTCGAGCAAGATCTGCTGCACTTTGGCGACCGTCTCCTCGTCCGTGCGGTTCATGTAGTCGGTCACCTGCGCGGTGTAGTCTGCATCCGAAAGCTCTCCCGCTTCATGGCGGGCTTTGAGATCGAGCAGCTCCTCTTCAAAGAGGATAGCAAGCCCCACGAAGTAGGAATCGCGCACGTTGTCTTTGGTCGTGACTTTCCCTTTGACGGATTCGTCGAGCATGAGCGCCCAGCCGAGTTCGAGCTGTTCTTCGGTGATATATTCGGGGTTGTAAACGAGCCCCGTCGTGCCCCACATGTATCCCGCCGCATACTCGCTCCACCTGGCTTCGCCGCTGCCCACTGCCATCGTGTTGGAGTCGAATTTCTCTTTGATGAAGGGGGAGACGTTGTTCACATAGTAGTTGAGCTCGTTGCTCTCGTCGAAGAACTCCTCGGAATAGGGTTCGAGCATATCCTCGGCGGCGAGCTTCATGATCATGTATTCGGAAGGGCACAAAAGGTCGTAAGTATAGCCCAGCTTGAGCTGGTTATACATGTCCTCGTTGGTGCCGAAGGTGGAGTATTCCACCGTGACGGGGGTGCCGTACGTCTCTTCGTACCACACTTCGAAGTCCTCGACGAGGGAGGGTGCGGAGCCGTCCTCGTTCACCTCGTAGTCGTACTCATAGGAGCCTTCGCCGCCCTCGTCGATGTATTCTTCCCAATTGTAGACGCGAAGGAGGATGCTGTCATTCCCCCCGCACGCCGCAAGGGAGGCGAGGCAGGGGACAAGGAGCGCCGCTGCGGAAAGCAGGGCAAAGATGCGCTTTTTCATGCGTTGACCCCCTTGTTTTCCTGTTTTTTCCTGCCCGTCAGGTTGGCGGCGAGCACGACGATGA
>DXAJ01000061.1 GCA_019117085.1 Candidatus Gallimonas gallistercoris
CCTTCTTCATGTACTTGTCGGCATAGACGGGCGCGATGCCGCGGCGGGTGGAACCGAACTTCTTATCGGCAAGGCGCTCCTCTTCGATGCAGTCCATGAGGACGTGATAAGGCATGGTGATGACCGCCCTGTCGCTGATTTTGAGGTTCTCGGGGCCGATCTTGACGCCCTTTTCGCGAAGGCGCCCCATCTCTTCGGTGAGATGCTTGATATCGATGACCATGCCGGGCCCGAGCACGTTGACGACGTCCTCGCGCAGGATGCCCGAAGGCAGCAGATTGAGGATGAACTTGCCCCTCTCGTTGATGACGGTATGACCTGCGTTGTTGCCGCCTTGATAGCGGCAGACGATGTCGTACCCTTCGGAGAGGAAGTCTACCATCTTCCCCTTTCCTTCGTCGCCCCAGTTGATCCCGCAAATGGATGTCAGCATTTGTTTTTCCCTCCAAAGCCCGCATTGCACATAGTCGGGCATTATCAAAATACATTCCATTATACAATGGGGAGGGAAGTACTGTCAAGCGATAGGACGGAGTTTTTCCTCTCATTCAAAGAAATGCGGGGCTCTTGGGGCGCGGTCTGCGCCATGCTGTTGTGATTTACCAAATTGTTGCAAATTTTTTACAAATAGAGGTTGACATTTCGGCTGTATGCGCGTAAAATAGAGAGAAAAATATCGGGAGGAAGAAGAGATGTATTGCATGGACTGCGGAGAAAAACTCACGCTGCGGTTCTTGGAGAACGAAGGCCTCGTGCCTTATTGCCCCAAGTGCGAAAAATTCAAGTTCCCCTTCTTTCCCGTTGCGGTGTCTATGACCGTCGTCAACCGCTCGGAGGACAAGATCCTTCTGGCGCGCCATGTGGGCGATGAGGATTATAAGCTGTTTGCGGGTTATATCAGGAAGGGCGAAAACGCCGAAAAGGCGCTGGTGCGCGAGCTGCGCGAGGAGACCCGCCTCAATGCCGTCAAGTGGCGCTATCATGCATCGCGCTATCACGAGCAGAAAGATCTTTTGATGCTCAACTATATCGTGACGGCGGACGAAAACGCGGAGACCGTCCTCAATGAGGAGCTCACCGAGGTCAAGTGGTGTACCCCCGAAGAGGCAAAGGAACTCATCCGTAAGAATTCGACGGCGGAGCATTTCCTCTTGGGTGCCTTTTCCGAATTGCATCCCAAGAAAAAGTAAATAAAACCGGGACGGTTGATCGCCGTCCCGGTTTTGCAAGTTACGCTCTTGTTTGTCCGCTGCCGCGGATGACGAACTTGTAGGAAGTCAGCTCGCGAAGCCCCATCGGACCGCGGGCGTGCAGCTTCTGTGTGGAGATGCCCATCTCCGCGCCGAACCCGAATTCGAACCCGTCTGAAAAGCGCGTCGAGGCGTTCTTGTAGACGCAGGCGGAGTCGATCTCGCGTAAAAAGCGTTCTCCCGCCGCCTCGTCCTCGGTGACGATCGCTTCGCTGTGGCTCGTGGAGTGTTCGTTGATGAAGGGGATGGCCTCGTCGATGCCCGAAACGATCTTGACGGACATCTTGAGGGCGTTGTACTCCGTATAGAAGTCCTCCTCCGTCGCGGGAGCAATGCGGCCGTCGAGCGCGCACGCTTCTGCATCCCCCACCAATTCCACCTGTTTTTCGGTGAGGGCGTCGCAGATCTCCTTCATGTGAGCTTCGGCAAAGCTGCGGTCGACGACAAGGCTCTCCGCCGCGTTGCACACGCTCGTGCGCTGCGTCTTGGCGTTGATGAGGATGGGGATCGCCTTTTTGATGTCCGCCGACTGTTCCAGATAGATATGGCAGTTGCCCGTTCCCGTTTCGATGACGGGGACGGTCGCGTTTTCGAGGGCGCTGTCGATGAGCGTCTTGCTCCCCCGCGGGATGAGCACGTCGATGAGCCCCTTCTGGCGCATGAATTCGTGTGCCCCCTCCCGCGTCTTGTCGGTGATGAGCTGGATGAAGGAAGGATCGAAACCGCCCGCTTTCAGCGCCTCTTTGATCGACGTCACGATGGCGATATTGGAACGCAGGGCGTCCTTGCTGCCGCGAAGGACAACGGCGTTGCCGCTCTTGATGCAGAGCCCGATGGCATCCGCCGTGACGTTGGGGCGGGATTCATAGACGATCCCGATGACCCCGAACGGAACGCGGACGCGCTCGATCGTGATGCCGGACGCCGCCGTGTGCCGTTCGATGACCTCCCCCACGGGGCAGGGCAGCGCGATGAGCTTTTTTAGCCCCTCCGCGATGCCCGCGATGCGCTGCTCGTTGAGCATGAGGCGGTCCTGAAACTGCGCCCCGCGCGTGCAGGTGACAACGTCCTCATGATTTTCGGCGATGATCTTTGCGCTGTCTTTGATGAGGGCGTCCGCTGCGAGCGTGAGCATTTTGTTCTTTTCTTCTTCCGTCGAATAGGCGATGGTGTGCGCCCCCTCTTTGGCGAGGCGGCATACTTCGGGAATGGTCATATATTTTCCTCCTTGCAAATCGTGCGCCAAACACACGAAAATAAGCGCACAGGCGGAGAGCTCCCGCCCTCCGCCTGACATTATTCCTCTTCTTCCTCTTCGGGAAGCTCTACATTGTGATAGATGGTCTGCACGTCGTCGTTCTCGTCGAGCTTGTCGAGCATCTTCATGAAGGTCTCAAGCTTGTCTTCGGGCAGGGTGATCTTGTTCTGAGGGATCATGGTGATCTCCGCTTGCAAGAAAGTGAGCCCCTTCTCTTCGAGATACTTTCTCGCTTCGGAGAAGCCTGCGGGCGTCGTATAGATCTCGTAGGCGTCGTCTTCGGTGACGACGTCCTCCGCGCCCGCGTCGAGGGCGTATTCCGTCACGGTGTCCTCGTCGAGATCGGGCGTGCGCTCGACGACGATGACGCCCTTGTTGTCGAACATATAGGAGACGCTGCCCGTCGTGCCGAGGGAGCCGCCGTGTTTGCTCATGATGGCGCGCACGTCGCCCGCGGTGCGGTTGTTGTTGTCGGTGAGCGTAGTGATGATGACGGCAGCGCCGCCCACGCCGTATCCTTCGTAGGTGAGCTCCTTGTAGTCACGGTCGCCGAAGTCGCCCGCGGCACGCTTGATGGAGCGCTCGATGTTGTCGTTGGGCATATTCGCCGCCTTTGCCTTGGCGATGACGTCGGCAAGCTTGGAGTTGGTGGAAGGATTGGGGTTGCCTTTTGCTGCGACTGCAAGTTCTCTGCCGATCTTGGTGAAGAGCTTGCCGCGCGCGGCGTCCGCCTTACCCTTCTTCGCCTGGATATTGTGCCATTTGCTGTGTCCTGACATATAAAAAACCTCGTTTTTGCGTTAGATAAACAAATTTCTCTTGAGTTCGTACATGAGGATGCCCGCCGAGACTGCGGCGTTCAAACTCTCCGTCTTTTCGCCCATCGGGATGCGCACCGTATGCGCCGCCCTTGCGCGGACGGGCTCGGAAAGGCCGTTCCCCTCGCTGCCGATGCAGAGAGCGAACTTTTCGGGCGGCGTGAAGGAGAAGATGTTTTCCCCGTCCATGTCCGCCGCGATGAACGGAATGTTTTCGAGCACGGAGAGCACTTCTTCCCGCGTTCCCTGCATGAGCTCTGTAAAGAAGACGCCGCTCATGCTCGCACGCACGCTTTTCGGGGAGAAGGGATCGGCGCAGCCGATGAGATAGAGCTCCTTGTATCCCGCCGCGTTCGCCGTCCGTATGATGGCGCCGACGTTGGCGGGGTCTTGCAGCCCGTCCAGAACAAGACAGCTCCCCTTCGGCGGGCACAGCGAAGTATGAGGAAGCTCGGCTTCCGCCAATACGGGCTGCGGCGTCTTTTCTTCGGAGATGCTCGAAAAGGCATCGCTGCCGAGGACGAGATCGGGAGCAAGTTCCCCCCGATAGTCCTCCCTTGCGACGATGCGCTTGACGCGGATGCCGCTTAAAAGGCATTCCTTTACCATCTTTTCCCCTTCGACAAGGAAACTGCCCGCCTCTTTGCGCGCTTTCTTTTCGCGGAGGGCGCGGAGTTCCTTGACCTGCGGGTTGCTTTTGGACAGGATGAGCATAGTACGATCCAAGAAGAATAGGAAAAAGCCTTTTTAAAAAAGGCTTTTTCGGTGCGTTAGATTGCGGCCTTTGCTTTCTCGCAAAGTTCGCTGAATGCCTTGGCATCCGTGACTGCGAGATCTGCAAGCACCTTGCGGTTGAGGTCGATCCCTGCGACCTTCAGACCGTGCATGAGGCGGGAGTAGGAGAGCCCGTTCATGCGTGCGCCTGCGTTGATGCGCGCGATCCAAAGCGAACGCATATCGCGCTTTTTCAGCCTTCTGCCGACGTATGCATAGTTGAGCGACTTCATCACCGCTTCGCGTGCGATGCGGTAGTTCTTGCTCTTGTTGCCCCAGTAGCCCTTGGCGAGCTTTAAGATCTTTCTGCGCTTCTTGACAGCGTTGACACCTCTTTTAATACGCATTGTGTTTCAGCCTCCTCTTAGTCCTTGTAGGGGATCATCTTCTTGACCGTGTTCTCCTGCGTTGCGGAGACGAGCGTCGTCTGACGAAGATTTCTCTTTCTCTTTCTGTTCTTGGTTTCCGCCTTGTGGTTCTTACCGCCGTGAGGTCTGTTGACCTTCCCGGTGCCGGTGAGCCAGAAGCGCTTCTTGCTACCGCTGTGCGATTTCTGTTTCGGCATATGTTTGTCCTCCAATGAGTTTTTCGAATTTATTCTGCCGCGGCGAATTTGCCGCGCGGCTTTTTAAGATTTTTTCGGCGCTAAGATCATGATGATGTTGCGCCCTTCCATGTTGATGGGTTTTTCGATGACGGCGATCTCTTTGAGGCCTTCGAAGAAGTTGTTCATCACGTCTCTTCCGAGGTTGGCGTGCGCCATCTGCCGTCCGCGCAGACGGATGGAGACCTTGACCTTGTTGCCTTCGCCGAGGAACTTCGTGGCCTGCTTCGCCTTGACGTTGAGATCGCCCACGTCGATGGTCATGGAAAGCTGCACTTCCTTGATCTCGACGACCTTCTGATTGCGGCGGTTCTCCTTCTCCTTTTTGGCCTGTTCGAACTTGAACTTGCCGTAGTCCATGATCTTGCATACGGGAGGGACGGCGTTCGGGGAGATCTTGACAAGGTCGAGATCGGCCTCCTCTGCAAGCCGCATTGCCTCTCTCGGCGACATGACGCCGAGCATTTCGCCCGTTTCGGAGATCACGCGGATCTCGCGGTCACGGATCTCTCCGTTCATCTGGTTCTGCGTTTTGATAGTTCCACCTCTCACAAAAAATAAAACGGATCGCGCATGAGCGTGACCCGTTGTTTGCCGCACTATCCCTTTATCAAGCGCGATGATACTGCTTGAAATTTGGGAAAATATCGACCCGCACAAGCCGTCTGCCGTGCGGAGAGAAGGGTTCGCCTCTGCTTGACGCAGGAATGATACCACAACTCTTCTCTCTTTGTCAAATGTTTTTACAAGGTTTTTTTAAAGTTTTTTCCTTCTTCCGTTCTGCTTTTTTGCGGCGGCGAAAAGAACGGCTTGTTTCGATGCTTTTCGAAAGAAGGGCCGTTTTCCTCCCAATTCTATTTCGAGCAAAATCGAATCAAACGGGTTTTACCGCAAACACGCGGCTTTTCAGCCAGTCGACGGAGAGTGAAAACCATTTCCCTACGGATGCGAGCTGCGTATCGTATTCCGTCTGATCGCTCGTCTCGGGGGAGATGAGGCTCAGCCCGTGCGGGCCGTGCTCGAAAATGTGCATGGCAAAGGGAACGCCTGCCTTGCGGTATGCCGCAGCCAAAAGGAGGGAGTTTTCCACGGGAACGCAGTCATCCTCCTGCGTATGCCAAAGAAAGGCGGGAGCCGCCTTCTTTGAAACGCGTTTTTCAAGGGAAAGACGCTGCAACAGTTCTTCGTGCCCTCCCGTGATGACGTCGCGCGTGCCGCCGTGCGTCCGCTCCCCCATCGTGATGACGGGGTAAGAGAGAACGACGGCGTCGGGACGCGCGTTCTTCGCGCGTTCGCCCAAAACCGAGACGATCTCGGGTTCTTCATAGAGCATGGAGAGCATCCCCGCAAGGTGCCCGCCCGCAGAAAAGCCGATCGCGGCGAGATGCGCGGGGTCGAGCCCGTATTTTGCAGCGTTTTCCCGAAGATAGATCGTTGCCATCGCGGCTTCGAGGAGAGGGACGGGAAAGAGCGTCTGCACGGAGTAGTCGAGCGTGAACGCACAGTAGCCCTCCCTCAGATAGGCAAGGGCAACGGGCTCCTTTTCCCGCCCCGAGCGGAACCAATAGCCGCCGCCGGGGATGACGAGCATCCCGGGGCGCAGCTTTGCTTTGATCTCGGGCACGAGAGGATCGGGGACATAGGCGGTGAGGTACCCTTCCGCCTGTTCCCCCCGTTCTATGCCGAAATATCGATAGAGATCAACTTTTTCGTAAATCATGGGAATCCTCCTTTACGCCTTCTTTAAGACAAGCACGCGGTGCGGCGCGACTTTGACGGTACCCGTCATCTTTTCTCCCGTCAGAAGGTCGGTATAAGTGCCGTCCAAAGTGAGAGCGCCCTCCCTGTGCTCCGTTTCCAGCGCGATGATGCCGTTCTCTTCGCCCGAACGCTCGACGAGGACGAGGTTCTCGCTCGCCTTGGCGACGGGGGAAACGCCCGCAAGTTTTCTGAGCGCTTCTTTGGAAGGCACGCTGCCGAGCAGGATGACTCTCCCCTCCCCCACTTTGCGTTCGGTGATGACGGCAAGCCCGTCGAATTCGTCGCCGTCGTAGGAAGCGAGCGTCTTGCAGTCTTTTGCTTCGAAGGCGTCGTAGCACATGGAGACGGGGCAGTCGGTGCCGTCTTCAAAGCGCGCCTTGAAGACATCGTTTGCAACGGGCTTCTGATACTTCACATATACGCCCGCGAGCTCTTCGACAAAGGAGTAAGGCGCATTGACGTACTTGCAGGTGTTTTCGTCGTAGATGTCGCTCATCGGGCCGACGATCCAGGTGCCGCCCGCCTTTACCCATTCGACGATGCGCTCTTTGAGGCCGTTTTCGTCCACCGTCGCGAGGAAGGGCGAGAGGATGACATCGTAGCCGTCCAAAGAATGCTGCGTATCGATGACGTCGATGTTGGTATCGCGGAAGGCGGCGTGGAAGTTCTGCACGAGCGTGCGGCGGTAGTCGAAGCCTTCGAGCATGGGTGCGGAGGCAAAGTGACCGACCGCCGTCGAAGAATAGTGCATGGCGATCTTGGATACGACCTTGCTCTTTTTCAAGAAGTCTGCGCACTTTACAAAGTCATCTGCGGCATGCTTGACCTCTTCCGTCACGCGGTATGCTCTCCCCGGGGTGGAATAGAGCGCGCCGTGTCCGAGTTCCTGCCCCTGCGGGTGGGCGCGGAAGAGCCAGTATTCGTTCATCTCGCCGCCGAGCGCGATGGGCATCCAGGTATTGACATAGCAGTTGCCTTCGGGGCGGTAGCCGAAGGCGGCTACGGTGCTGCCGTTCCAGCCGACTTGCGTTTCGGTGATCCAGAAGGGACGGGGCAGGATGGGCCGCAAAAAGTCGAAGGAGAATTTGGTGTCGGGGAGTAACTTTGCAGGCTCATAATGGTTATATTGGATGACGTCGAGCTTTTTGTTCATCTCATAGTAGCTCAGAAGGTTGGTGACCATCATGTCCGTGCCGACGGGCGCCTTTGTATATCGATGGAGGACATCCGCCTGCTCTTCGACGTAGGAGACGATCTGCTTGCAATGGAAGCGGCGCCATTCCGTCTCGAGCGACGGGTGCTTCCACTGATCGAAGCGGGGCGGATCGACGTCGTCGAAGCTGTCGTAGTTGAGCGACCAGCGGTACATCCCCCACGCCTTGTTGAGCCTTTCGGGCGTGCCGTATTTTTCTTTCAGATAGGTGCGGAAGGCGTTCTTGCAGAGCGGGCAGTAGCAGCCTGCGCCGTAAGGGTAGATCTCGTTGTCGATCTGCCAGCCGATGACGCCGGGATGCGAGCCGAACTCCTTTGCGAGCTGTTCGGTGATGATGCGGTTTTTCTCGCGCATGACGGGCGAGGTCTTGCAGGGGTGGCAGCGCGAGGAGATCTCCGCGCGGCGGTCGTTGGAATCGACGATGATGGTCTCGGGATATTTCTTGAAGAGCCAGCGCGGCGGCGTGCAGGAGGGCGTGCAGAGGATGCTGTCGATGCCCGCCGCATACAGCTTGTCGACGACTTCATGCAGCCAGGAGAAGTCGAATTCCCCCTCCTTGGGCTCCATCCTGCTCCAGGCAAATTCGCCGATGCGCGCGACGTTGACGCCCGCAGCATGCATGCGCTCGATGTCCTTGTCCACCTCGCTCAAATCCCACAGTTCGGGATAGTACGCGGCTCCCACATAAACCTTGTCCATAAGATACTCCTTAAGATATGTTGTTGCTGAGGATATTATAGCATCCTCTCTTTGTGCTGTCAAGATACGAAAGAAAAGACAGCTCCCTTTGTCGAAATATTAGCATGACCATTATGTTTTGTATATTAAAATATAGCACTCAAATGCACTTTTTTGCACGAAAAAGCTCCCCGAAAAAAGGGAGCTTTTCCTTACATGATGTTGTTGACCGTGCGGGGGAAGAGGATGACGTCGCGGATGTTCTCCATGCCCGTCACATACATGACGAAACGGTCGAACCCGAGCCCGAACC
>DXAJ01000062.1 GCA_019117085.1 Candidatus Gallimonas gallistercoris
CGGCCTTCAAGCGCGCCTCATGAGCCAGGCGCTCCGCAAACTCACCGCCATCGTCAACAAGAGCAAGACGTGCGTAGTCTTCATCAACCAGCTGCGCGAGAAGGTGGGCGTCATGTTCGGCAACCCCGAAGTCACCCCGGGCGGCAAGGCGCTCAAATTCTACGCCTCCATCCGCATCGACGTCCGCAAGACGGACATCTTGAAGGATACCGAAGGCGCCGCCGGCAACCGCACGCGCGCCAAGGTCGTCAAAAACAAACTCGCGCCTCCCTTCCGTCAGGCGGAGTTCGACATCATGTACGGCGAGGGCATCTCGCAGGAAGGCTGCCTCATCGATCTCGGCGTGCAGTACGATATTTTGGGCAAGAGCGGCGCATGGTATAGCTATGAGGGCAGCAAGATCGCCAACGGCAAGGAAAAGATGCGTCAGTTCTTAAAGGATAACGCCGAGCTTGCCAAAGAGATCGAAATGAAGATCCGCGCGGCAGCCAAAGGGAGCCCTGTGGAGACCGTCTCGGGCGAAGAGGAGCCTACGGTATGAAATACGGATTCGTGCGGGCGCGGGCGCTTTCCCCCGACTTGAAGCCCGGGGATCCCGCTTATAATGCACAAAAACTCAAAGAGGGCATGGAGAAGGCGGCGGAAGAGGGCGTCGAACTTCTCGTCTTCCCCGAACTCAGCGTCACGGGCTATACCTGCGGCGACCTGTTCGGGCAGAAGCTGCTCCTGAATGCGGCGGAGGAAGCCTTGAAGGGGCTTGTTTCCGCTTCGACAGGCAAGCATATGCTCGTGTTTGCGGGCGTGCCCGTCGCGGTGGGGGCGGAGCTTTTCAACTGCGCCGCCGCCTTTGCGGAAGGCAAGCTTTTGGCGCTCATCCCCAAGAGCCATATCCCCAATTACCGCGAATTTTACGAACTGCGCAACTTTACGCCCGCCCAAGAGGGTGTCACCGTCATCGATTACGCGGGTTTTTCCGTTCCCTTCGGGCGGGAGATCGTCTTATATCACGAAAAAATGCCCGCCTTCTCCGTCGCGGCGGAGATCTGCGAAGATCTCTGGGCGGCGCATTCCCCCGCGGAAGGGCACGCTGCGGCGGGGGCGAACATCATCGTCAACCTCTCGGCGAGCAACGAAGCGGTGGGCAAGCTCGAATACAGGCGCCTTCTTGTCAGGGCGCAGTCGGGCAAGTGCGTTGCGGGCTACGTCTATGCCGATGCGGGGGAGGGAGAGTCCGTCTCCGACCTCATCTTCGCGGGGCACGACATGATCGCCGAAAACGGCAGCCTCCTTTCCGAGAGCGCACCCTTTTTGGGCGGCTCGGCAACGGGGGAGATCGACGTCGAACTTTTAGAACACGAGCGCCGCGCCATGAATACCTTCGCGGGGGGCGGGGAGGGCTATACGAAAGTCGCCTTCTCCTTCCCGCTTGCGGAAGGGAAGCTCACGCGCAAAGTCGACCCGACGCCCTTCGTTCCAGAAGGGAAGGAGCTCGACCGCCGCTGCGGGCTCATCCTCTCCATGCAGAGCAGCGCCCTTGCGCGCCGTCTGAAGCATACGCACAGTAAGACGGCGGTCATCGGCATTTCGGGCGGGCTGGATTCGGCGCTTGCCCTCCTTGTCACCGTGCGTGCCTTCGACCTTTTGGGCAAATCCCGCGAAGACATCATCGCCGTCACCATGCCAGGCTTCGGCACCACCAACAAGACGCGCATGAGCGGGCTCTCCCTCATGCAGGCGACGGGCGTCACCATCCGCACCGTGCATATCGGCCCCGCCGTCAACCGCCACTTCAAGGACATTGAGCACGACCCCGAGGATAGGAACGTCACCTACGAGAACGCGCAGGCGCGCATGCGCACGCTCATCTTGATGGACATCGCCAACGATACGAACGGCATCGTCGTGGGCACGGGCGATCTTTCCGAGCTCGCCCTCGGCTGGTGCACCTACAACGGCGACCATATGAGCATGTACGCCGTCAATTGTTCGGTGCCAAAAACGCTCGTAAAGTCGCTTGTCGACTACGAGGGCAGGCGCGCGGGCGGAAGGTTGGAAGCCGTTCTCCGCGGCATCCTGAACACAGAAATTTCCCCCGAACTTCTCCCGCCCGACGAAGAGGGCGGCATCGCGCAGAAGACGGAGGATATCGTCGGCCCCTACGAGCTGCACGATTTTTATCTTTACTCCTTCGTGCGACGCGGCTTCTCGCCCGCCAAGACGCTCTGGCTCGCCGAGCAGGCGTTTGAAGGGAAATATGACCGCGAAACCCTGAAAAAGTGGCTCGTCAACTTCTACAAGCGCTTCTTCGCGCAGCAATTCAAGCGCAACTGCGTGCCGGACGGAGTTAAGGTAGGCTCGGTGTCCCTCTCGCCCCGCGGCGATTGGCGCATGCCTTCCGATGCCTCCGCCGCCCTCTGGCTCAAAGAGGCGGAAGAGCTGTAAGGTATGATTTGAATATTGAGAATGTGCGCCGCCGCGGAGCTTTTGCTCCGCGGCGGCGCTCTGACTGTGCCGAACAAAATACGGCAACCATCTTTGAAATTCGACAAAAGAAGACATTATCTTCCAAAATACGGGAAAATGCGCGCCGAAATGTATGATAAACTCGTGTCGGGAAAGGGGGAACGGAGGACGATCTCGGCGAAAGATGAAAGGCGGCGAAGAACAGCGGGGCGGACGGCCGCTCCCTGCGGATGAGGTGCTCATCCTTCTCACGGATGTGCTCCTAAGGTACTTGGAACAGCTGAAAGATGCCCGCGCGGCGGGGGAGAACAGTTTTCTCTATGGCGAACAGACGGCATACACCGAATGCCTGGAATGGATCGGGCTATGGGAACATGCCGCCGAGCACGGCATCGATTTTGACATCGAAAAGCGCTACCCGCTGTGATGTTTCAGAATGTGGGCGGCGGTTGGCAGCAGGCGCGTTTGCCTGCTGCGCGCTCTTTATTGTGATAACGACCTCCGCATCCGTATCCTATATCCCGATGTAACATATTTGAAAACCATGATATGCGCCCCCTATGCCGTTGAACGGCATAGGGGGCGTTTTCGGAACAAGTTCAGGCATATCGGCCGTGACATTGTGTTCCGATCGCGTCGCAGCGATCTATGGGAACGGAACGTCCGCAGGCACGCATTGCGCGGCGTGTTCTGCAGGTCAACGGAAATGCTGTGAGAAAAACAGTATTTTGCCGAGAAAAAATTTTGCAGATCGTTAAAATTTTTTTTCGAACAAGTCTTGACAAGCAATAAAGGATATGCTATAATCGGGTCAAGTAAAACGTTTTAATAAATCGCTTCACTATGTTTGGGGTGTAAAAATGCGTATTTATATCGTCGGAAGTTTGAATATGGATCTCGTGATCCGTGCGGCGCGTGTGCCTCAAGGCGGCGAAACGATCCTAGGGGAAGGCTTTCTGAGCAACCCGGGCGGAAAGGGCGCCAATCAGGCGGTGGCCGTGGCAAAGCTCGGGGGAGAAGCTTATATGGTCGGCTGTGTCGGACGGGAATTCGGCGCCGACCTTCTCGAAACGCTGCAAAAGTACGGCGTTCATGCCGATCATGTGCGGAGGGAGACCGATCTTTCGAGCGGCATTGCGGTGATCATCGTTGCCGACGGAGACAATCGGATCATCCTCGATACCGCCTCCAACGGACGGACAGACGAAGCGCTCGTCGCTCGCGCGTTTGCCGATGCAAAGGAGGGGGACTATCTTCTGGTGCAGCTCGAGATCGGGCTTCCCACGGTCGCCTATGCGCTGAAGGAAGCGAAAAAGCGCGGTATGATCACGGTGCTCAATCCCGCTCCTGCCGCTAAGCTCCCTCAAGCGCTGTATGCCGACTGCGATTGGTTCGTTCCCAACCAGACGGAGGCGCAATTTTATACGGGGATCTATCCCTTGGATGAGGAAAGCATCCGAAGATGCGCGGAAAAATTGGGAAGGCTGGGCGTAAAGAATGTGCTCATCACGCTGGGGACGGACGGTTCCGCAAGTGTGAGCAAGGGCGTGTTCCGCCGCGTCGATCCCGTTCCGGCCGCAGCCGTCGATACGACTGCGGCGGGGGATACCTATGTGGGCGCGTTCGTGACCCGCCTTTCCGAAGGGGCGGAGATCGAGACGGCTATGCACTTTGCAAGTACGGCGTCCGCACTCACCGTAACGCGCAGGGGAGCGCAGTGCGCCATCCCGCTGAGGGCGGAGGTGGAGGCTTATGCGAAAGAGCAGGGGGTCATCATATGAAGGAAGCAAGAAAAAAAGTAACGATCAAGGATGTTGCGCTTCGTGCGGGGGTGTCTCCGACTACCGTATCTATGGTGCTCAATGGGAAGGACGCCGCATTGCCGGAAAACACCCGCAGGCGCGTGCGGACAGCGGTATCCGAACTGAATTACAGCGCCGATGCCCTCGCAAGGGCGCTCGTTACCCGAAAGACCAATATTATCGGCGTCGTCATCCCCGATATTTCCAACGCATTCTTTTCCGAAGCCGTGCGTCACATCCAGGTGGAGATCGCGCGGTTCGGATATGACATCATCCTGTGCAACAGCGAAGAACGGGCGGAAAACGATTACCGCTACATCAATCTGCTTGCGGGAAGAAATGTGGACGGGCTCATCCTGACGCCGAGCGCCGAAGCGTTTACGGCGGAGAATGCGGAAAAAATGCGCCGGCTTCTGGCGGGATTGCACATTCCCTATCTGTTCTTTGACCGCTATTATCCCGACGAGGGGAACCGCGTCGCGGTGGACAACGAGGCAAGCAGCTATGCCGCAACGCAGTATCTTCTCGAAAACGGTCACGAAAGGATAGGCGTTGTCGCGGGGCCGCTGACGCTCAATAGCAGCAGGAACCGTCTCAAAGGCGTGCGCAGGGCTCTTGCGGAGCGGGGGCTGAGTTTGCCGGACGATCTCGTATTCGAAGGGAAATATGATTTTGCGACCGGGGTGAACGGGGGAACGGCGCTGCTCCAAAAGGACATCACCGCGATCTTTGCCTTCAGCGATATGCAGGCATACGGCGTTTACGAGAGCGCGAAGCGGGCGGGGAAGCGCATCCCCGACGATATTTCCGTGATGGGGTTCGATGACAATATCTACTCCTCCGTGCTGGAAGTTCCGCTTTCCACGATGCGCCAGCCGGTGGAGACCATCGCGAAAGAGGTCTGCCGTGCCATCCTTGCGCTCGTCGAGGGGAAAGATATGGAGACGCCGCTCTGCTGTCCCGCACGATTGGTGCGCCGCTCGAGCGTGTCCGATCTCACAAAAGCCTGAAAAAAGTTTTTTTGCAAGGGGCGCCCCTTGCCACCTGCAATTCCAACAAGGAATTGCAGGTGAAATAAAATTTACGGGAGGGAAAATGGTATGGTCGATGAAATATTGACGCGGACGGAGAGCGAGGCGGAAACGTCGGACAATACGGCACAAAAGGGCGACCGGAAAATACGCAAGCCCTGGACGGGGAATGATTGGGTGCTCGTGGGGATGGCATCTTTGAGCGTCATCTTTTTGGCGGTATTTGCATATGCGCCGTTGTACGGGCTGATCCTTGCGTTCAAAGACGGGGACGGCTGGCTGAATATCTCTCAGGCGATCTCCGTAGCCGACTGGTGCGGATTTGACAATTTCATTGCTTTTTTTGAAGATCCCGACTTTTGGGATATCATCCTGAACACGCTGGGGCTCAATCTTCTGCAACTTCTCATCAACTTCCCGCTCCCCATCTTATTTGCGGTATTCACGGCGGAGCTGATGAGCGATCAATATAAGAAATTTGTGCAGACGGTCACATTTTTCCCGCACTTTATCTCATGGGCGGTTTACGGCGGCATATTCCTGAGCCTGTTTGCATTGGATACGGGGCTTCCCGCGCTGCTGCAGCAGTGGGGGCTTACCGATTCCAAGGTGGATATCCTCGGCGATCCCGATTACTTCTGGTGGATCATTATCGGGACATCGCTCCTCAAGGGGATGGGCTGGGGTTCCGTCATCTATGTCGCGGCGATCGCAGCGATCCCGCAGGAGCTCTACGAGGCGGCCAAGATGGACGGCGCAAACCGCTTCCACAAGATCGCCTATATCACGATCCCGTCGATCGCGCCGACCATTACCCTGTTTTTCATCCTCTCGGTGAGCGGCCTGCTCAACAACGGCATCGAACACCTGCTCGTCTTCCAGAATACGAGCAACATCGAACGCAGCGAAGTCCTCGATACTTATATTTACAAGTACGGTATCCCCGATTTCCGTTACAGCTATGCGACGGCGATCGGGCTCCTCAAATCGATCGTTTCGCTCTTCCTGCTCGTCTCGGGCAATTGGGTCTGCAAAAAAATCAGCGGAAAGGGGATCTACTGATATGATGGAAAAACTGACCGATCTTTACAGCGATGCCTATCATCGCTTCAAAAAAGCCATCTTTCTCTTTGTGGGTGCGATCGTGCTCGGGACGCTCGTCTTTGCCTATCTTTCCCATGTGCAGATCGACGGGGGAACGGAACAGGTCTACATTACGCTCGATGTGCTGTTTTACATCTTCTGCGGGCTGCTTCCCGTTGCGGCGGCGGGCGTCGGATGCTTTGTCTATGTGTACTGCAAGCGGCAGAAGGTATGGCTCTCCCGTTTTAGGAAGAGCAAGCTCAACCGCCGCGTCGGGGTGTTCGATATCGTCCTTGCAGTGATCATCGGGCTCTTCTGTATCCTCTGCATTTACCCGATCGTCTACGTCCTTGCGGGCAGTTTCAATCAGGGGGCGGATTATTCGATCGGCGGCGTCTGGATCCTTCCCCGCGTGTTTACCTTTGAAAACTATGCGGTCGTCCTCAAAGATACAGATTTCTGGACGAGCTACGCAGTCACGATCGCCCGTACCGTGCTCGGAACTGCGCTGGCGCTCGTCTTTACCGCCATCGTCGCCTATGCGATGAGCCGCCCCAACTTAAAATTCAAAAAGACATTCTATGCGATCAATCTGTTTACGATGTTTTTCTCGGGCGGGCTCGTCCCTTACTTCCTCATCATCAAGAGCGTCGGGCTCTACGATAACTTTTTGGTGTACATTATCCCGAGCCTCTATTCCGTGTACAACATGATCGTGCTGCAGAGCGGGTTCGCATCGATCAGTTCGGATATCCACGACGCCGCACTCATTGACGGCGCGGGGGAGTTCCGCATCTGGTGGCAGATCTATATGCCGCTTTCCAAACCCGTTCTTGCCACCATCGTGCTGTGGCTGGCGGTCGGGCATTGGAACAGCTATTTTGATACGATGATCTATACCAACAGTGAAGAGTTGCAGTCGCTGCAGTATTTCCTGCTCAAAGCGGTGCAGACCTCTTCCATGACGGAGGGGATGCCGCCCGAGATGATGGAACGGCTCTCTTCCCAGACACTTTCGCTCGCGGCGATCATCCTGTCCATCATTCCCGTCTTCTGTTTCTTCCCGCTCATCAGGAAGAACTTCGCGTCGGGGATCATGGTGGGGTCGTTGAAGGGATAAAAACAATTCAGGAGGAATGATCATGAAAGGGAGAAGATTACTGACAAGTTTTTTGGCGGCCGTGTGTGCGGGGGCGTTTGTGCTTCCCGCGGCGGCGTGCGGCGGCGGGAATATGCCGCCGATCGGTGACGACGGGATGGCCGAGCTCACCTACCCCGATTTCGAGGAGACGCCGTCCGACAAAAACAGTTGGGAATACATTCCCGAAGACAACGATATGACGATCGAATGGTACGTCGATGTTTCGAGCTGGCCTATTCCCGCCGAGAACGACGTGCTCCGTAAGATCAAGGAAGAGACGGGCATCTCCATCCATTTTACGACGCCCGTGCAGGATGACGGACAGAAACTCGCCACCATTATTGCGGGGGACGACCTTCCGGACATCATTTCGACCATGACTTCCAAGACGCAGACGCTTGCCTCGCTCGCACAGCAGGGATATGTCTACGACATCAATACGCTTGCCGAAAAGTGGGCGCCTACGCTCTTTGAGAACGTTCCGGAGGACGTGATGGAGTGGTGGGCATACGGGAACGGAAAGACGTACGGCATCCCCAATCACTACTACAGCTATGAGGATATCCCCGAAGGGGAGCAGCTCCAGCCCAACGGCGGGATGATGGTCAGGAAAGATCTGTTCGACGCATGGCAGGCGCATGCCGAGGAAATGGCGGACGCCAACGGCATGATCTCGTACCAAGCGCTCGACGGCTCGACAAAGAGCGTCGAATGGCAGGGCTATATCACGACGCCGGAGGGCTTCAAAGAGGCCGCTTCCTGGGTGTTGGGCAAGTACTACGGGTCAGGCAAAGGCCAGATCACGACGGCGCTGCAGCTTTCGCAGTTCACCGATCAGGGCAACGCTTCTCTGGAATGGCTGGCGCAGTTCTTTGCGATCCCCTTCGAAACGCAGGACGGAGAATACGAGTATCGTTTTACGCAGGAAGAGTATGCGGAGATGCTGTATTGGCTCAACGATCTGTGCTCGACGCGCGTCGGCGGGAACACGCTCATCTCGCGCGATAATTTCACGCAGACATACGACGGCGTCGGCAGCGTGATCGCAGGCGGAAAGGCGTTCGCGACGCTCGCCACCCCGCAGGACTATCAGATGCACTTCGCCACGGCGAAAGACGACGGCTATGAATACGTCAGTATGTACATCACAAACTCGAACGGCGACGCTCCCGTGCTGGCAGACATCCGCGGCTACGGCTATCTCATGAACATGATCACGACCGACTGCGAGCGTCCCGACCTCGTCATCAAACTGTTTGACTATCTTTCGAGCGAAGAAGGACAGCGCCTTGTCTGTTTCGGCGTGGAAGGGGAATCGTGGAATTGGACGGACGAGGAGGAGCCCAAGATCGCCTATACCGAAGATTATCTTGCGCTCAAGGGAACGCAGGGCGCGGCGGATCTCGGCCTGATGACGATGGATCTTCTGCTCAATTATCAGTATTACGATAACGTTCAGCCGCGCACCAACCACGGAAAGACGGAGGCGGAAGTGTTTCGTTCCAATCTCAAGCGCCCGCTTTCCGTCTATGCCTACGATTATAATGTGACGCACTTCGTCGTGGATGCCACGGACGAGAGATTCCAGGAATACAACAACGCCCTGACGCGCATCAATGCGCTGATCGGGCAGCAGACGACCAAGATCCTGCAGGCAGCTTCCCGATCCGAAGCGGAGCAGATCTATCAGCAGACGGTGGAGCTTCTCGAAAAGCGCAATCTGGCTCTGGTGATCGAACTCAATTCCGAAGCGTATCGGGCGACGAAGGAAAAGCTCGGGATCGCTGTTGCGTGGCCCGCATGGCAGGAAGGCTATGTCGATCCCCTTGACAGGACGCAGCCCAACGGCGACCTCAGTATGTATCGTACCTATTGAGAGAGGACGTGTATGAAGAAAGTCATTTTTGATACGGATATCGGCGACGACATCGACGACGCGTTTGCGCTCGCCGCACTCGCAGCCGAACCGGAGGCAGAACTGCTCGGCGTTACGACCGTCTATCGGAATACGGCGCAGCGCGCCCGGCTTGCGCAGAAGCTCTTAGAGGCGGCGGGAAGGGCGGAAGTGCCCGTCTTTGCGGGGGAGAGCATCCCCATCAAACAGCCGATCGGCCTGTTTGCCTGGGAGGAAGGCTCTTCCCCCGAGCAGAAGCCCGTCTGCCAATGGAGCGAAGAATACGCCGCTTTTCCCGTCCGGACGGATGCGGTCGGATTTTTGGCGGAGAGCGCGAAGAGATGGGGGGAAGATCTCATCTTGTTTGCGGTCGGGCCGCTCACCAATCTCGCGCGGGCGATCGAACGCTTCCCCGACGATATGAAGCGCATCGGCGCCATCTATACGATGGGGGGAAGATTTATGCGGAAGGAGGCCGAGTGGAATATCCTCTGCGACCCGGAGGCGGCGGAGATCGTCTACTCCTCCGGGATCCCCGTCTATGCGGTCGGCCTTGACGTGACGCTGCGCTGCACGCTGGAGAACGGGCTTTTGGAGCACGTCTCGGCGTCGGCACGGGAGACGAATCGTACCCTCGCACTGTGGTTTGACCGCTGGTCGAAGCATTTCGGCTTCGCCAAGAGCGTCATGCACGATCCGCTCGCAGTGGCAAGTGCCTTTTTGCCGGTCTGCCGCTTTGAGAGGAGGTATGTCCGCGCAGATCTTGAAAGCGAACGCGGGGCGTTTTTGACGGAGCGTACCGAGAAGGCGGGGTATTCCCCCGTAAACGTTGCCGTAGACGTCGACAGAGAAATGTTCTACGATTGGCTCGTGTCGCGTATCGGCTGTTGAAATCGATCGGGCTTGCCCCGAAGATATGATATTGGAGGTAATCAGATGACAAAGACAAGGACAAAAGCGCTTGCCCTGCTGCTCGGGATCGGGTTCACGATGAGTGCGGTCTGCGCTGCTCTTCCCGCGTCGGCGGTGAATGTGGATGCGTTGGATACGTCTACGCAGATGACATATCCGTTTGAACAGGGAGAGGATGCGTTCCGTTACGCGCCGACGTTCACGATGGCTGCCGAGGCGGGTGCGGGAAACAACAAGTGGGAATATGTCGAAGTCAAATTCGACGGCGGCGCGAAGGATCTGCGCGCTGCGGAATATCTTGCCGTGCAGATCAGGGTGGATCAGGGCGATCCCGGCCTGACGCTCGGCCTGATCGAGAACGGCGACCGCTACAACAACAGCGTGGACGGAAATGCGTTTTACTTTCTGTCCGAAGACGGCACGATCAGGGAGATGAGCTGTCTGTACAGCGCGATCAACCTGGGCGCGGGTGCCTGCGGGACGCTGCTGATGCCCATGGATTCCATGGGGTGGCAGTGGAACAATAATTCGAGCGATCTTTCCGCCGTGACTGCATTTTATTATACGACAAGCACGCAGTTCAACTATGGATATGTGCTTACGATCGGAAGTATCGGGTATTACGACGGGGAGCCGGGAGCGGCCGATACGCAGTTCGTGACGCTCGCCGACTGCTCCGAGGGAGAGCGTTCCAGAGATCTTTATTATGTCGATGCGGTCGATCCCGACTGTATGAAGATGCCCTCGGATGCGGGGATCGTCGAGCCCGAAGCGCCCTCTATTGCATATCCTTTCCGTCAGGGAGAGGGGGCGGACGCATGGGCTGCCGTCTGGCAGGGGCCTGTCAACGGCGACTCTGCCGCAAACTGGCAGACGCTCACCGTTAAATTCGATGAAGCTGCCGTCGATTTTTCCGAGGCAAGCTATCTCATCATTCAGTATCAAGGGCAGGTCGGCGCGCCCGGCATCACGTTCGGGCTGGAAAATAAGGGGGCGCGCTATTCTGTCGGAGCGCCCGAGGCGGACGGGAAACCCGTGTATTTCATGGGAGAGACCGACGAGACAAGCAGGAAAGCTGCCAATATCGCAAACGGAGCGGTAACGGCGGGTTCCGTGACGGGGACGATGGGCGCAATGATCATTCCCATGGATTCCATGGCGTGGCAGTTCGGCGAGGAGGAAAACCGCGACCTTTCGGCGATCGATACGCTCGTTCTTACGACCAATTCGCAGTATAACTATAACTTCAGGATCCTGATCGGCGAAGTGGGCCTCTATACGGGCGAGGCGGGAAGCGGCACGTTTACCAAGATCTTGGATCTCTCGTCCGATCGGTCGGAAAAATTTGCCGTGACGAGCGACCTCGAAGCGAACCGCGGCACGCTCTCTTTCGTTGAGGCCGATGCGGTCCGCGAAACGATGGGCGACGCTACCGTCGACATCACGGGCGAAGGCAAAACGAATTCCTCTTTCAGTGAAAGCGGCTCGACGGGAAATGTGGTGATCAACGGTTCCTACGGTTCTTTGGAAGTCGTCGAGGACAGCTATGGCGAAGATGCGCTGCAGCTCACCGCGACCGGGATCACGGGGGACGGATTTACGGCATTTACATTATCCGAAGGGGAAGACATCGATTGGGCAAACAGGAAGGGCGTTTCCCTCTGGGCGCGCAACGACAGCGATGCCGAAGTTTCCTTCAATCTTGAAGTGGACTGCAGGATCGCGAGCGGCGCAAGTTCAAGGTTCAACATCCTGCAGGGGAACCGCTATTGGCTGTACGACGTCAACACCGGGAAGACGACCATCTATATGTCCCGTCCCACGGCGACGCTCCCCGCAGGGTTCGAAGGCTGGGTGCGCATCCCGTTCTCGGCGTTCGAGCGTGCCAGCTGGTCGAGCGGCGTATCCAAAGAAGAATTCATGAGCGAGGGTTCAGTCGTGTCTTACTTCGGTATCACCATCTCTGCCGCAAGCTATCTGAACCAGTCGTTCAGCATCAACAACATAGGCGCATATTCCACGACCCCGCAGTTCTCGTCTTCGTTCGTAGACGCGGGCGGCAAGACCATCCCCGAGCTGTTAGGGCTCAACTGAGGAGGAGACCGAAATGAAAAAGAAAAATCTGCTTGCAATTTTCTGCGCTCTTGCGATGAGCGCTGCGATCGGCATGATGGCGGCATGCGTGCCTTCCGATGACCCCGGAAATACACCCGGCGGAGATACGCCCGGCGGGGATACGCCGGGCGGCGACCCGCAAACTGTTTACGGGCTTCCCGTCGCGGAAAGCGGGCATTACATCAACAACTCCGATGCCTTTGAAGAGGACGGAACGCGTTGGCTGTTCTATACGACAAACGAGACTTCCGGGGAAGAGGACAATGTGATCGCCGTGCGCAAAGCGTCTTTTGAAGAGGGCGCAGACAAGGGCTGGGCGTACGGGGAAGAGACGATCGCGCTCCGCGGCACGGAAGGCGGCTGGGATGAATATCTCGGATCTGCTTCCGTCGTCAAGGGCTCGTTTGAATACGGCGGTGCGGAGTATGGCTATCTGATGGCTTACTGCGGAACGCCGCAGGCGGATGAGACGCAGTTTTCCATCGGGCTTGCCGTCGCGCAGTCGCCGGACGGCGCCTGGACGAAGGTCGGATCGCAGCCTGTCGTCGCGTTTGATGCGGCGAACGCGGGCAGCGCTCAGACGGCGGTCGGGAATTACGCGCCCTCCCTCGTGAATTACGATAAGGAGGGCGGAGTGCGTCTCTTCTATACCTTTGCCGATTCGTACGGCCATTTTGCGAAGTTTGTAGATATCGAAGCATCCGATCTGGATGCGCCCGTCCTTTCGGGTGAGGCGGTCGTGCCCAATCACGGCGAGATCGCCGGCGGCGATACGGTGGCGATGTTCCCCAACGCGGATTTCGTGTACGATGCATCGGGCAAGCAATTTTACGCGGTAAAAGACTATTCTCCCACACCTTCGCAGGCTCCTGCATTCGCAAGGCGCATCCAGCTTCTCTCCATTGCGGAGGGAGAGCTCTATACGACCGACCTCGGCGAAGGCTGGAAGGGCATCCGCACCTGGGATAATACCGATACGCCCGACGGGATGTATGAACGCCTCTACGGGGCGTGCATCGTATCGGATGCGTACGGACACATCGACGGCGCGGCGGATGCAGAGATCGTCTACAACATCTGTATGCTCGAAGCGGACACAGATGACTATCTGTTCACGCAGAACCTGATGTCGTTTGAGATCGCTCTTTCGTGACGCGAACGAACGGCGGGCGCGGGGGATCCCCGCGCCCGTGAAAAACCGGGAGGATATTATGACAAGACGGTCAGTTTCCCGCATTGCGGCGCTTTTGCTTGCCTTTGCTTTTTCCGTCCCGCTTGCGGCGTGCGAAAACGCGCCGTCGGACGGTGTCGAAACATCGGACGGCATCCCGAACGGATATTACGTCCTCTCACAAAAGACGGTCGAGGGGCATGACGTCACGGACGGCTACCTGTTCAACTGTCTGCATCTGTCCGACGGAGAGGGCATCTGGTACGAGACGGACTACACGGGCAGGAGCGAACGGGGAGGGACGGTCGAGAGGACGGACGAGGGCATCGCGCTCGCGATCGGCGTACGCGAGTATGCGTTCGCTTACGATGCTTCCTGCCGTTCGCTCACGTTTTCGGGAAAGATAGACAGGCAGGATGTGACCATGCGCTACACTTACGATGAAAATTATGCGCTTCCCGTCGGAGGGGAGGGCGGAGCCGCCTTCACAGATGAACTGTTCGGCGAGGACAAGAGCGAGAACTTCTATAATTATTGTCCGACGGCAGTCATGGAGGGCAGCGATACGCTGCATGTCTGGTATTGCAGCAACAAAGAAAGCGGCAATATCACCGATTATGTCGCATACCGCAGGGGAACGCTCAATGCGGACGGGAAATGGGAGTTTACCGAAAAACAGCTCGTCCTCGAACACGGGGAGAGCGGAGCGTGGGACAGCCGCCATGTGTGCGACCCGAGCGTGATCCGCGGAAAATTCCGGATGGGCGGCAAAGAATATTCCTGGCTCATGGCCTATCTCGGCTGCGAAACGAGCGACAATACCCGCAACGAAGTGGGGCTCGCCGTCGCAATGTCGCCCGAGGGCCCGTGGGTGAAGGCGGAGATCAATCCCATCGCGAACTTTTATGAGTCGGAAGACTTCAGCGAGGCGGCATGGGGATTCGGACAGCCCTCCCTCGTCAGTTCGGACGGAGCGGGAAAAGTGCTCCTGTTCTATGCGAAGGGGGCGTCAAAGACCTGCACGGTCGCGGAAGAGTGGGATCTTTCCGATCTCGATGCGCCGACGCTGCTTCGCAAGGCTGAACTCCGCGAACGCGGCGTGACCAATGCGAGCGGTTCTGCGGACTGCATCAACAATGCCGATTTCGCTTACGATCCCGTGCGCGGAAGGCTGTACTGCATCAAGGAGGACTTCCCTTATCCGACGGACGGCGGCGTGAACTGGATCGCGGGCAGCAATACGCTGTTCTATCTCGACGTCGGCGACAGTTTCGATCTGCTGTTCGGCGATGAGGTATATACCTGGAACAAAATTGCCGCGCTCGATACGGGAACAGGCCATGCGCGCAATCACAATGCGGGCATTGTCAGGGATGCGGCGGGTCGGCTGACCGATCCGTACAGCGTACCTGTACTCTATACGGCCGCACAGCTTGCAGCCGATTTCCCCGATTGGCAGATGGGCGGACAATGGCCCTCGCTGCATACTTATCGCATCCACGGGATACGATTTACCATTCGTTGAGGTGATCAGATGAAAAAAATGATGGCGGCCGTTCTGGCCGCGGGATCCATGGTACTGAGCATCCTGTCCGTGGCGGCGTGCGCTCCGAAGAGCATACCTTTGACGGGAACGTTCGTCCTTGCCTCCGCTACGCTGGACGGAGCCGATGTTACCGATGATTTTCAGGCGTATTCGGCGGCATTTTCGGAAGACGGGAGCCTGCGCGTCATCATCGGGTATCTCGGTTCCATCGAGACGCGCAATTCTGTGTATCTCTTTGACGGAACGACGGTGACGGAGACGTACGGCGAAGATACCTTCACCTATACCATGGAGGGAGATGCCCTTCGCACGCAATATGAAGATATGTCGATCCTGCTTGAACGGGAACAGGAGGAGACGGGCCCGCAGGCGGTGGACTTTGAGAGCGTTTTGTTCGGCCCGGACGTCTCCGACAGCAAGATCTTCAATTACTGCCCCGCGATCCTGACCGAAACGGTGGACGGGGAGGAGGTGATGCACGTCTGGTACTGCACAAACAAGGACGACGGCGTCATCATGGATCATATCGGTTACCGCAAAGGGGTAAAGCAGGAGGACGGCAAGTGGCTGTTTTCGGAGCAGAAGATCGTGCTTGCTCCTACGCCCGGTACATGGGATTCCCGCCACACCTGCGATCCTGCCGTGATCCGCGGAAAATTCCGCTATGAGGGGACAGATTATACCTATCTCATGGCTTATTTGGGCTGTAAAACGGAAGATTATCAGAAAAACGAGACGGGGATCGCGGTCGCCAACGCGCCCGAAGGCCCGTGGGTGAAGGTCGCATCTCTCAATCCCATCGTCCCCTGGTACGATAACGGGGACGAGGCGGAGGAACAGGCAAAATATGAGCAGATGCAGGGGACTTCCAATATTTATTGGGGTACCGGCATGCCCGCACTCATCAGCCTGGACGGCGAAGGCGATGTGCTCATGTTCTATCAGTCCACCTTGCAGGGAACGGGGATCCAACGTTGGGATCTTTCCGATCTTGACCATCCGACTTGTCTGTTTACGACGCGCATCACGCATAACGGGATCGTCAACTCGGCAGGCATGAAATGCAGCATCAACATCCCCGATTTCGCTTACGATCCCGTCGGAAAGCGCTTCTATGTGTGCGGCGTGACCGATGAAAAGAATCCTCCCGATGAGACGATCACCCGTGTCAATTCCCACAGCATGGTCGCATATCTGGAGAACGTGGAAAGTCCGGAAGCGCTATGCGAGCTGCTGCAGAGCGGGGCTTACGTCTGGCAGATGGCGGGATATATCGGTCCGTCCGATACGGGATGGGAGCGTAATCATAATCCGGGGATCGTGCGCGACGAGCGCGGGTTCCTCCCCGATCCCGACGAGGTGAGCGTGATCGTTTCTACGGGGCATAATTCCTGGGACAACGAAAACATCTTTACCTATCGCCTGCACGGTGCCGTGATCTCGGTCAGATGATCGTGCGGCGCGGACATCGCCGCGGCAAGGCAAAATGCGGCACAAATAGACCCTCCGCAGAGAGAAGTCTCTGCGGAGGTTTTGGTCGAGGCGACGGGATTATCTTCGCCTCTATGGGCAAGTGGAAAGTCGAGGTTTTTATGAGAGGCTCGATGGCTTCGCGACCGCAGGCGTCCGCTCGCGTGAACCGACAGCCGAGAATAAGGCGTCGCATTTCCAAACGTTTCGGCGGCTGTGGTTCAAACCCCTCACAACAGCAAAGACCCCGAGACGACAAAAATGCCGTCTCGGGGTCTTGGTCGAGGCGACGGGATTTGCGCCTTTGGCGGCGCGCCCCGGTGAACAGCCCACCGGGCTGTTCAGTTTGCGCCCATCCGATATGTTTCCGAGCAATTCGCGCGCAAACCGCTCGCTCTCCGCTCGCGCCTCCACCCTCAAATCCCGTCGATGTTCGTGAAAACGGGAAAGAGAGCCGACGAAAGTCAGCTCTCTTTCCCGTGGTCGAGGCGACGGGATTTGAACCCACGACCTCTTGGTCCCGAACCAAGCGCGCTACCAAACTGCGCTACGCCTCGAACGGTGAATATTATATCAAACCGAACGCGCTTTTGCAAGCGATTTTGAGCCGTTGTAACAAAAACCCCGCTCGGCGGGAGCGGGGGAAGGTGCGAAAAACGATCCGAGGCGGGCCTGTAAGCCGGGTTCTGTCGAGCGCGGTCATTTATCTACGCCCGCCGTCACCGACGGGCTCAAGCGTTATTCACGGCTCTGCTCGGACGGGCAGCCCATATGAACAGAGCCCAAACTTGCATCGGACGGGGTTTACATGGCACGGGGCGTTACCGTCCCGTCGGTGAGCTCTTACCTCGCCTTTCAATCCTTACAGCGCCAAAAGGCACTGCGGTCTATTTCTGTTGCACTTTCATTGAAGTCGCCTTCACCTGACGTTATCAGGCGTCCTGCCCTGTGATGCCCGGACTTTCCTCATCGCGTTTTCACGCGCCGCGGCCGCGCAGCCCGCTCGGATCGGGAGTATTATAGCACACTTTTTGAAAAAAAGCCCGCATTTTTCCCGCTCGCCGCAAAATTATTTCGGGAGATCGTCGGGATATTTTCCCTTTGCTTTCAATTTGTTTTGCGCTTTGCCTGTCCTTGCGGCGGGGCAGAGTTTTTCTTTGCGCGTTGCCCTATATTTTTTGAAAAGGGGCTTGATATTTGCGGAAAATGTGATAAAATAGAACCATGAAACAGGTTAGAGGAGAGTTGTGATGAAAAAGACCAAGATCGTATGTACGTTGGGCCCCGCGTCCGAGACGCAGGAAGTCATCTCCGCGATGGCAGATGCGGGCATGAACGTTGTTCGTTTGAACTTCTCGCACGGGACGCACGAGGACCATGCCAAGAAGATCGAGATCATCCGCCGCGTGCGCGAAGAGAAGAACATCCCGCTGCCCATCTTGCTCGATACCAAGGGCCCCGAATTCCGCATCCGCACCTTCAAGAACGGCAAGGTGACCCTCAATGAGGGCGATACCTTTACCTTCACGACGGAGGAGATCGAGGGTGACGAGACGCGCGTTGCCGTCTCTTATAAAGGTATTTGCGAAGACCTTTGTCCGGGCGACAAAATTTTGCTCAACAACGGGCTCATGGTGTTTGAGGTGCAGGAAATAAAAGCACCCGACGTCATCTGCAAGGTCGTCATCGGCGGCGAGCTCTCCTCCCGCAAGAGCATGTTCTTCCCCGAAAAGGAGCTGCATCTCACCTATCTTTCCGAACAGGACAAGAAGGATCTTCTCTTCGGCATCGAGCATAAAGTGGACTTTGTCGCCTGCTCCTTCGTCTCCCGCGCGCAGGACATTGTTGACGTGAGGAACTTTTTGCACGAGAACGGATCGGACGACATCGACCTCATCGCCAAGATCGAGAACAGGGCGGGCGTCAACAACCTCAAAGAAATTTTGGACGTTTCGGACGGCATCATGATCGGCCGCGGCGACATGGGCGTGGAGATCCCTTATGAGGAGCTGCCCGATATCCAAAAGACCATCATCCGCGCCTGCCGCGTGGCGGGCAAGCGGTGCATCACGGCGACGGAGATGCTCGAATCCATGATCAGCAAGCCCCGTCCCACGCGTGCGGAGATCTCCGATGTCGCCAATGCCGTGTACGACGGTTCGAGCGCCGTCATGCTCTCGGGTGAGACGGCGGCGGGCGAGTATCCCGTCGAGGCGGTCAAGGCGATGGCACGCATCTGCGTGCAGGCGGAGTCGCGCTCCAAGTTCATCCAAAAGGTGGACGACGCCGACTTCGACATCACCGGGCTTTCGGATGCGCTGTCGCATTCGGCGTGCCTGCTCGCGCGCGACGTCAAAGCAAAGGCGATCGTCGTGTGTACCCGCACGGGCGGCACCGCCAAGATGGTCTCCCGTTTCCGCCCCATGATCGACATCATCGGCATGACGACGGACGATCGGAGCTACCGCAAGCTCGCTCTGAGCTGGGGCGTGCTGCCCGCGCTCAGCGAGGAATATCACTCCGTCGACGTCTTGTTCCACTTTGCCAAGCAGGCCGCCAAAGATTCGGGGCTTGTGAGACCCGGCGACGTCATCGTCATCACGGGCGGTACCCCCAACGGCAAGAGCGGCAATTCCAACCTCATCAACATCGAAACGGTATAACGGTAAAAAAGCATGCGCGGCGCGCCCCGTCCGGGGCGCGCCGCTTGCTGTTGAATGCTCGTTTTTTTGTGGATGTGACGGGAAGCCTACTTTTTCCTTGACATTCAATGTGCCATAAGTTATAATTAGTAAGAAAAGTAATACAAATTATACTCAAAGGAGCAAACGATGGAAAATTTCCCCGAAGGTAAGTTTCTGGCAACGGTCAAGATCGGTCCCAAAGGGCAGATCGTCATCCCCAAAGAGGTGCGGGATATGTTTTCGCTGGATCCGGGAGATTCGCTGGTCTTGATGGCAGACAAAGGGCAAGGCATTGCCTTGCAGCCGTTTTCTTACATGGAAACGCTTTGGAATGCGGTCAATCAAGTTAAAAATGGAGACAAAGAGCAAAAATGAATGCGCTTGAAGTAAATGGACTGACGAAAGTCTATCCCGAATTTACGCTCGACAAGATCGGTTTTTGCGTGCCGCAGGGGCATATCGTCGGGCTCATCGGCAGGAACGGCGCAGGGAAAAGCACAACGATCAAAGGGATCCTGCGGCTTATCGCGGCAGAAGGCGATGTCTCGGTCTTCGGAAAAAATTTGGATGAGGATGAACTTGCGGCAAAGCAGATGATCGGCTATGTCGGCGGCGGCTTTCGCTATTATCCCATGAACACACTCGCCGCGATCCGCAAGGCGTATGCGCCCTTATATCCGACGTGGGATCAAGGCAAGTATGAAAGACTGCTTGCGCAATTCGATTTGTCCGAACGAAAGAAGGTCAAAGAACTTTCCGAGGGCATGAAGGTAAAGTTTGCGCTTGCCCTCGCTCTTTCGCACGGAGCAAAGCTGCTCATCATGGACGAACCGACGAGCGGGCTCGATCCGCTTTCGCGTGAAGAGTTTTGCGACATTGTTTTGCAGCTTGTGCGAGAGGAAGGCGTTTCCGTCCTCTTTTCTACGCATATCACGTCCGATCTGATGCGCATTGCCGACGACATCGTCTATCTCTCGCAGGGCAGGCTCCTTGCGGCGTGCCCGCTGAAAGAGTTGCTCGGGAAATATCGGTTGGCGCGTTTTTCTTCTCTTAAAGATGCAACGGCTGCCAAAGCCATCGGCGTGAAGGCGGTCAAAGAAGGCTACGAAGGTCTGCTGCCCCGTGATATAAAAATATCAGCAAGCTCTGCTGCGACCGACGCAACGATCGATCATATCATCGTACATTTGGAAAAAGCAAACGAGGGGGAAAGGGTATGCTGAATTTAATTAGAAAAGAATTAGCTCTTTGTATGCACCCTACGGCTTTTATCTTTCTCTCCTTTGCCGTGCTTGTATTTGTGCCGAATTATCCGTATGAAGTCATTTTCTTTTTCTCCTGCCTCTCGGTATTTTTCTGCTGTATGATGACAAGAGAAAACGGCGATATTGCTTTTTCCTGCGCATTGCCCGTAAAAAAGGAGCATATCCCCCTTGCAAAGATGCTTGTGGTATTCGGGCTGCAAGGTATCATTTTGTTGCTTGTCGGGATCATCGGTGCAGTCAAAGGCGCTGTTTTGCCTGCGGAACAGTGTGTCAATCAAGCGGGTCTCTCGGCAAATCTTGCTTTGGTCGGCAATGGTGCGGTATTGCTCGGCGTGTTCAACCTGATCTTCTTTCCGCGCTATTTCAGATCTCCCGATAAGATAGGCGTCCCGTTCGTGATCGGAGCGGTTGTCGTGTTCTTGCTGATCGGCGTTTTCATTGTTTTACGCTGGGCAACGCCGCTATATTCCGTTACGCTGAACGGGCTGAATTCGCAAAATATCGGAGCAAAAGCAGTCGTTTTGACCATAGGAATCGTAATTTATATTATCCTGTCTGCAATAAGCTGCAAATTATCCATGAAGCGATTTCAGAAGTTCGATGTTTAAAAGGCTGCTTTATTGTTGCGAGAAAAAGCGCTCCGAACATTCGGAGCGCTGCGTGCGTTATGAAGGGTCACTGTTTCAATTGAAGCCCGTCGCGGAAGGCGTTGCCTGCCTTTCCGCCGAGGCGCAGATAGGCGTTGTTCACGGGGTCGAAGGTGATGGGGGAGAGCTTTTCGGGGTCGATCTTTCCTTTGTCCGAAAGGATGCGCTCGTCCGCGCACACGTTCTTCACTTTACCGATGAGCATGCCCGTCTCTTCGTCGTAGCTTTCAAGTTCGCATTCGAAGGCGAGGGGAAGTTCTTCGATGAGGGGCGCGTCGACGAATGCGCTCTTTTCGGTGTGCCAGCCCGTCTTTTGGAATTTGTCCTTTACGTCGTTTGCAGAGACGACGCCCACATAATCGCAGGGGACGAGCTCCTGTTCCGTGCCCACGCTCACCGTGAACGCTTTGCGGGCGAGCAGGTTCTTCGTCGTCTTGTGCCCCGCGCTCAGGCAGAGGAAGAGTTTGTCTTCGTCCGCCGTGCCGCCCCATGCGGCGTTCATGGCGTCGGGCTTGCCGTTCTCGTCATACGTTGCGATGATGAGCACGGGCTGGGGGTAGAGGATGGGTTTTGCGCCAAAATTCTTTCTCATAGTATTCGCTCCTTATGTGCGCTCGCTTGATTTCCGTCGCAAGACTGTGTCGAGCTTGCGTTTTGCCTTGGTTACTTACTCGTCGAAGCAAGGCAAGGTTCGCATGCGTTCGCCATCGGCGAACGTATTGCTTTTTATGCCTGCTTCTCCTCTTCCCACAAATCTTTTGCAAAAGCAAAATCTTTGCGGGAGCCCTGTAAACGCCTGCGGCAAAGCCGCGCTCTCCTTGTCTTGCTCGGAACTCAAGCGAGGTAGTAACCTTTTGCGCTCGCTTTCTCTGCGGCGGGGGTTTTGTTCCATCTCTATTATACCCGCGGCGGAGGCGGCTCAAACGGGGCAAAAGCGGAGGGGGCTACCGCACCCTGCGTGCTAAGACTTCGCCCGTCTCGGCGTCGATAAGGAGGGCGGCGTTCTCCTTCTTCCCCGTGATGCCCACGAAGTAATAGTTGCGGCTGCGGCGCATGAGGCGCACCGTGAATTCGCCCTCGAACGTGCTGCCCGCCGTCATGCGGTCGATGAGCTCCCGCTCCGCATCCACCGCAAAGTTGAGCGCTTCTTCGGGGGAGAGCGTCTTTTCCGTTTTGACGGAAGTCGCCGTGATCTCCGTCGTCTCCCCGTCATCGCTCAGGCGCACCGTCACGCTCCCTTCGGGGAAGGCGGAGACCCCCTGCGAGAGGAAATAGTCCCCCTTGACGGTGCGGTAAGAAAGCTCGCCGCTCACGGCAGGCTCGCCCGAAAGTTCGATCCGGTAGCTCTTCGAACCGTCCGTGCTTTTCGAAGGTTTGACTGCGATCTCGATGAGCTTTAGCGTATTGCAGGCGACGCCGTCGGCGGCATATGGCGTCTCGCGCGTGATGCACGAGAGCGTGAGCGAAAAGTCCTCCGTCTCGGCGGCAAAGAGATCGCTTCTGACGTCGGAGAGGTGCTTTTCGTAGTCTGTGCCCTTGCAGCCCGTCAGGACGGCGAGGGAGAGGAGGGGAACGAGGAGAAAGAGTGCTGTTTTTTTCATGCTCTAACTTATGAAAACGGGAGGCAGGGCATGACTTTTTCTGCTTTTTCGGTTGATTTTTTCGGGGCGATATGGTAAAATAGCCTAAATTATCCCAACGAATATCCATATTATATCCAATCAATATAGGTCCCACCCATGAGAAAGATCGTTTTTAAAACTATATTCATCACGCTCGGCGTCGTGCTCATTTTGGCGATCTCGGCGTTCGGCATCCTCTCCTTCGCGGCTCCCAAGGCGATGATGAGCTTCACTTCTTCGCTGGGGCTCGACGCCATCAGCGGCGACTACGCCTATCAGGAATACCGCCGCTCGGGCGACATCGAATACCTTGCCCGCGCCTTTGAGATCGCTGCCTTCGAGGGGCGTTCCGACGCTGCGGCGGAGCGCTTCGAAGAACTTTATGAAAACGAGGGCTTTTCCGATTACTGCAAGGCGCAGGACGGCGTGGAGCTCGGCGAAGACATCCCCGAAAACAACTATCGGAGCTATGCCTGTTCGCTGGGCGCGTCCGCGCTCTATGCGGTCGCCGAGACGGACGACGAAAAGCTTGAAGTCTATACGTTTGCCCTGAGCGAAACTTCGGGCGAGTTTGAAGAAAACAATCCGCTTTGCAGCCTCGCGCTCGCCGCTTCGGAGGCGGGGGATGATGCGTTCTGTAAGACCATTCTCGAAAATATGCGGAAGGAGCAGAAGTTCAACGCGCTCCGTGCGCAGTCTGCGTTCGAAGATGAGTCCGAGTACACGGAAGGATACAAGCTCTATTTAAAAACCATCGAACTTTTGGAGGAAGCAGTCAATGAGTAAAGTGATCAAGGAAGGACTTGCATTCGACGACGTTCTGCTCATCCCGCAGGCGTCCGACGTCTTGCCGAACGAGGTGGACCTGCGCACCACGCTGTGCGAAGGGCTTTCGCTGAACCTGCCCATCATCTCCGCGGCAATGGATACCGTGACGGAGAGCAGGCTCGCCATCGCCATGGCGCGCGAAGGGGGCCTCGGCATCATCCACAAGAATATGTCCATCGAGGAACAGGCCAAGGAGGTCGATAAGGTCAAGCGTTCCGAACACGGCGTCATTACCGATCCCTTCTTCCTCGAACCGCAGAATCTGGTGCGCGACGCCGTCGCGCTCATGGAGCGTTACCGCATCAGCGGCGTGC
>DXAJ01000063.1 GCA_019117085.1 Candidatus Gallimonas gallistercoris
CTGACCGAGCGCGGTCTCTACCGCGCGAGAAGGAGCTGTCGCGATTTTAAGCTTCGTGATCGCCCGCGAATGTAGATGTCACTCTAAGAGCACTAAGCCCTAAGCATAGGGTGTATGCCCTGCGGGTACAAATTGAGTCCTGCTGCGCAAGGCAACCTTGCTTGCAGAAGGAGATTTAGAGAAAAGGGCTCCCGAAAAAGTCGCGTCAGCGAGTTTTTTGGGAAGAGGAGCAGCGAGCATCAAAGCAAAGCCGCGAATCATACGAGCGGCTTGCGGAATTTGCTCCGCTGCGACGAGGCGGAGGGAAACCCTCCTCGTGGAAGAGGTTTTAGGAGCAGTGCGGGGAACCGCATCCTCCTTGGCTCCTCCCACGGGGTCCCCAAAAAAAGACGTAGAATTTTTTTGGGTGAGTTTGGGGGAGCTGTCGAGCGCAGCGAGACTGAGGGAGTCGCCTCATTATAAAATGCAAGGGTTCGACAACGGCAGTTCTCTTCACCTGTGCGAGAAAGAGTTGGATGTAACGCGACGGAGGGAGTGAAAAGTTCCCGAAAAAGCTGCGTTAGCGGGTCTTTTGGGATAAAAATAAAGGAGGCGGAGATGACGCGGGAAGAGTTGGGGATCGTATGGCTTTGCGGGTGCACGGAGCTTGAAAAGCGCGAGTGCGCCGCCCTGCTGCGCGCAGCCGCTTCTCCCGCCCGTCTTCTCGAAGAATACGAAAAAATTGCGCCGACCGTGATAAATTCCCCCAAGGCGCGGTTATATAAAGAGAGAGACGCGCGCTTTGCGGCGGCTTCGCAGCTTGTAAAACGGCTGGAACGGGAGAACTGTTTTCCCATCACCGCGCTCGACGAGGATTACCCCGAAGCGCTCAAAAACATCGCCTCTCCGCCCCTTTTGTTATACGGGAAGGGCGACCGTTCCCTTCTTGCCAAGCGTAAATTCTGCATCGTCGGCTCGCGCGTGACGCCGCCGTGGGCGGAGAGCCTCGGCAAAGCGATCGCAGGGGAGCTCGCTTCCCGCTTCTGTATCGTCACGGGGCTGGCGGAAGGGGGAGACAGCGCCGCCATCTCGGGCGCGCTCCCTTTCAAGAACCTCATCTCGGTGCTGCCCTGCGGCATCTTCGGTTGTTATCCCGCCTCGCATGCGGGGCTCAAAGATCGGATCGCAAAGAGCGGGCTGCTCCTCAGTGAGTACCCGCCCGACGAGGGCGTGAAAAAGTACAGCTTTCACGAGCGCAACCGCCTGCTTGCGGGCCTTTCGGAGGGCGTGCTCGTCCTCTCGGCAGGAGCAAGGAGCGGCGCGCTCATCACGGCGAACTGCGCGGCGGAATTCGGCCGCGACGTGTTCGCGCTTCCCTACCGCCCCAACGAGACGCGCGGCGCGGGCTGCATCGACCTTCTGAAAAAGGGCGCTTCCCTCGTGACGGAGGCGGAGGACATCCTCTCCTTTTACGGCTTCGAAACGCAAAAGCAGGAGGAGAGGACGGAAGAAAAGGGGCCTTCCCTCACCCCCGAAGAGCGGCGCGTGTATGAAGTTCTGCGCGAATGGGGAGAATTGCACTCGTCCGTTCTGGCGGAGCGTGCGGGAATGAAAATTTTTGAGGCGGCGGCAGTGCTTTCTTCGCTCGAACTCAAAGGGCTCGCCGTCAAGGCGGGCGGGAACCGCTATTCCCTTGCGCGCTGAGCGCGGGGCTTTAAGGAGCTTTTATGGATCTCATCATCGTAGAGTCGCCTTCCAAGGCGAAGACCATTTCCAAATATCTCAAGGGGAAGTATCGCGTGGACGCTTCGGGCGGACACATCCGCGATCTGCCTCAAAAGACGCTGGGCGTTGCCGTCGAAAAGAATTTCGAGCCGCGCTACGTCGTTTCGGCGGGCAAGGAAGATACCGTAAAACGCCTCATGGACGAGGCGAAAAAGGCCGACCGCGTCTATCTCGCGACCGACCCCGACCGCGAGGGCGAGGCGATCTCCTGGCACTTGCAGACGGTGCTGGTGCTGGACGGGAACGGCGAGAACCGCATCGAATTCAACGAAATTTCCCCCAAAGCCGTCACGAAGGCGTTGGAGCACCCGCGGAAGATCAACTATAACCTCGTGGACGCGCAGCAGGCGCGCCGCGTGCTTGACCGCCTCGTGGGCTATAAGCTCTCGCCGCTCCTCAACAACAAATTGCAGAGCGGGCTTTCGGCGGGGCGCGTGCAGTCGGTGGCGCTGAGGCTCGTCGTCGACCGCGAGCGCGAGATCCAAGCGTTCAAACCCGAAGAATACTGGACGATCACCGCAGAATTGCAGGACAAGGAGAAGAAATTCTCCCCCTTCAAGGCGGCGCTCGAAAAGTTCAACAATAAAAAGTTCAAAGTGGGCAGCAAGGAGCAGGCGGACGCCGTGCTCGGGGCGCTTGCGGCGGGCGATTATACCGTCTCTTCCGTCAAGAAGAGCGTGGCGCGCTCGCACGCTCCCGCGCCCTTCACGACGAGCACCTTGCAGCAGGACGCTTCCAACAAGCTCGGCTACACCGCGCCCGAGACCATGCTCATGGCGCAGCACCTCTACGAGGGTATGGACGTCGAAGGGGAGGGGCATATCGCCTTCGTCACCTATATCCGTACCGACTCGACGCGCGTTTCCGACGAAGCGCAGGCGGCGGCGCTTTCCTATATCGAGGAGCGCTTCGGCAAGGACTACTGTCCTGCAAAGCCCAATCATTACGCTTCCAAGAAGGGGGCGCAGGACGCGCACGAAGCTATCCGTCCCATCGACGTGACGCTCACCCCCGAGCGCGCCAAAAAGATGCTCGATAAAAAGCATTACCAGGTCTATAAGCTCATCTACGAACGCTTCATCGCCTCGCAGATGGCGGAAGCGCTGTATGACGCGATGCAGATCGTCATCGACAACAGCGGCTATTCCTTCAAGGCGACGGGAAAAAGCCTGAAATTTGCGGGCTTCACCGCCGTCTATCAGGAGGCGAAGAAGGAGGAGGAAGAGGAGGGCAGCGGCAAACTTCTGCCCCCACTTACCGAAGGGGACGCGCTCGACGCGCTCGGGATAAAGCCCGAGCAGAAGTTCACCAAGCCCCCGGTAAGGTATACGGACGCTTCCCTCGTCAAAGCGATGGAAGATAAGGGCATCGGCCGCCCTTCGACGTACGCTTCCATCATCTCCGTCCTCAACAAGCGCAAGTATGTGACCAAAGAGGGCAAGTACATGGTGCCCACCGACATCGCATACCGCATCACCGACATGCTGTGCAAGTACTTTACCGACATCATGGACGTCGGCTTCACTGCGGACATGGAGGAAAAGCTCGACGACATCGAGGAGGGCGGCAAGGACTGGCACGAGATCATCTCCGCCTTTTATCCGCCCTTTGCGGAAAAGCTCCGCTATGCCTCGACGGACGGCGACGAGATGACGGACATCCTCTGCGAAAAGTGCGGGCATCCCATGGTGCGCAAGACGGGCAAGTACGGCAAGTTCCTCGCCTGCTCCAACTACCCCGCCTGTTCGAATATCATCTCCGAAGATATGGCGCCCGTCTCCGATACGCCCTGTCCTAAGTGCGGCGCGATGATGATCGTGCGGAACGGCCGCTTCGGCAAGTTTCTCGCCTGCCCCAACTACCCCAAGTGCAAGTCGACGCTCCCGTACGGCGAAGAGAAGAAGCGGGAAGAAAAGCTCGAAGGCACCTGCCCCGTCTGCGGCAAGCCCGCAAAGGTGCTCTATACCCGTTCGGGGCGGCTCTACTACGGGTGCAGCGGGTATCCTTCCTGCAAATTCATGAGCTGGGACGAACCCACGGGCGAAAAGTGCCCGCTCTGCGGCGAGGCGATCGTCAAGACCAAGAAGGGCGTTCTGAAATGCAGCAATAAGGACTGCTCTTACCGTCCGCCTCAGCCCGAAAAGGCGTCCGAAGGCAAGGCGCCCGACGCTCCCAAAGCGGCTGAGGGGAACGCATGATCCGCATCATCGGCGCGGGGCTTGCGGGGAGCGAAGCGGCGTATTATCTCGGCAGCCGCGGCGTCGAAGTCGAACTTGTCGACATGAAGCCGCAAAAGTTCACCCCCGCGCACGAGAGCGCAAACTTCGGCGAGCTCGTCTGCTCTAATTCCTTGAAGAGCGACGATGTCTGGGGCAACGCCTGCGGGCTTTTGAAAGAGGAGATGCGGCGGTTGGGTTCGCTCACGATGGCGGCGGCGGAAGTTTCGCGGGTGCCTGCGGGCGGGGCGCTCGCCGTCGACAGGGAGAAATTTTCCGCCTATATCACGGAAAAACTGCGCGCTTGCCCGCACATCCATATCGTCTGCGAGGAAGTGACGTCGCTGCCGGAAACAGGCGTCATCGCAACGGGCCCTCTGACGGGCGGGGCGCTCTACAAGGACATCGAAGAAAAACTCGGCGCGTCGCTGCACTTTTACGACGCTTCCGCGCCCATCGTGGCGGCGGACAGCATCGATCTTGACCGCACCTTCACGGGCGACCGATACGGGAAGGGCACGGGCGATTACATCAACTGCCCGCTCACAAAGGAAGAGTATGATGCCTTTGTGGCGGCGCTCACCTCTGCCGAACGGGCTACCTTGCACGATTTCGAGAAAGGGGAGATCTTCGAAGGCTGTATGCCACTCGAAGTGATGGCATCCCGCGGGAAGGATACGCTCCGCTTCGGTACCTTCAAGCCCGTGGGGCTTGCGGATGAGAGCGGCGTCCGCCCCTATGCCGTATTGCAGCTGCGCAAGGAGAACGAGGCGGGCACGAGCTATAACCTCGTCGGCTGCCAGACCAATCTCAAATTCGGCGAACAAAAGCGGGTGTTTTCGCTCATCCCCGCCCTTGCGCATGCGGAGTTCGAGCGCTACGGCGTCATGCACCGCAACACCTATCTCCCCGCAGACAGGCTTTTAAGTAACGATTTTTCGCTCAAAAGCGACCCCGACCTCTTTTTCGCGGGGCAGATCACGGGCGTTGAAGGGTACGTCGAGAGCGCGATGAGCGGGCTGTTCGTCGGCATCCACATCTGGAACAGGCTGCACGGGAAATTAAGCGAAGCGCCCGAAGATACCTGCGTTTCGGGGGCGCTCGCCCGCTATATCTCCACGGAGAACAAGGACTTTCAGCCCATGAACGCCAACTACGGCATCCTCAGGCAGAGCGTTTGTGTGCGCGACAAAAAGGAAAAGAAGAGACGCCTCGGCGCGGTCGCGCTCGAAGATATCGAACGCTTCAAAGCGACGATCTATGGCGAAGGAGGAAGATAAATGGAATTTCGCGGAACGACCATCTGCGCCGTCAAACGGGACGGCGTCACGGCGATCGCGGGGGACGGACAGGTCACCCTCGGCGAATCGGTCGTGTTCAAGAATACGGCTATCAAGGTGCGCCGCATCTACGGCGGCAAGGTCATTTTGGGCTTTGCGGGCTCGGTGACGGACGCCTTCTCGCTCTCGGAGCGCTTTGAAGGGATGCTCAACAAGTTTGCGGGCAACCTTATGCGCTCGGCGGTGGAGCTTGCAGACCTTTGGCGGAGCGATAAGATCGGAAGAAAGCTCGACGCCATGATGATCACGGCGGATAAGGATACGCTCCTCATCCTGTCCGGCACGGGCGAAGTCATCGAACCCGACGAGGGCATCTGCGCCATCGGCTCGGGCGGCAACTATGCCCTTGCTGCGGCGCGCGCCCTTGCGCAGAACACCGATTTTTCCGCCGAGGAGATCGCAAGAAAGGCGCTCAAGATCGCAAGTGAGATCTGCGTCTATACGAACGACCATATCATCTGCGAAACGGTTTGAAAAGAATATGCGTCGCAATACGGTGTCGCGCTGCGGCAACTTTCGGTCACTTACGGTTTAGTAAGCTCCCTCAAGTTTTCCTCGCGCTCCTTGTCTTGCTCGCATCTTCTTTCCAAACATAGGGCAGCAATTTTGAATCAATGGAGGAACAAGCATGGATCTTTCTCCCAAACAGATCGTAAACGAACTCAATAAACATATCGTGGGGCAGGACGAGGCGAAAAAAGCCGTCGCCATCGCCCTGCGCAACCGCTACCGCCGCTCGCAGCTCTCCCCCGAGATGCGCGAGGAGATCACGCCCAAGAACATCATCATGAAGGGCCCCACGGGCGTCGGCAAGACGGAGATCGCAAGAAGGCTCGCAAAGCTCGTCAAAGCTCCCTTCATCAAGGTGGAAGCCACCAAGTACACCGAAGTGGGGTATGTGGGCAAGGACGTCGAAGGCATGGTGCGCGACCTTGTGGAGAGCGCCGTGCGCCTTGTCAAAGACGAGAAGGCGGCGGAAGTTTCCGTCAAAGCCACGGCGGCTGCCGAACAGCGCGTCGTCAAAATTTTATCCGAGCTCAAAAAAGCAGACCGCGGCGAGACCCCGCGCGAAGTGTTCGAAGCGAACCTTTTGGAATCGCTGAGGAAGGGCGTCTTCGATAACCTCGTCGTCGAGGCGGACGTAAGAGACGAGCCCAAGACGATGGAACTCGTCCCCGGGGGCGCTGCCATCAATTTGGGCTCCATCTTCGGCGAGATGCTCCCGCCCAAAAAGAAGCGGCGCAAGATCGCCGTCAAGGAGCTCATGAAACTCTTCCTCGCCGAAGAGAGCGATAAGCTCATCGACAACGACGCCGTCGAAGAAGAGGCGGTGCGCCGCGCCGAAAACGACGGCATCATCTTCATCGACGAGATCGATAAGATCGCCGCAAAGGGCAACACGGGCGGGGCGGACGTCTCGCGCGAGGGCGTCCAGCGCGACATTTTGCCCATCGTCGAGGGCAGCACGGTGATGACGAAGTACGGGCCCGTCAAGACGGACTACATGCTCTTCATCGCGGCGGGCGCCTTCCACGTCGCCCGCGTCGAGGACCTCATCCCCGAGCTTCAAGGCCGTTTCCCCGTCTCCGTCGAGCTCACGCCGCTCACGAAAGAGGACTTTATCAACATCCTCACGAGCACGGAGCATTCGCTGACGCGGCAGTACGCCGTTTTGCTCGCCGTCGACAACATCGATTTGAAGTTCACACCCGACGCCATCGAGGCGATCGCCGAGATCTCCGAAGAGATCAACATGACGAGCGAAGACATCGGCGCGCGCCGCCTCCATACGGTGATGGAGTATCTGCTCGAAGACATCTCCTTCAACGCGGGCGGCGGGGACTATCCCCTCGTCACGGTGGAGATCGACCGCAAGTACGTCGAAGAACATCTTGCCAAGATCACCAAGAACCGCGATCTCAAAAAGTACGTCCTCTGAGGGCGCAAGGGGGGGATATGACGAAGGAACAGTTCAAAGAGCTGGAAGCCCGCGCCAAATCGGGCGACCCCGTCGCCGCGTACGATTTGGGCGTTGCCTATCAGCGCGGGGACGGCGTGAAAGCCGATTTAAAGCGCGCCGCTCTTTGGTGGAAGAAGTCGGCGGAAGGGGGTTATGCCCTCGCCGAGTACAACCTTGCCGTCGCCTATCAGCGGGGCATGGGCGTCAAACAGGACGAAAAGCGCGCCGCGGCGCTGTATGCGAGCGCGGCGGAAAAGAAGTTCGGGCCCGCAGAGTACAATCTCGGCTTCTACTATCTCAACGGGAGCGGCGTGGAAAAAGACCCCAAGCGCGCGCTCTTTTGGTGGAACAGCGCGCTTTCGCACGGGTTTCAAAAGGCGGCGGAGGCCATCTCAAAGCTCGCCGCCCGTCTCATGGAACAGAACGAGCATCGAGCATAAAGCAAATAAGGAGCAGCATTCATGATCCAGGCACCCAAGGGGACAAAGGATATTTTGCCCCGCGACGTATATCTGTGGCACCACATCGAAGACGCGGCGAGAAAGACCGCCGAGGCTTACGCCTTCAAAGAGATCCGAACGCCCGTCTTCGAACACACCGAGCTCTTCGTGCGCGGCGTGGGCGATACGACGGATATCGTCAACAAAGAAATGTATACCTTCCTCGATAAGGGCGGCAGGAGCATCACCCTGCGCCCCGAGGGCACGGCGGGCGTCGCGCGCGCCTTCATCGAGAACGGCCTCATGAGCGAGGCGCTTCCCGCCAAGATGTATTACTTCATCTCGGCGTTCCGCTACGAGCGCCCGCAGGCGGGGCGGCTGCGCGAATTCCATCAGTTCGGCTGCGAGCTCTACGGCGCTGCCACGCCCGAAGCGGACGCCGAAGTCATCTCGCTCGCCGCAAACTTTTTGAAGTCGCTGGGGCTCAAAGAAGTTTCGCTCCGCCTCAATTCCATCGGCTGCAAGAGCTGCCGCGCTGCCTATCATGCGGCGCTCAAAGAGTATTTCCGCCCGCACCTTCAAAATATGTGCGCCGACTGCAACGCGCGCTTTGAAAAGAACCCCATGCGCATGCTCGACTGCAAGGAAGAAGCTTGCCGTCGGGTCACGGCGGGCGCGCCTAAAATTTTAGATTATCTCTGCGACGATTGCCGGGCGCACTTCGAAGAAGTCAAGCGCCTTCTCGATGAGACGGGCATCGAATATACCGTCGATCCTTCCATCGTGCGCGGGCTCGACTATTACAGCCGCACGGTGTTCGAATTCGTGACGAAGGCGGCGGGCGCGCAGGGCACGGTGCTCGGCGGCGGAAGATACGATACCCTGCTTGAACAGATGGGCTCCAAGCCCCTTCCCGCAGTGGGCTTTGCCGTGGGCATGGAACGGCTTTTGATGGTCATCGCGGCGGAACAGGCGCCCGTCCCCGAAGAAAAGGGGGTCACCTGCTATCTTGCGGGCATGGACAAAGCCTGCCGCGAAAAGGCGTTCGCTCTCGCTTCCGAGCTGCGGAAGGCGGGCATCTCGGCAGAGACCGACCTCATGGAGCGTTCCGTGAAGGCGCAGTTCAAGTATGCCGATAAGAAGGGCGCGCGCTTTGTCGCCGTCCTCGGCGCGGACGAGCTTTCCTCGGGCGAAGTGAACGTCAAGGATATGAAAGATTCCTCATCCGAACGGGTGAGATTGGAAGATCTTTGCACATACTTAAAGAAAAAAACGGAGGAATAACAATATGTCGAAGAACGTAAGAGAAGTGAAGGGCGAAGAGCTTTTAGCGCTCGTCAAAGAGGGCAAGACGGTCGTATGCGATTTCTGGGCGACGTGGTGCGGCCCCTGCAGGATGCTCGCGCCCGTGCTCGATAAGGTCGCCGAAGAGTTCGCGGGAAGAGCCGAGTTCGTCAAGGTGGACGTCGACGAGAGCGGCGAAGTCGCGCAGAAGATGGGCATCATGTCCATCCCCGACGTGTATATCTTCGAGGACGGCAAAATGAAGACGCATCAGCTCGGCTATGTCCCCGAAAGCGCGATGAGAGCGTTTCTTTCGAAAAATTTAAAATAAGTTCACGAACTTCCCCCGGAGCCTTCCGGGGGAAGTTTTGTGTGCGGCGTTATATCCTCTCCTCGCGGGATTTTATTTTAACCTTTCCCGTGCGGCGGGGCGGTTTCGTTCAAACGGTTGCATTTTTATGCGGGATATGATACAATAAAGCTAATTTTTACGTCAAGGAGAAGTTTATGATCGATCTGAGCTGTATCCGCAATGCCGACCACGAGCTTTGCGCCGCCATGGAGCAGGAACTTGCCCGCCAGCGGGGCAACCTCGAACTTATTGCCAGCGAGAACATCGTCTCGCCCGCCGTCATGGCTGCGATGGGGAGCCATCTCACCAACAAGTACGCCGAAGGCTATCCCGGCAAGCGCTACTACGGCGGCTGTCAGTTCGTCGACATCGCCGAAGACCTCGCGCGTGACCGTTTGAAGCAAATTTTCGGCTGCGATCACTGCAACGTGCAGCCGCACAGCGGCGCGCAGGCCAACTTCGCCGTCTATTTCGCAATGTTAAAGCCCGGCGATACCATCATGGGCATGAACCTCTCCCACGGCGGGCACTTGACGCACGGTTCGCCCGCCAACATCTCGGGCACCTACTTCAATATCGTCCCTTACGGCGTTTCGGCAGAGACGGAAGTCCTCGACTACGACGAGATGGAGAAGATCGCCCTTGCCTGCAAGCCGAAGATGATCGTCTCGGGTGCGAGCGCCTATCCCCGCATCATCGACTTTGCGCGCATCCGCGAAATTTGCGACAAAGCGGGGGCTTTGATGATGGTCGATATCGCCCACATTGCGGGGCTCGTCGCCGCGGGCCTCCATCCCAACCCCGTTCCCTATGCCGATTTTGTGACGACGACCATGCACAAGACGCTGCGCGGCCCGCGCGGGGGCGTCATCATGTGCAAGGAACAGTACGCAAAAGCCATCGATAAGGCGGTCTTCCCCGGCACGCAGGGCGGGCCTCTGATGCACGTCATCGCCGCAAAGGCAGTCGCCTTCAAAGAGGCGCTTTCCCCCGAATTCAAGGCATATCAGACGCAGATCGTCAAAAACGCCGCCGCGATGGCAAAGCGCTTCACGGAAAACGGCGTGCGCCTTGTTTCGGGCGGCACGGACAACCACCTCATGCTCGTCGATCTCCGCAAGGAGAACATGACGGGCAAGGAGCTCGAAAAGCTCCTCGATGAGGCGCACATCACCGCCAACAAGAACACCATCCCCTTCGAGACGACGTCGCCCTTCATCACGAGCGGCGTGCGCATCGGAACGCCCGCCATCACCTCTCGCGGGATGAAGGAAGGGGAGGCCGTGGAGATCGCCGACCTCGTCACCGAAGTCATCCGCCGCCGCGAAGAGGCAGTGCCCTCCGTTTCGGAGCGCGTCGCCGCCCTCTGCGCCAAGTTCCCCATCTACGAGAACGATATCCTCTGAGTCGGATAACATAGTGGGCTCCCGCGAAGTGCTTTGCGCAGCAAAACGCTTTGCGGAAAAAAAACAGGGCTCCCGCAAAGCGTTTTGCACAGCAAAACGCTTTGCGGGATATTTTTGCACGTCCCGTTGACAATTTCTTCGGGGCGTGTTATAATGCATTATCGTTGCGCGCGCAACCATTGCGGGCGCAAGCAGTTTTTGGCGCCGCCCCAAGCGGGGCGGTGGGGGAGAGACGATGAAATTCATGAAGAACATCCAGCTCATCGTGCGGAGCGCAGATCTTTTCCGCGAAGAGGAGCTGAAAAATCTGAATATCGGCGGCTGTCAGGCGAAGTATCTTTTGGCGGTCACGCGCGAGCCCGGGATCTCGCAGGAGGAGCTTTCGCGCTCGCTCTTTGTCAACAAGAGCAACGTCGCGCGGCAGATCGAAGCGCTGGAAAGGGCGGGTTTCGTGCGGCGGGAGGAGAACGAGCGCGACAGAAGGGCGGTGCTCGTCTTCCCGACAAGCAAGCTCGAAGAGGCGCTCCCGCGCATCCGCGAAGTGTTCGCCGCATGGCGCGCGCTCGTCACCGAAGGCTTTACGGAGGAGGAGCGGGAGACGCTCGCCCGCCTGACGGGGAAGATGGTCGAAAACGCCCGCCGCTATATGGAGGGCAGAAAGTGAAACGCACGCTGGGCTATCTGAAGCCGTATGCGGGGAGGACGGCGCTCGCGCTCTTTCTGAAGACGGCGGGGAGCGTTTCCGAACTCGTCCTTCCCTATCTGCTCTCCTATATCATCGACGAACTGACGCCCTTGAAGGACGAGACCGCCATCTGGATCGCGGGCGGGGCGATGCTGTTTTTCTCGCTCTTGGCGCTCTTCGGCAACATTGCCGCCAACCGCCTTTCGGCGCTCGTCGCGGGGGCGATGACGCGGGCGCTGCGGCACGATCTCTTCCGCAAGACGAGCTACTTGAAGTGCAGTCAGG
>DXAJ01000064.1 GCA_019117085.1 Candidatus Gallimonas gallistercoris
TGCGCCTTCCGCCTCATGAACGCCGCGATGGAGGAAAACTTCACCGCCGTCACCCTCTGCCGCCCCTTCGAGGTCGCAGTAAACGTCGCCTGCCTCACGGCGCGGCCCGGGCAGAACGTGCTCCTCTCGCCCGCCGCGGCGAGCTTCGACGAGTTCCGCAGCTTCGAAGAGCGCGGCGAAAAGTTTGCATCCCTCGTCAAGGCGTATGCAGAGTCTTCTTTCGCTACCGAGGCGGCAGCGGGGGATGCGGACGGGGAGAGGGGATAAACGGGCAAAGAGGATAGATCGCTTGACTGAGAAGAGCCGCGCGCTTGTTTTCAAATGCTCCCCTGCGGCGCACGGGCGGCGGGGGAGGGGGGACGTGCTCTTTTTGGGGGGCGTCGTTGCCATCGCGGCGCTCGGCGTGCTCTTTGTGTATTCGGCGAGCTGTTACACGGCGAAAGTGCAGTACGGCGATGAGTTTTATTTCCTCAAAAAGCAGCTTTTGGGGTTTTTCTTAGGGCTTGCCGCGATCGCCTTTCTCTCCCGCGCGGACGCCGCGCGTTGGAAAAAGGCGGGCGTTCCCGCGCTCGTCGCGGCGATCCTCCTGCTCGCGGCGGTGTTCATCCCGGGGCTCGGGAAGACGAGCTACGGCGCTACCCGCTGGCTGGGGCTGGGGCCCGTCACGCTGCAGCCTTCCGAGCTTGCAAAGTTTGCCTTCGTGCTCTTTTCGGCGGGGCATTTTGCCCTCGACCCCTCCCGTCCGCGCCGTTTTTCGGGCATCCTTCCTGTCCTCGGGGCGGGCGCCTCTCTCTGCGTCCTCATCCTGTTGGAGCCCAACCTCTCTGTCACCATGGTCATGGGCGCGCTCATGCTGGGGATGCTCTTCCTTGCGGGCACGCCCAAAAAGACGCTTCTTTTTATCCTTCTTCCCATCCTCCTTGCAGTGCCAGTGCTCATCTTTGCGGAGCCCTATCGTCTTCGCCGCCTCATGGCGTTTCTCGATCCGTGGTCGTCCCCGCAGGATGAGGGCTATCAGCTCATCCAGTCGCTCTATGCGCTCGCAAACGGCGATCTGTTCGGCGTCGGATTGTTCTCTTCTCGGCAGAAATACCGCTTTCTGCCCTTTGCGGAGAGCGATTTCATCCTCTCCGTCATCGCCGAGGAGACGGGCTTTTTCGGCGTCTTGTGCCTGTTCCTCCTCATCGGGTTCGTTGTATGGCGAGGCTTTTGCATCGCGGCGAACGCGCGCACGTTCTATGAATACCTGCTCGTTTCGGGCATCATGTTCGCCTTTGCGGTGCAGGCGGCGCTCAACGCGCTCGTCGTCAGCGGCTGCGTGCCGCCCACGGGGCTGCCGCTCCCCCTCGTGAGCGCGGGCAATACCTCGCTCATTGTCACGATGGCGGGCATGGGCGTCGTGTTCGGCGTGTCACGGCGGCAAGGCGGGGCATAAGATGATAGGGAAGCGACCGGGCGCGCACGCAGCAAAAGTGCCGCGCCCGTGCCATTTGTCACGGGGAGAAAACTATGGACAAATTACTCATCACCGGGAGCAGGCGGCTTTTCGGGAGCGTACCCGTCTCTTCTGCCAAAAATGCCGTCCTGCCGCTCTTCGCCGCTTCCGTGCTCACGGAAGAGCCCGTCACCATCCGCGGCGTGCCCGCCATTTCGGACGCCTTGTGCATGGCGCAGATCCTGCGCGAGCTGGGCGCCGAGGTGACCTTTTCGGGCGGCGACGTCACCATCGACAGCGCCTCGTCCTGCTCGCACGAGATCCCGCCCTCTCTCACGCGGGAGTTAAGGTCTTCCGTCTTCATGCTCGGCTCGCTCTTGACGCGTTTCCGCCGCGCGCTCATCGCGTACCCGGGCGGCTGCGACATCTGGCTGCGTCCCATCGATATGCACCTTTCGGCGCTCCGCCGCTTGGGAGTCGGCATCGACGAGCACGACGGCTACATTTTCTGCAAGTGCGAAAAGCTCAAAGGGGCGGAGATCTCCCTCGATTTTCCCAGCGTGGGGGCGACGGAGAACGTGCTGCTCGCCGCCGTCATGGCGGAAGGGGAGACGGTTTTAAGGGGCGCCGCCCGCGAACCCGAGATCGTCGATCTCGCCCGTTTTTTGCAGGCGATGGGGGCGAAGATATGCGGGGCGGGTACCGACGTCATCGTGATCGAGGGCGTCAAAAAACTCAGAGGCGTCTCGTATGCCCCCATGAAGGACCGCATCGAGGCGGGCACCTACCTCATCATGGCGGCGGTGTGCGGGGGAGAGGTGGAAACACAGGGCGCCGCGCCCGAGAATCTCGGCCTCCTTTTACATAAATTGCGTGAAAACGGTTGCAAGATCGGGGCAAAAAATGATAAAATAAGATTGGAAAGCTCGGGGAAACTCAAATGCAACCGCCGCATCGAAACGATGCCTTTCCCGGGGTTCCCCACCGACTTGCAGGCGCAGGCCGCCGCCCTCAACAGCGGGGCGGAGGGGTGTGCGCTCATCGAAGAGAACCTCTTCGAAACGCGCTTCAAGTATGTGCCCGAACTCAGAAAGATGGGGGCGGACATCGAAGTCAAGGGAAGGGCTGCGCTCATCCGCGGCGTTCCCCGCCTGCACGGGGCGTCCCTCGTCGCGGGGGATCTGAGGGGAGCCGCCGCGCTCGTCGTCGCCGCGCTCGGCGCGGAGGGGGAGAGCGAAGTTTTGGATCTTTCCCATCTCGACCGCGGCTATGAAGACCTGCCGCACAAACTCAAAAAGCTCGGGGCAAAGATCGCGCGCGTGCGCGTCTGAGCCTTACGGCAAGGAGATACGAATGAAGAAAAAGGTACTCATCCTCACGGGCGTCGCCGTGGCGCTCCTCATCGCCGTTGTGGCGGCGGCGCTCAACGCCGTCTTCACCGTGGCGCACGTCGAGGTGCATTTTTCCGTCTGTTCCTCGCAGGGGGAGGCGGAAGCGGTGCTCCTTCAAGGCGAGCTCGACGACGCTTACGTCGGCAGGAGCACGACCTTTTTGAAGCTCGAAGAGGTGGAAGCGGCGGTGGAACGCTATCCCGCCTTCCGCGTCGTTTCGTCGGAAAAACGCTTTCCCCGCACGGTGGTGCTCTCCGTGGAGGAAAGAAGAGAGGCGTATGCCTTCCGCCGCGAGAACGGGATCTTCGCCATCCTCGACGAAGAAGGGGTGTATCTTTACGACAGCGAGCGCAACGTCAACCGCCGCGGCGGGGAGAACATCCTCCTCGAAGGCTTTGCCTTTTCGGCGGAGCGCGCGGGCGAAAAGGTCTCGGGCGGGCATGCGGAAGAACTCTTTGCGATGTTTTCCGTCTTCTTTCAAAAGCTCGGGGATGCCCGCGCCAACGTCGTTTCGGTGACGCTCTCTTCCGAATACATGATGGGAGATTACTTCTTCCTCGAAATGCGCGAAGGGGTGACCGTTGATATCTTCACTCCCGGAAATTATACCGAGGAGAAGGCGGAGGCGGTGATCGAAAAATATCTCTCCCTTTCGGAGGCGGAAAAGACGTACGGCTACTTCGACGTCGTCGATAAAGACGACACCGACGACACCGACGACACCGACGATGGCAGATTATTTACCGTGAGCCAACACCGGCCTTCCCGGTAAAGGCGTGCCGATTTTCCAAATTCTGCCAAAAAGCGCTTCTCAAAGAGGCGCTTTTTTTTGTGGTCGGAAGGAAATCTCACCACAATCTCTTGACATTGCGGGGTCCCTCTGCTATAATTTATGACAGAATACTGCTGTATTACAGGAATGCACAAAGGAAGGCGCGATGGCGGGCAAGAGCATTGCTGTGTTGGATATCCGTTCCTCGGAAGTCGCCGTATTCGTCGGCGAGCGGGGCGTGAACAACACATTCGTCTTTAAGGCGAGCAAAACCGAATCGTACGGCGGCTATCAGGACGGGGAATTTTACGACGTCTCCGATCTTTCGTCAGCGGTGCTGCGCGCGCTCGACGCCGTCCAGCAGGTCTGCGGGGAAAGGATCCGCTCCCTCTATGTGGGCGTCCCCGGGGAGTTCACCAAGGTGGAACCCCTCGAACAGGATCTGGGCTTCCCCAAAAAACTCAAAATAAGCAATAAGGAGCTCGATCAGCTCTTTGCGATGGGCAGAAAGCCGCTCGACGGCTGGCGCTATATGCGCGTGACGAGCATGGTGTACGTCACGGCAGATAACCGCCGCGTTGCCGACCCAGTGGGGCTGTATTCGACGGGGCTTTCGGGCGTCCTTTCTTACTTTTATGTGAGCGAGTACTTCGCGGGCGCGCTCGAACACGTCTTCTCCCGCCGCCGCATCGAGCTTCATTTCCTTCCCACCCAGTTTGCGATGGCGGCATATCTCATCCCGCCGGAAACGCGCGACGAATATGCGCTCTTTTTGGATATCGGCTATCTTTCCTCTTCTTTTTTGGTGCTGCTCGGGAACGGCGTGCTCGCCCAGCGCACCTTCTGGGCAGGGGAGGGGCAGATCGCCGTCCGCCTCATGAAGCGCTTCTCCCTCCCTTACGAAGTCGCGACGGCGCTCCTTTCCAAGGCAAATCTCTATTTGAAGCGCGAAGCCAAGAACCGCGAAGTCGTCTACGGCGGCAGGAGCTACGAGATCCCCACCAAAGAGTTCATCGAAGAGGTCAAGGCGGGGCTCGACGAATTGTGCGAGCTCGTCGGCAGGTTCCTGGAAGAATGTTCGGGCAAAGAGCTCGACAGTAAACCCGTCTATGTCTCGGGGGAAGGATTCGCGGGCATCCGCGGCGCGCTCGAACACATGAGCAAACGGTTGAGCTGCGTGTGCGAACAGGTCGCGCCCGACCTTCCCTACTACAATAAGCCCTCGATGAGCTCGCGCATCGCCCTCATCGACATGGCATCGGAAGATTCCCGCAAGAGCGGATCTTTAAATCGATTTTTGAATTTTTTCGGAGGTTAACCACTGATGTATAACGACAACGTGCCCTTCTTGGGGAGAGAAGATATGGGGGACCGTCAGCCTCAGCCCATGCCCGTGGAACCCGAGCTCAGCGGCCGTGCGCGCATCAAGGTCATCGGCGTCGGCGGCGCGGGCAACAATGCCGTCAACCGCATGATCGACGCGGGCATTTCGAGCGCGGAATATATTGCCGTCAATACGGACGCGCAGATCCTTTCGTGCAGCAAGGCGAAGACCAAGATCCAGATCGGCTCGCATCTTACGAAGGGTCTCGGCGCGGGCGCCGACCCCGAGATCGGCCGCGCCGCCGCCGAAGAGAGCAAGGAAGAGCTCGTCAAGGCGGTGGAAAAGACCGATCTTCTCTTCATCACGGCAGGCATGGGCGGCGGCACGGGTACGGGCGCCGCACCCGTCATCGCCAAGATCGCCAAGGATATGAAGATCCTCACCGTGGCGGTCGTCACCGAGCCCTTCTCCTTCGAAGGCAAGCGCCGTATGGACAATACGATGAAGGGCATCGATAACCTTCGCAAGTATGTCGATACGCTCATCATCATCCCCAACGAAAAGATCGGGGACGTCGTTCCCCGCAACGCTCCCATGGCGGAAGCGCTCCGCGTTGCGGACGAGGTGTTGAAGCAGGGTATCCGCGGCATTGCCGACCTCATCGTCACGCCCGCCCTCATCAACCTCGACTTTGCGGACGTCAAGACCATCCTGAAAGACCGCGGCCTCGCGCACATGGGCGTGGGCGTTGCCAAGGGCGAGAACCGCATCATGGAGGCAGTGCGCCTTGCCGTCAACTGCCCGCTGCTCGAAACGACCATCGAGGGCGCCACGGGCGTCATCCTCAACGTCGTCGGCGGCAACGACCTCACCTTCGACGAAGTCAAGACGGCGGCAAACCTCATCCACGGCGTCGTGGACTACTCCGCGAATATCATCTTCGGTGCGTGCATCGACGAAAACATCAGCGACGAGGTGGAAGTCACCGTCATCGCGACGGGCTTCCCCGCAGCGGGAAGGGAGAGCAGCAACCAGCTCTCTTCGCGCGCGCCCGCCTATCAGCAGCAGCGCCCCGCGGCGGCGCGCCCTCCCGTGCCTCAGCAGGGGCAGGGGGCTCCCCGTCAGCCTCAGGCTCCTTCCCGCCCGCTCTCCGCGTTCTCCGCGCAGCAGGCGCAGCAGCAGGCTCCTCAGGGGTATGCGCCCCGCCCGCAGCAGCCCGGCACCTATTACGGCAACCCGCCTCAGGCGCCCACGACGCCCCGCGGCGCTTTCTACGGGAATGAGCCCCGCCAGCCGCAGAACGCTTACTACGGCACGCAGCCTCAGCCTCAGCAGAATTTGTACGATGCGCCCAACGCGGGCGCGCAGCCCTATCCTCAGAACGGGGCGGCATATGCAGACCCCCGTGCGGCACAGCGCCCCGCGCCGTCCGAAGCGCCCGAGGACGACTACACGCCCGAAAGCCCGCAGGATCAGAAGCTGCCTCCCTTCGTGCAGAGGCTGCTCGGCAAGAAGAAATAACATTAGATGAATGAAGCCGCCCTCGCCGAGGGCGGCTTTTTCGTGCAAAAAACGAGGCGGCACGCCCTTTGCAAAGCGCAAAGGGCGTGCCGCCGTATCCTCATACGTTTTACGCTTTTGCCCAGGGGGTATGCGTCCAGACGCCTTCGGGACCGTCCGAAAGCAGTTTCCCGGCGGCGTCCGTCAGCGTGTCGAGGTAGCTTTTCCCGTCATATGCTGCGCAAACTTCTTTCCAGAACGCGCCGCCGAACAGGTAGGAGCGCGCAAATTCCCGCCAGCCCGAGAGCCCGTTGGCGGCGACTTGTCCCATGTCGGAGAGAAGCTGCTCCGCCTCCGCCTGCGTCAGCCAGCCCGCGAAATAGCCCCAGCGGGTGATCATTGCCGCACGGCCGATGTCCCAACCCAAAAGAAAGTCGGCGCCGTATTTGTCCTTAAAGTGCTGTACGAACGCATGGCCGCGGACGATGCCCTCTCTGTCCTCTTCCGCCGTGTCGTCGCCGAAGAGTTCTTCGGGGGATGCGGCCTCTGCATATGCCGCAAAGCGGGCGCGGTAGCCCGCGCGGGAGAGGTAGAGGAGCGTTTCGATGAGGTCCTCTCTTCCTGAGATGCCCCAGCTGTTCCCGATCAGGCTCGTGATCTGCTGCACGAAGAGGGGAACGCGTTCTTCGACGTCGAGTTCATCGAGTTTATGGTCGTTCACGGTGGAGATGATGCCGGAAAGTGCGATGCAGAAGCGCTCCCAAAGCGCGGGGATGTTGTAGGCTTTGGGCTGCGGCTCCTTGAGGGCGTCGATCTCCCCGAGCTTGCGTTCGAGATAGTCATAGAGCTCTTCGGGCGGGAGTTCCTGTTCCTCTTCCTCCGCGTCCTCGTCGTCTTCCGTCTGCGCGAGGGTATCCAGCGCGGCGGAAAACAGGGCGGCGTCGTCGCCGAAAAGCGCGCCGAGGGCGTCCTGCTGCAATTGCGCCGCCGCGGAAGCCGCCTGCCTTTGGACTTCCTGCGAGACCATTTCCTGCATGGCGGCAGTCTGCCTGGCAAATTCTTCGCCCATCATTTGAGAGAGCACTTCGCGCTGCCTTTGTTCGTTCGCGGCGGCAAGTTCGGCGGCGCGGCGGGCGCGCTCTTCTTCTGCGCCGTCCGCATTTTCGTCCTCTGCGGGCATTTCAAGTTTGCTTACCGCCTCCTCCGTGCGTTTTTGCATATCTGCCATCATCCTTGCGTTGCGCGCGCGGATCTCGTTGATATCGACCATGGGTCTCCTCCGGGTTTTTTCTGCATTATAGCACAGTTTTTTTCCCGCCGCAAGGGGGAGAGGACAAAAAACATATCCAAAAATATGTTCGTATTATTTTCTTTTCGGTGTTTGAGCGCGCAGAAATTGCGGTATAATACGGGTGGAAATCATCCCACTCTTATAAGGAGGGAAGCAATATGGACGCAAATAAATACACGAAAAAATCGTTGGAGGCGGTGCAGAACGCGCAGAATACTGCGATGGAGTACGGCAATGCCGAGCTCACCTGCACCCACCTTGCCGACGCGCTCCTCGAAAAGGACGGCATGTGCTACCGCATCCTGCGCCGCGCAAACTGCGACGCGGACGGGCTTTCCCGCGCTCTGCATGAAGAGGTCGGGCGGCTCCCGCGCGTTTCGGGCAGCGGTTCGGGGCAGGTGTATGCCGCCGCATCCCTTGCCCGTCTTCTGAATGAGGCGGAACGCCTCGCACAGGGCATGAAGGACGACTTCGTCTCCGTCGAACATCTCTTTTTGTGTCTCTTTGACTGCGGCGAGAGCCGTCTTTTGGACCTTTTCAAGCGCTTCGGGCTCACCAAAGAGAGCTTTTTGAAGGGCATGAAGGAGGTGCGCGGCAATCAGAACGTCAAGAGCGATAACCCCGAAGATACCTACGAAGCCCTCGAAAAGTACGGCTCCGATTTGACAAAGCTCGCCCGCGAGCACAAGCTCGAGCCCGTCATCGGCAGGGACGAGGAGATCCGGAACGTCATCCGCATCCTCTCGCGCAAGACCAAAAATAACCCCGTGCTCATCGGTGAACCCGGCGTCGGCAAGACGGCGATCGCCGAAGGGCTTGCGCAGCGTATCGTCAAGGGGGACGTCCCCGAAGGACTCAAGAACAAGACGCTCTTCTCGCTCGATATGGGCGCGCTCATCGCGGGCGCCAAGTACCGCGGCGAGTTCGAGGAACGCTTGAAGGCTGTCCTCGAAGAGGTGAAAAAGTCGGAAGGGCGCATTTTGCTCTTCATCGATGAGCTCCATACCGTCGTCGGCGCGGGCAAGTCGGAAGGCGCGATGGACGCGGGCAACCTCTTAAAACCGCTCCTTGCGCGCGGCGAACTGCACTGCATCGGCGCGACGACGCTCGACGAATACCGCAAGTACATCGAAAAGGACGCCGCTTTGGAGCGCCGTTTCCAGCCCGTGATGGTGGGCGAACCCACGGTGGAAGATACCATCTCCATCCTGCGGGGCCTGAAAGAGCGCTTCGAGATCTTCCACGGCGTGCGCATCCACGACGACGCGCTCGTTGCGGCGGCGACGCTTTCCAACCGCTACATCACCGACCGTTTCCTCCCCGATAAGGCGATCGACCTTGTGGATGAAGCGGCAGCCATGGTGCGCACGGAGATCGACTCCATGCCCGCCGAAATGGATACCCTCAACCGCAAGATCGTGCAGCTCGAAGTGGAAGAGAAAGCGCTCTCCAAAGAAAAGGACAATCTCTCCGTCGCCCGCTACGAACAGCTTAAAAAGGAGCTCTTCGAACTCAAAGAAAAGTTTGCCTCGATGAAGGCGAAGTGGGAAGAGGAGAAGGGCGCCATCCGCTCCGAAAAGGACCTCAAAGAAAAGATCGACGCCGTGCGCGGCGAGATCGAGGCGGCGACCCAGAAGGGCGATTACGAGAAGGCGTCGCGTTTGAAGTACGGCGACCTCGTCACCCTTGAAAAGCAGCTCGACGACGCGAAGAAGAGCGTCAGCGCCCGCGGCGAGGACGCGCTTTTGCAAGACGAAGTCACCGAAGAGCAGATCAATCAGATCGTCGCGCGCTGGACGGGCATCCCCGTCGCCCGCCTCAAAGAGGGTGAGCGCGAGAAAATTTTGCACCTTCCCGAACAGCTCCATCGCCGTGTGGTGGGGCAGGATGAGGCGGTCGAGAAGGTCTCCGAAGCCATCCTGCGTTCGCGGGCGGGCATCTCCGACCCCAACCGTCCCATCGGCTCCTTCCTCTTCTTAGGCCCTACGGGCGTGGGCAAGACGGAACTTGCAAAGTCGCTCGCCGAAAACCTCTTCGACGACGAGAAGAATATCGTGCGTATCGATATGTCGGAGTACATGGAAAAGTTCTCCGTCTCCCGCCTTGTCGGCGCTCCTCCGGGATACGTCGGCTACGAGGAGGGCGGCACTTTGACCGAGGCGGTGCGCCGCAGACCCTATTCCATCGTCCTCTTCGACGAGATCGAAAAGGCGCATCCCGACGTCTTCAACATCCTTTTACAGATCCTCGACGACGGCAGGATCACCGATTCGCAGGGCCGCACGGTGGACTTCAAGAACACCATCATCATCCTGACTTCCAACTTGGGCTCCGAGTATATCTCCGAAGGCATCGAGAACGGCGAGATCACGAAAGAAGCGCGCGACAAGGTCAACGAAGTTTTGAAGCGCTCCTTCCGCCCCGAGTTCTTGAACCGTCTCGACGAGATCATCATGTTCAAGCCGCTCACGCGCGAGAACATCGGCGCGATCGTCGATATCCTCCTTTCCCGCCTTGCAAAGCGGCTCGAAAGCGAGCATCTGTCCCTCGAAGTGACGAACGCCGCCAAGGAATACATCGCCGATTACGGCTACGACAGCGTGTTCGGCGCCCGCCCGTTGAAGCGTTTCATCCAGGCGCACGTCGAAACGCCCATCGCGCGTTTCATCATCGGCGGCAACCCCGAAGCGGGCAGTACGATCGTCATCGACCGCGGCGAGGACGGGCTGTTTTTGACGAACAAAGCGCCCGAACAGGCATAAGCACACAGGGATCTCTTGATATTGTAAGCCGCCCCGCGCTTCGCAAGAAGCGCGGGGCGGCTCTCTGTTTGGCGCGCCGTTTTGCTTTCGATACGGCGCGCCGCCCTATTGACTTTTGGGCGCAAATCGGCTATAATGGGGGAAAGAGTACGGGAGGCAGCGATGGCGGAGATCACGGGCATCACGCCGCAGATCAAGGATAAAGAGCGGTGCAACATCGAAGTGGACGGCAGGTTCTTCTGCGGCATGAAGCTGGAGACTGTCGTAAAGCATCGCCTCAAAGTGGGCGTCGCCGTCTCGGAGGAAGCGCTCTCCCGCATGCAGCTCGAAAGCGAGAAATTAACCGCGCTCGACAAGGCGCTCACTTTTATCACCGCCTCTATGAAGACGGAAAAGGACATCCGCGCTTATCTTAGAAAGAAGGGGTATCTCGAAGATATTTCCGACTACGTTGTCGAAAAGATGCGCTCCTACGGCTATCTCGACGACGCGGCGTACGCGCGGGCATATGCCGAGCACGCGGGCAAGAGAAAGGGGAGCCGCCTCATCGCCATGGAGCTAAGGCAGAAGGGCGTTTCGGACGAGGCGATCGAAGAGGCGCTTTCTAGCGTTTCGGGCGAAGCGGACGCGGCGTACACGCTCCTTACAAAGTACCTGCGCGGCAAAAAAACGGACAAGGCGACGTTCTCCAAGGCGTACCGCCATCTCCTTTCCAAGGGGTTTGACTATGATACGGCGCGTGCGGCGCTCGAACGTTTGCGTGGCGAAGAAGACTTCGACGGCGAAGACGGTTTGGGTGCAGACGGCGCGGAAGACGGCGCAGATGGTGCGGACGGGGAGGATACATGAAATACTGCTATTCGGTAGAAGAAATGCGGAGAAGCGACCGCACGGCGATCGAGGGCGGCACGCCCTCTTTGGAACTCATGGAGCGCGCGGGGACTGCCCTTGCGGACGCCGTTGAAGCGGCGATGGTGCGCCTCGGCGTTTCGGACGCGCTCTTTGTGTGCGGCGGCGGCAACAACGGCGGCGACGGCTTCGTTGCGGCGCGCATTCTTTTGGAGCGCGGCAAAGAGGCGGCTGTTTTGTGTCTTGCGGAAAAGTTCTCCCCCGACTGCGCGGCGGAAAAAGCGCGCTTTTCGGGCGAGATCATGGGCGTCATCCCCCGCCGCAGATACGCGCTCGTCGTCGACTGCATTTTAGGCACGGGGCTTTCGCGCGCGCCCGAAGGGGCGGCAAAACAGCTCATCGAGTTCTGCGGGGGCGCTTCTTACGTCATCTCCGCCGACCTTCCGAGCGGGCTTTCCGAAAACGGCATTGCCCTTACCCCCTGCGTGCGCGCCGATGAGACGGTGACGATGGGGCTTGTAAAGCGCTGTCTTCTGATGGCGGACGGCCCCGACGTTTGCGGAAGAGTGACGGTCGCAGACATCGGCATCCCGCCCGTTTCGTATGGCACGGAGCTTTGGGAAGAGGAGGACGTTTCCGCCTATTTCCCCAAGCGGAAGAGCAACACGCACAAGGGCGCGTTCGGAAGAGCGTGCCTGTTTGCGGCGGAAGCGAAGTACCCGGGCGCCGTCTTTCTGGCGGCGGGAGCGTGCCTTCGTTCGGGTGCGGGCTATACCGAACTCATTGCGGAAGATGCACTCTACTCTGCCGCCATCGGGAAGCTCTCTTCCTGCGTCTTGCGCCGCTTCGAATCGCTCGACGGCGACATCCTCTCCGCGGACTGCATTGCCCTCGGCATGGGGGCGGGCGTCAGCGAACGTCTGTATGCGCACATTGCAGAGCTCATGGAAGCCTACACGGGCACCCTCGTCATCGATGCGGATGGGCTCAACACCCTTGCAAAATACGGCGTGGAGGTCTTGAAGCACAAGTCCTGCCGCGTCATCCTGACGCCGCACCCCAAAGAATTTTCCCGCCTTACGGGGCGGAGCGTGGGGGAGGTACTTGCCTCCGCCGCAGAGTCCGCCCAAGCGTTTGCGAAGGAGTACGGCGTTGTCGTGGCGCTCAAAAATAACCGCACGCTCATCACCGACGGCGAGCGCCTTGCCCTCAATCTGACGGGTACCCCCGCGCTTGCGAAAGGGGGGAGCGGCGACGTGCTTTCCGGGCTCCTTGCGGGCACCTGCGCCCGCGGCGTGCCTCCCTTCGAGGCGGCTTGCGTCGCATCGTATCTCATCGGAAGGGCGGGCGAGCTTGCGGCAGAGGAGTTCGGTGAATATTCCGTCACGGCAGAGGACGTCATCTCACGTTTCGGAAAGGCCGTCCTCAGTTTGCAGAATCATTAAGCATTTACAATCAAATTATAATAAATTATTCGAATATCGTGCAGAAATCATAGATTTGCATAGTATTATGCCAGACATAATATAACCGATCAGGCGGGTGCGAGCAGTCTGAGCGCGACGGAAAGCAGCAAAAGAACGCTCCCCGTTATTAAGTAATAGACAGGGAAGAGCGTGAAGAGGCTCATGATGAGGAGCATGGTCCCGCTCAGAAAGAAGGGGCGGGCGCTGCTCTTTTTCAAGACGGCACGCAGCTTTTCTTTATGGCTCTTCTTCGCGCCGACGGAGCCGAGCAGCTCTTTGGGGATGCTGTCCGTCCGTTTGAGAAGATCGTAAACTTCTTCTCCCCGCACGGCTTCGACGGGGAAGCGTTTGAGAAGGTTCTCTGCCGAGTCGGAAAGGCGGTTGCAGTACAAAATAAAGTTGCCACCGTGCCGCCCGATGGCGCGGGCGAGCTCGTCTGCGGAGGCGGGCTCCATGCAAAAGAGCAATTCGGCTGCTTTCCCGTCGACGCAAAGGCTGCCTCCTTCATATTCTGTCTTCCGACCCTCTTTTGAAAGGGCGGAGGCAAGCAGTTCCGCCTTCTGATCGGGCGGGGAGAGGGAGAGATGCAAAAGGAGCGCGTCGCATTCCTCGCACTGTTTCGCGGAGAGATATTTTTTGCGGCGGCTGTGCCGTTCGAGAAAGAATACGCCCGTTCCGACCGCGAGCGCGAGAAAAACGCAGGCGAGCGCCGCAAGCGGGGCGGAAACTCCCCAAAAGCGCAAAGCGCAGAATCCGAGCAGGAGGGCGCAGATCGCATAAAAGACGGTATCGGCAATGACGGGGAAATATTTCATGCTTTCATTGTTGACACATCGGAAAAATGATAAACAAAGCGTAGGGCGTTTTGCTTGAAAAAACGCCGACCATACAGGAAAATTTATGAAGATCGCACTTTTCGGGGGGTCGTTCGACCCCGTACACCGCGAACACGTTAACTATGTCCGCGCCGCCATCCGCGAGCTGTCGCTCGATCTCGTCATCGTGATGCCCTCGCGGCTTGCCCCGCACAAGCGCCTCGGTGCGCAGGCGGACGGGGAGGCGCGCCTTCAGATGTGCCGCATCGCCTTTGAGCATGAGCCGCGCGTCCGCGTGAGCGACTTTGAACTTTCTCAGGACGGCGTGAGCTATTCCTATCTCACCTGCCGCGCCTTTGCGAAACACTACCCCGATGCCGAGCGTTATTTCCTCGTCGGGGCGGACATGCTCGAAGATTTCTTCACTTGGAAACAGCCCGAAGATATTTTGAATCATGTGACGCTCGTCGCCTGTGGAAGGGGAGCCGAGGAGACGGGAGCTCTGCGTGCGCGTTTTCATTCGGTGTTTGGCAAAGACTTTCTCTCTCTCGGGTTTTCGGGAGAGGCGGTCTCGTCGACGGACATCCGCGTCTCCCTCGCGTTCGGCAAGGATCCCGAAGCGCTTGATGAGCGGGTGCTTGCCTTCATCCGCGAGAGGGGGCTCTATACCCATCCCGCGATCGCTCCCGCGTTGGCGCTGGAAAAACCCGAGCGCCGCGAACACAGCTTTCGCGTCGCGCAAATGGCGTGCGCCCGCGCCCGCTCTCTGCGCATCCCCGAAGAGAAGGCGCTGCTTGCCGCCGCGCTGCACGACTGCGCCAAGTACGTCCCGCTCTCCTCTCCCTTGCTCGAAGGCTTTCCCTGCCCCGAAAACGTGCCGCCTCCCGTGCTGCATCAGTACACGGGTGCCTATCTCGCCGAACAGCATTTCGGCATCCGCGATCGGGAAGTGCTCGACGCCATCCGCTATCACACGAGCGGCCGTGCGGGGATGGGGGAGCTTGAAAAGCTCGTCTATCTATCCGATCTTTTGGAGGCGGGGCGCGATTTCCCCGGGGTCGAAACGCTTCGGGCGCTGTTCTGGAACGACCTCGACGAGTGCCTCTTCGAGAGTCTCCGCCACGAAGTGGAGTATCTGAACGGCACGGGAAAAGAAGTGTATCCGCTCACGCAGGAGGCGTACGATTTCGTCAAATCGCAGGTCGAAAACGCGGAATAACCACATTAGCATAGTATTATGTCAGACATAATATCGATAAATCATCAAAAATTAGGAGGAAATTGAATGGAAAGTTACGAACTTGCAAAAGCGTGTGCCAAGGTGCTGTCGGATAAAAAGGCGTCCGACATCGTCATCCTCAACGTGGGCGATCAGACGGTGGTATGCAGCTATTTCGTCATCGCGACGGGCAAATCGACGACGCAAGTCCACTCTTTGGGCGATAACGTCGACGAGCAGATCAAGAAGCTCTACGGGCTCGATCCCATCCGTCAGGAGGGCTTCCGCGAAGGCAGGTGGGGCGTTCTCGATTACGGCGACGTCATCGTGCACGTCTTCAACGAAGAATCCCGCCTCTTCTATTATTTGGAGCGGCTTTGGGATTCGGGCTCTAACGTCGAACGCTACGAAGATTGAGGATGGAGCCGCTTCTTTCTCTTTGGTACAAATGCGGGGCCGCCGATCTTTTTAAGGGCAAACCCCGCTTTTTGCCGCGCCATCGCGAGGAGGACGGAAGCGTCTATGAGGGCGTGTGGGACGTCATATTGTCCGATGAGGGCGGAGCGCCGTCCCCCCGAGACCGCTTTATCTTCAAGAAGGCGAAAGATCTCGAGGCGGAGATCTACAAGACGTTTTTATCCCCCGCAAAGCCGTATGCTCCGCGCCTTTTCGGAACGTGTCGGGAAGGGGACGATATCTTCCTCCTCATGGAATTTGTGGAGGGGGAGAATTTGCAGCGTCCGACCAAGCGCAAGCTCCTGCTCGCCGTCCGAGCTCTTGCCGCGATGCAGGAAGAGTATTGGCAGAATACGGCGCTTATTTCGAGCGGGCTTACCTTCGAAAAGAGCTTTTCTTCCTTGAAACAGCGGCGGCAGTATCTTTTATCGCCGCTTTTGGAACGGCACTTCGACGAGTTTTTGGCCCTTTACGAGCGCCTTCCGCGCACGCTGTGCCACGACGATCTTCTGCCGTTCAATCTCATTGTCAACGGCAAAGAGGAACGTGCCGTCCTTCTCGATTGGGAAGCGGGCGGCATTTTGCCCTATCCTGTCAGTTTTTCTCGCCTCATCGCGCACGGGAGGGAGCATTATGAGCTTTTCCGCATGACAAAAGAGCAGCGCGCATACACCGTGGAGCAGTACTTTGCGCAGTTTGTTTCTCGCCGCGGCATTTCGCGGCGGGAGTATTTGCATGCGCTCTCCTACTTTGTCTTTGCCGAAACGTGCGAGTGGGTGTTCGTAGGAAACAAGCACGGGAGGGAAGATTGCCCCTACTTTTCCCGATACCTTCGTGCGGCGTTGCAGATGGCGCGCGCCTTAGAGCGGGGTGAGCTTTTGTTCTGATTGAGGTGTTTATTATGTTTTGAAGCGCCCGCCGCAGCGAAAAAGCTGCGGCGGGCGCTGCGTTTCGTCTTCTCTTGATCGCAAAGAGAAAATAATTTCTTTTTCCCTCTTGACAGGGCAATGCTCCTGTGCTATAATATTCATACAGAAAATACATAGTTGGGAGGTGCGAAATGTCAGTCGTGAGAAAGAGCTGCAAAATGGCAGCGGCATTGCTTTCGTTTGCTTTGCTTCTTGGCATGCTGTTGAGTTTGAGTTCCTGCCGTGCAAGCTCCTATACGGAAGAGGAGCACATTGCTCGCGTCACGGAGCGTGCGAAGGAGCGTTTTTTGGGTGAAGGCAGCGAGTATACAGGGCTTGAAGTTTATCCCGTTTATAACGAGTACGACGAACTTAAGTACATGCTCATCGAATTTCAGTCGCAGGGGTTTTTGTATGTGCTTATCGACAGAGAGCAATTCCCGTGGAAGATGTATACTCTCAGTAATATACATCCGGAAAGCTGGATGCCCTATCGTGTGAAGGAGGGGGCACAAGAGGATGTTTATGATGCAGACGGGAATTTACTTGTTCAGGCTGTGGACCGTGAGTATATCCGCGATGAAAGCGGGCAGGCAGTCATCTATCATGAAAGCCATTTCAAAGCGGCGGGGATCGAAGGGGAACGACGTTATCTTCTGACGACAGAAGCTGCCGAGTTTTTGGGCGGGGGGAGCTCTTGGATCCCTGCCGTCAAACGCGGGGAACAATATCTCGATCTGGTGGACGGTGCGCTCATTGACTATACACCCGGTATGGAATCGTCGTCGTATGCTGTTGAGCTTCTCTATTTCATTCCAAAACCAGATTTTGATTTATAAACAAACCATGAGGCGCGGCGGCGCAGAAATGCGCCGCCGCGCCTCCGTTTCGGTTGACGTTCGATTTTGAGACTCTTGCGTTTGTTCCGTCGCGCCTCGTTCTCGCACCCTCAGTTTTTGAGGTCGATGCGCTTGGGTTCTTCGTATTTGGGTTTTTTCCTGACGCGCTTTTTCTCCACCAGAAGATAGACGGGCGCGGGCGTTTCATCGGTCTTCCCGCGCGGTTCATCGGGCTTTTTGCGCCTTTCTTCGTCTTGGGGGGAAGGCTCCTGTTCGGGCTGCTTTTCGTTCGCTTTCTCCTGCTTTTTGGGGGCATGCTCGTTTTGCGGCACGCCCTTTACCGCCCGCCAGCCGAGAAGGGCGAGCCTTGCCGCATGCACGGCGCCAAAACAGACGAGAAAGAGCACGAGCACCCATAAGAGCCCTTCTTTTGCGGCGGCGCCGCCCGCTATGGCAAGCATAAGTTCTTTCATGCCGTGAGCATACCGCAAAGCGTGCTGTCATCTCTTTGCAGATGCGCGCATATTTTTAGAAGTTTTGGGGAAGCTTTGCTGTATGAAACTTTGGCCTTTCCTCAAACGCGCGCCCAAGGCCCCCGTATCGTCCGTCCCTGCCGCCGCGCCCGTCTCGCCCGTGCCTTCTCCCGTTCCCGCCGAGGCTCTCTCCGAAGCGTCCTCCTTTGCACCGCCCGTTTCGCCCGCTCCCGTTCCCCAAGAAGCGGCTCACGTTCCTGCCGAGCCGGCTTGCGTTGCGGCAGAGGAGGCTCCCGCGCCCGAACATGCGCCGCCGTGCCCGTCCGGACCCGAAGCCTCGTCTCGATCGGCGGAAGAGGTGCAGCCCGTCTGTGTGCTCTCGGCGGGGGAGGCCGTGCGCTACCGCGAATTCCTGCGGCGGAAGAGGGAGGCGGAGACCGCGCTCATGCTGCATCGGCTCGTCGCCGATCTGACGTCCGTCTCCGACCGCGCGTCCCTTCGTGCGGGCGTCGAGGGCGCGGTGCGGCTGGGGGCGTTCGGGGTGCTCGTCACGCCCGATAAGCTCCCGCCCGTGCGCAAGCTGCTCAAAGAGGGCGGGAAGGGCGCGCAGCGCGGCGACCAAAACAGCACGGATGCGCCGCGCCTCTTCGTGCTCGTCGGCGGCACGGGGGAAACGCTCCCCGCCGTCAAAAAGTACGAAGTTAAGAAGGCGGTGCGGTTGGGAGCGGACGCGCTCGTATTCGTGCCCTCCGTCATGCTGTTCCGCGGCGGCACGGTGCAGGCGGTGAGGCGGGAGTGGCGGCCCGTCCTGCGCGCGGCGGGGAAGAGAGGCGTCTTCGTGGCATTGACCGACCCTTCTTTGAAGCGGGAGGAGGTGCTTTTCGGCGTGCGTGCCGCAGAAAAGGCGGGCGCTTCGGGCGTCGTCGTCCGCGGAGAGGCAGACCTTGTTTCGGCAGCCTTCCGCGAGGCCGCGTCCCTCGTGTGCGCGCAGGGCGCCGAGAACGCCGAAGGGCTCGCGCTCCTTTGCAAGGCGGGCGCGGGGCATGTGTTCACGGCGCAGCCGGGTCGTATCGCAAAAGAGCTCGCTCGCCAGGCGGGGGAGTCTCTTGGCGGATGAGCGGGTGCATTGTTTTTCGGGATGGGGAAGGTCCGGCGCCCCGCGCCTTCTGCCCCAAGAAGGCGCGGGGCGCTTCCAAAAAATACAACTTGGTCGCCGAAGACGGGGGAAAGTTCCTTGTCCTCGGCGCGTTTTTTTGTTACAATAGGGGACAAAGGAGTAGAATGAGATGAAAACAAAGATCGACGCATCCAAACTTGTATCCATGCTCTTAGAGCTTGCAACTGCCGTCTGTATGGTGACGGGCATCACCCTCACTTCTCAAATGGGCGGGGGATTCATGGGCGGCGGTACGGCGTTTTTGTATTTTACCGTGCAGTCTAACCTCTGGATCGGCGCAATTTGCGCCCTCTTTTTTGTATTGAACGCCCTCTCGCTCGCAAAGCCGTCCTTTTTTATCCCGCGCGTTTTGCACGTTATCAAATTTGTTTTTACCGTCTCGATCACGCTGACGGGCATCGTCTTTTGCGGCGTGCTCGCCCCGACGCTCCCGGGGAGCTTCAAGTCGGCTGCCAATGTCTTAACGCACGTCGTCGTGCCGATCGCGGCGGTCATCGACCTCTTCTTCTGCCGCCCGCAGAAGATCGCCTATCAGGAGTTCGCCTTTGCGCTCATCCCGCCTGTCTATTACCTCTGCTTTGCGGGGGTCGGCTATGCGCTCAACTGGGATTTCGGGAGCGGCAACAACTATCCTTACTTCTTCCTCAATTGGGATTCTCCCGCCGGCGCCTTCGGGTTCAGTTCCGAGATGCCCTATTTCATGGGCTGTTTCTATTGGATCGTTGTCATGATCGCCTTCATCTCCCTCCTTTCGCTCGGCTATATCGCGCTCATCGGAGCGCTCAACAGGCGGGCGCAAAAGAAAGCCGAGAAAGCGCCTTCCACGGACGGGCAGTAACGCGCCGCCCGCCTTTTCTTTTTCCGCAAACTTTTGCGGAAACGGGCGGTTTCGGGCGAAAAAATTTGTGTGAAACAATTTTCACGGACCATTGGTGGGCAAAAATGCGCGAATGGGGCAAAATCGCTTTGCGTTTTCGGAAAAATATAGTAAAATAATCGGGTGATTTTGTGCCCCTTTGCGGGCGATGCGGAGTAACAGATATGGGATTACTTAGTTTTATGAAGAACGGCGACAGCCGCAGGAGCCTCAAAAAGCTCGATAAAATGGCAAACGAGGTCGAACGCCTCGAACCCAAGTACAAGGCGATGACGGACAGCGAGCTCCAGAGCCAGACCGAGGTCTTAAAAGGCCGCTTGAAGAACGGCGAAACGCTCGACGACATCCTCTACGACGCCTTTGCGGCGCTCAAGGAAGCTTCGAGCCGCGTCCTCGGCATGCGTCATTTCCATGTGCAGATCATCGGCGGCATCTGCCTCTTCCAGGGGCGCATCGCCGAGATGAAAACGGGCGAAGGCAAGACGCTCGTCGCGACTCTTCCCGCCTACCTCGAAGCGCTTTCGGGGAAGGGCGTGCATATCGTCACCGTCAACGATTATCTTGCCCGCCGCGACGCAGAGTGGATGGGCAAAGTGCACCGCTTCATGGGGCTTACGGTGGGCGTCGTCGTGCCCGGCATGGACGATGAAGCAAAGCGCGCCGCCTACAAGTGCGACATCACTTATGGCACCAACAACGAGTTCGGCTTCGACTATCTGCGCGATAACTTGAAGTCCGACTTAAAGCTCATGGTGCAGCGCGAACTCAACTTCGCCATCGTCGACGAGGTGGACTCCATCCTCATTGATGAAGCGAGGACGCCCCTTATCATCTCGGGCAAGGGCGAACAGTCTTCCGCCCTCTACGAACAGGTCGACAGGTTCGTCCGCACCTTGAAAGGCGGCTTCGACGACGATCTCAAAGACGCCGAAGAGCGCACTGGAAGGAGCCGTAAGGACCGCGAAGCGGCAGGGGAGCGCAAGCTCGCCAAGGCAGAAGAACTCAACTGGGACTATGTCATCCAGCGCAAGGAAAAGCAGGTGCAGCTCACCGAATTCGGCGCGGAGAAGGCGGAAAAATTCTTCAATGTGGAGAACATCGCCGATATCGCCAACGTCACCTTGAACCACCACATCCAGCAGGCGCTCAAAGCGCACGAGCTCTTCCACCTCAACGAAGAATACATCGTCAAAGACAACGAGATCATCATCGTCGACGAATTCACGGGCCGTCTCATGATCGGCCGCCGCTATTCGGACGGCCTGCATCAGGCGATCGAAGCGAAGGAAGGCGTCAAGGTGCGCGAAGAGAACAAGACGTTCGCGACCATCACCTTCCAGAACTATTTCCGTCTTTACCGCAAACTTTCTGGCATGACGGGTACCGCCAAAACGGAAGAGGGCGAATTCCGCACCATCTACTCCCTCGACGTCGTGGAGATCCCCACCAACCGTCCCGTGCGCCGTATCGATATGGACGATAAGATCTTCTCCACCGAAGAGGGCAAGAAGCGCGCCATCGTGCGCGAGATCGTCGCCCGTCACGAGAAGGGGCAGCCCATCCTCGTGGGTACCGTCTCCGTCGAAAAGTCGGAAGAAATTTCCCGTCTTCTGCGCCGCAACGGCATCCAGCATAACATCCTGAACGCAAAGAACCACGAGCGCGAGGCGGAGATCGTCGCCCAGGCGGGCCGCTTTGGCGCCGTCACCATCTCCACCAACATGGCGGGCCGCGGTACCGATATTTTGCTTGGCGGCAACCCCGAATATCTTGCCAAGAAGCGCCTTCGCGAAGAGGGCGTCGAGCACGAGACCATCGAGCTTGCGACTTCGTATGCCGAACTCGATGAGGCGACGCAGGCCGTGAGAGAGAGATACGAGCACCTCTACAAGACTTACAAGGCGCAGACGGACGAAGAAAAGAAGAAGGTCATCGAAGCGGGCGGGCTTTGCATCATCGGCACCGAGCGCCACGAAGCGCGCCGTATCGACAACCAGCTCCGAGGCCGTGCCGGCCGTCAGGGCGACGACGGCGTCTCCGTCTTCTTCATCTCCCTCGAAGACGATCTCATGAAGCGCTTCGGCGGCGAGCGGATGAAGGCGATCTACGAAAGAAGCAAGATGGAGGAGGACGAATGCCTCGAAGCGGGCATGCTGTCCCGCCTCGTCGAGTATGCGCAGAAGCAGATCGAGGGTCGCAACTTCGGCGCCCGCAAGAACGTCCTGCAATACGACGACGTCATGAACCAGCAGCGTATCATCATGTATGCTCAGCGCATGAAGGTGCTGCGCGGCGAGAACGTGCATGAGCAGGTCTTAAAATACATCCCCGACTATGTGGAAAGCACCGTACGCGCGGCGGTCAACACCGACGTCGAACCTTCCAAGTGGAACGTGGACGATCTCAACCGCGCGCTCGAACAGCGGCTTCTCCCCGAAGGCACCAACTATGTGACGCAGGAAAAGCTCGATAAGTGGGATTACGACGTCGCCATCAAGCACATTACAAAGCGCACCGAAAAGGCGTATGAAGAGAAGATCGCCTCCCTCCAACAGGAGACGGGCATCAACTTCGGCGACGTCGAGCGTCAGATCCTGCTGCGCAACGTCGACCGCAACTGGATCGACCATATCGACGCCATGGATCAGCTCCGCAAGGGCATCGTGCTGCGCGCCTACGGTCAGACCGACCCCGTCATCGCCTACAAGCAGGAAGGCTCGGCGATGTTCAACGAGATGATCGAGCGCATCCAGACGAATACCGTCGCCATGCTCTTGAAGGTGCGCATCGAAGTCAGGCAGAGCCCCGCGACGCGCGTCCTTCCCACGGCGTCCCGCATTGCGCCCCGTCCTGGCGCGCAGCCCGCGCAGCAGCCCGCGAAGAGCGAAGCCGCCGAAAACGCGGCTCCCGCGCAGAGCGAGACTGCCGAAAGCGCGCCCGCGCAGCAGCCTGCGGCTCCCGGGCTTCCCGGGCTCTCGCCTTCGGGGATCCCCGATATCCATGCCGCCGTCGACGTCGACAGTTTGAAGACGAGCGGGGAGAGCAAGTTCAATCCCGCCTCCATGCCCAAGCGCAAGAAGGTCGGTCCCAACGATCCCTGTCCCTGCGGCAGCGGGCTCAAATATAAGAAGTGCCACGGCAAACCGTTTTGATGTTCCGAGGCTGAAATCATGACCATGCATCCCGATCTCCGAGTCCTTCTCGGAGATTTTGGGGTATTTGAGGGCGGCGCGAAGCGTGTTTTCCCGCGGCGCCCAAGGAAGGAGAGCATATGTTCAAAGCAGACGATTACAGATTAAAAATAAAGGCGCTCGAAGAGACGCTCGGCGAGGCGAAGTACGCCCTCGACATCGACGCGATCTCCGAAAAGCTCAAAGAACTCAAAGCCGAGCAGGAAAAG
>DXAJ01000065.1 GCA_019117085.1 Candidatus Gallimonas gallistercoris
CGTCGTTGAGGCGGACGCCGTTCGCGCGGAACTGCCCCCAATAATAGTAGACTTTGCCGTCGTCGTCGACAAAGACTGCGGGGTCGATGCCGCCGCAGGGAAGACGCACGGGATCGCGGAAAGGGCCTTGCGGGTTTTCGGAGACTGCTACGCCTTCGGTGTAATCGCTCATGCAGAAATAGAGATAATATTTCCCGTTTTTTTCGCAGCAGTCGGGCGCAAAGAGAAGGTGTTTGTTGGGGACGAATGCGCCGAAATCGATATTCTGCGGGCGGATGCCCTTTGGCATGAGCCCGAGCGGGATATGCATGCCCTTCAAGATCTCGCGGTAGACGGGCGTCGGGTCTTTGAGACCCATATCGACGACGTAATACTTCTTCTTTTTCTTATCGTCGGGCCAGGGGATTTCTTTGCCGTCGAGCGACTTTTCCCCCACCTCCCAGGTGAGCATATCCGAAGTCGAAGCGACGTGGTACTCCTCGCTGCAATACTCCTTCGCGCTCACATCAAAGCTGCCGTACAAATAGAGCTTATCGTGAAAGACGTGCGCTTCGCCGTCGGGAATGCAGATATCGGGCGGCAAAACGGGATTGCGGCCTTTGGAACTAAATCGCTTTTCCATCACTTTGCCTGCGCGGCGGCAAGGGCTTTTTGCATCTTTTCGTAGTACGCTTCGCCCTTTGCTTTTTCTGCCTGCCAGCGGGCTTCGTCCTTCTTTTCCCGGACGAGGCGGCGCGCATCCCGCTTTTGCTTCTGCTCGGGCGTGAGCCCCGCAAGTTTCTGCGCCTGCTTTTCGACGGCTTTCTTTGCCTTCTCTTCCGCCTTGATCTTGGAAAGCCGTTCCTTTTCCGCCTGTTTTTCTTCCTTAACGCGAAGAGCTTCAACGTGCTTTGCGAGCTCCGCTTCGTAATTCAAGTGTTTTTTCTCGCAGCGCTCTCTGAGCTCCTTGCGGTAGGCTTCTTCCTCTTCGGCGTCCTGCTGCTTTTGTTCTTCGGCGGCGCGCACTTCGGGTTCTACCCACACTTCGCCGCTTGCTTCCACTGCCGCACGCTGGCGGGCGCGGATGACTTGCTGCTTTCTTTCGAGCGTCTTCTCAACGCCGACAAAGCTCAAAAGAATGGCAGAGATCACGCCCGTAATGACCTCGAGCCCGACAAAGAGAAAGGCGATGACATTGATCGTGCTCTCGGGCTGGGCGATGCCCACCGTAAAGGTGCCGTCGATCGCAGCATGATAGTCGCCGATGGGCAGCTGAGAGAGCCAGCCGTTGGCGGCAAGGATAGACTCTGCCTCTTCCAGGGTGCCCGCGTTGATAGGCGGGATATAACCGCTCACATTCAGACAGGCATTGAGCACGGACATTCCAACACCGATGAGAACGACGCTGATCGTCGAATAAATGGACATTGCCAAGCTGTCGCTTCGGAATCCCGTCTTCCATTCGAGATGATCGAAGGAATCGGAGAAGAGCGACATGAAGATATAAGCGCAGGGCAAACCGCCGATATTCTTGATGAACTGACCTGCAAGCACGATGACCATGTTGGTAGGCACCAGCCAGCAGATGAGCGAACCCAGCGCATAGAGCACAAAGCCTGCAACGGAGACGTTCTTCTTGCCGAACTTCTTGGCAAGCGGCCACACGGCGAAAATGCCGATGCCCATGGGGACGCCGCCGATGACGTTGATGAGCGTCTGCGTGATGCCGTCGTTATAGGTGCCTAAAACATAGTTGCTGTAATAGACGAGCGCCTGCGTCTTTAAGGTAGAACCCGCCGTGTAGATGATGCTGTAGATGAGCAAAATGAGCATATACTTATCGGTGAGCACCGCTTTGATCTGCATCACATAGGGCACCTTGATCTCTTTGGCGTGACCAAGCTCCTCGGTGACGCGCTCCTTGGTGTAATAATATTCGAGCAGCATCAGGGGCAGCATGGCAACGGCGATGATAGACATGGAGCCGATCCAAAGCGATTTGCTCGAACCGATGAGCGGAAGGACCGCCATAGGGAAGATGAGAGCGGCGATGATGCCCGTCACCATCACGGCCGAGACCTGATTGAAGACCGCCAAAACGCCGCGCTGCTGCGAATTGCGCGTGGAGAGCGGCACCATCATGCTATGGCTCATATTGTAGATGGTGTAGGCGAAAGAGAAGAAGAGATTATAGGAGATCATCACCCATACCGCCTGCCACTCCTCCGACATATTCGGCACGAGATACATCAAAATGCCCGTGATGGGAACAAGGATAGCCGACAACAAAATATATGGACGGGCTTTCCCTTGCTTATTGTGCGTCCGGTTGATGATCCATCCCATAATAAAGTTGGTGATGGCGTCGATGATCTTGGAGACAAGCGGGAAAACAACAAGAAAACTCCCTCCCCATAAGCCGCCGATCTTCAGAACGTCCGTCCAATATTGGTTGAGGAAGGTACCGCCTAAAATGGCATTGATGAGCAGCGCCCCGCAGGGACCCAAAAGATAGCCGATCCACTTCTCCTTTCCGCTCACGTTCTGCGAACGGATCTTACTGTTGAAAAACCTCGATGAAAGAGCGTTCCCTGTTGCCGCCATGTTATTTTTCCTCCTTATCTTTTGGTAACTTTGGTGCTTCTATCTTTGTGCAGAAACTCTTGATGCCCTTGAATAAATGCCCGTTTGCAAGTTCCATGAAGCCGCGAGCGAAGTTGTAGGGCATAGTCTTGCCTGCCGACATCGACATGGAGATCAAAGAATTGCTCTCCAAGATGCGCCGTAAAAAGAACGCGCCCTTTATTTTGTTATCCCGTTCTTTGCCTTCGGGGAGCTTTTTCGCCTCTTTCATCTGCTTCGTCGCGACGCTCAACACGGCGGAATGCAGTATTTCCCCCAGAAAGCCCGCCTTCTCTAAGTTTGAAAAGCGGCTCTCGAGCGTGATGGGCTTTTGGGCGGGAAGGAGCGGGATATGCTGCCCGCTCATTTTTTCAAAGACTTCATCCGTGAGCCCTTCCAAGTTGGCGCCTTGATACACCTTCAACACGTCCTCGGGATAGGGCGCGTTGTGCTCTCCTTCGAGGATGACCGCCTGTTCGAGGACGACGGTCTCTGCATCCGAACAGAGCTCAAAGCGGTACTCCCCTCCTTCCATAGTCCACGCGCGCTTTTGGACGTCAAAATAGCGAAGCGCATCCTTGTTGACGGTGAGTTTAACTTCTTTCTCCTCTCCTGCTGCAAGGCGCACCTTTTGGAAGGCTCTAAGCTCGCGGAGGGGCTTATAGACCTTGCTCTCGGGCGCCGAAACATAGAGCTGGACGACTTCCGCGCCGCCGCGCGTTTCCGTGTTCTTCACGCGGCAGGAGATCATGAACTGTTCCCCTTCCGTTTGCACCTGCATATCCGACCAAGCAAAGCTCGTATAGGAGAGCCCGTAGCCGAAGGGATAGCGCACCTGTTTCTTTGCCGTTGTATAGTAGCGGTAGCCGACAAAGACGCTCTCTTTGTAAACCTCGTTCTCGCTCTTTCCGAACGTCTCGCCAAAGGGAACGTTCTCATAGCGGAGCGGCCAGGTCTCCGCAAGCCTGCCTGCGGGGTTTGCTTTGCCGAACAGGAGATTTGCGCACGCTCTGCCGCCGCTCTGCCCGGGCAGATACAGATTGAGTATTGCGCTCACTTTCCCCGCGAACGGCAGCTCCACGGGCGAGCCGCCGAAGAGAACAACGATGACTTGCTTATTCTCTTTGACAAGCCCTTCGATGAGCGCAAGCTGGTTTTCGGGGAGCTTCATATCCTCCCGATCGCAGCCCTCGCTCTCCACATAGTCGGTGAGTCCCGCAAAGACGAGCACTTTTTGGAACTTTTTCGCCCCGTCAAGCGCCTCGCGAAGGAGCGCCCCATTCGTCGTAGTGCTGTTTTCCGCATAACCGCGGGCATAAGTATAGCGCACTCCCATTGCATCGAACGCCGCTTTGGGCGTCGTCAGTTTCGTGGGGTTGATCATCGAGCTGCCCGCACCCTGATAGCGCATCTTCTCAAACAGATCGCCGCAGACGAAGAGCTTTTCTTTTTCGTCCAACGGAAGAATGCCGTCGTTTTTCAAGAGCACGGCGCTGTCCTCGGCGATCTTACAGGCGAGGCGGTCGTTCGCCTCAAAGTCGCAGTCATCGGGATGAGCTCGGACACACTTCTCAACGAGGGTCAAAACGTTCTTGACGGCTTCATCGAGAACTTGCATCGGGAGCGAGCCGTCCTTCACGCCGTCCAGGATCCACTTGCGGCAGATGGCGGTATCGCCCGGCATCTCTAAATCGAGCCCTGCTTTGAGGCTTTTCACGCGGTCGTGCATCGCGCCCCAGTCCGTCATCACAAGCCCGTCAAAGCCCCATTCCTTTCTGAGAACGTCCGTCAAAAGCCACTTGTTCTGGCTGCAATATTCCCCGTTGATCGCGTTATAGGCGCACATCATCGTGGCGGGACGGCTCTCTTTCACAATGATCTCAAACACTTTGAGATAGATCTCGCGGATGGCGCGCTCATCGGCGACAGAATTGCCCATGAAACGAAAATTTTCCGCATTGTTGAGAGCAAAATGCTTGACGGAAACGCCCACGCCCTCACTTTGAATACCGTTCACCTCGGCGGCAGCCATTTTCCCCGCAAGGTACGGGTCTTCGGAAAAGTATTCAAAGTTGCGCCCCGCCAAAGGGTTGCGCTTGATATTCGCCCCGGGGCCAAGCACAACATGGATGCCGTATTTATGCGCCTCTTTGCCGATCGCAGCGCCCATCTTTCTGGCATTCTCGGGGTCCCAGCTCGAGGCGACGGTCGCCGCCGTGGGGAAGGAAGTTGCAGGTTCGCTTGCCGTCACGCCGTTGTCGCCACCCTCCGTCTGCACTCTGAGCCCGTGCGGCCCGTCCGACATCCGCAGCGACGGGATATGAAGCCTCGGCACGGGGTTGGTGAACATAAAGTCCGTCCCCGCAACCAGCGCCGCTTTTTCTTCTGTCGTCAACCGGCGCAAAATTTCGTTGATCTCCATACGATCTCCCCTTCCCCCATTTTTCATCATTATAACACCGAATTTGCGCCGAAGTCTTGCATTTTTGTTTTATTTGCGTTATAATCGTTTTATCATCGGAGGATTTTTATGGAGAAAATCGACTATCCCTATCTTTGCAACATCATCGGGAGCCTTGCGGGCGTCCCCATGCGCATCTTTGAAAACGGGGAAAAAACTTACTATCATTCCGTCGTCTATCTTCCCCGCGATCCAATGACCGCATATGAGAAGGATATCCTTTCCGTCTCCTCGCATATCGGATACTACGTCACACCCGAATTTCAATATTACGGCGTTGTCAGGAACGGGGAAACTTCCATCATCATCGGCCCTTCCATGCAGATCAAGAACGACGATCAGACGCTCAAGGCGCTCGGCTTCCTCTGCGACGTGCCGCAGGAAGAGATCGGCGATTTTGTTTCGGGCATGCGGAGCATCATCCCCATGCCGCTCGACAGCATCCTGCAGATGCTCTGCTCGCTCAACTACATGATGAACGGCGAAAAGCTGGGGCTTCAGGACCTGCGCATATACGAGCACGAACAGGAAGAGCTCAAAGCGCAGACGGAAGAACTGCTCGCCGAACGGCATTTTGATGCAGATGAGAGCGACGAGGAATATACGCTCCACAATACGCTTGCTTCCGAGCAGACCATGCTCACCTATGTGCGGCGGGGAGACAGCGCGGGACTGAGGGAATGGACGAAGAGCGTGCCCGCCATCCGCCCCGGCGTGCTTGCGGGCGATACCCTCCGTCAACTCAAAAACACCTTCATCGTGACGGCGACGCTCGTCTCGCGCTCGGCGATCCGTGGCGGGATGCCCGTAGATGAAGCGCTCTCGCTCAGCGACGCTTACATTCAGAAGTGTGAGCTCCTATCCAGCATCGAACGCATCACCAACCTCCAATACCGCATGATCTTCGACTATACGGAGCGCGTAGAAAAGCTGCGCATGGGGAAAGCGCCCTCAAAGTTCGTGCTCGACGTTACCAACTTCGTTCGCCGTCATCTTTCCGACCCTATTACGACGGAGGATGTCGCAAACGCGCTCTTTCTGAGCCGCTCCCGCATCTCCGTCAAGTTCAAGGAAGAGACGGGCATCACCATCACCGATTTTATCTTGAAAGAAAAGACGGAAGAAGCAAAGCGGCTTTTAAGATACAGCGAAAAGCCCGCCGTCGCCATCTCCAATTTCTTAGGATTTTCGTCGCAAAGCCACTTTTCGCGCGTATTCAAAAAGTATGCGGGATGTGCTCCGCATGAATACAGGAAACGTTACGACAGACCATAAATTAAATACAGCGGGGCGCCCTGCCAACCGGCAGGGCGCCCCGCGCTATATCGTTTGAAATGAGTTCTTGGATATTTACAATTTTGCAGCCGCCGCTTCGTCTGCGATGAGCGTGCAGTCGGGGTGAAGCTGCAAAACGGAAGCGGGCACGTCTTCCGTCACAGGGCCTTTTGCCATCTTAGAAACGGCGTCCGCTTTGTTCGCGCCGCTCGCCAGAATGAGGATGCGCTTTGCCTGCATGATATGGCGGATGCCCATCGTGAATGCCTTTCTCGGCACTTCGTCGGGGCTTAAAAAGAGGCGCGCGTTGTCTTTGATCGTACTTTCCGCAAGCGAGACGACATGCGTACCGCTCCCGAAGGGCGTATTCGGTTCGTTGAAGGCGATATGTCCGTTGCTGCCGAGCCCCAAAAGCTGAATGTCGCGCGGCATCGCATCGAGAAGCGCGTCGTAGCGGGCGCACTCCCCTTCTTCATCCTCCGCCATGCCGTTTTCAATGTTGGTTTGTTCGGGAGCGATGCCCAAGCCCTCAAACAGATTATGCCGCATGAAGTAGGCATAGCTCTGTTCGTGCGAAGCAGGCAGCCCCTTGTACTCGTCGAGATTGACGGTGCGGATGTTCTTGTAATCCGTGCCGTTCGTTTTGTGATCTTCGATGAGGCGGGCATAGAGCCCGAGGGGCGTCGTGCCCGTCGCAAGCCCCAAAACGGCGTTCGGGGTGCTCTTTACGACCGCGAGCATCGCTTCTGCGGCTTTTTCGGAAAGTTCTTCGTAATCTTTTGTGATAACGATCTTCATTGGAATTTGCGGATGCCCTCCTTGACCTGTTCTTTGAAGCGCTCGATGGCCGACGTGATGAAGTCTGCAATGTCTACATTCTCATCCATCAGCGGCGTGAGATCCATCGCGTAGTTGAGCGCGGAGTAGGTATCGCAGGCGTGGCTTGCGGAGAAGGTGGCGTTTGCGAGCCTTCTTCCCTCCGCCGCGAGATCGTAGCGCTTGCCGCCCGCGATCTGACTGTCGAATACGGCGGAAAGCGCACGCATGAGGTTGGGGTGCGCGCCGCAGTCGAGATAGATCTTCTCGTTATCCGAGAGCCAATCGAGGTCGCGCCACACTTCGCAGCCGAAGACTTTCTCGGGTCGCTCTTCGGGCTTCAATAAGCGGAGCGCCGCAATGACCCTGAGCGCCGTCGCAACGTGCGTCTCGTGCTTATCTGCGAGATTGTGCGTATAGAGATACTTTGGCTTCGCCCTGCGGATGAGGGAGGCAAGTTCTTCGACAACAGCGCACTCCCCCGCCTTCACTTCCCTTGACGGATAGCCGAGGAGAGCCAAAAAGCTGTACTCCCCGAGAAAGGCCGCCTTCTTCTGTTCGACGACGCGCACTTTTTTCATCTCTTCGTCGGTGTAATCGGCGTAGATGCCGCTTCTCGGGCTCCCCGCGCCGTCGGTGACGACGACTGCGCCGAACCACTTGTCGCTGCTCCCGAAGCACTCCGCAATGGGCGCATACGCCATGAACTCGATGTCGTCCTGATGGGCGGAGATCGCAAGATGCGTCGTCCGCGCAACGGCCGCTTGTTCTTCCAAACCGTCCGGAATATAGTTCATATCTGCTCCTTTGCCCGCACAAAGTACTGCGGGCGATGAAAACTATCGGAAAAAGTGGGCGAAAGCGCATACAAAAGCTGCCGACCGTCCGCCTTTTTGTCGAGGCGGAAGGCATTGAACGCCATATTCTCGGGCAGCACCGCGCCGAGCTCCCCATAGGGAAGTTCAATGTGGACATTGTACCCCTCATCGGTGCGCTCCGCACTCGCTTCGAACATGGGCGGAAGTTTTTTGAGCCGAGGGGTCTTCCCGTCGCGGTTGATGACTTCTCCCCAAAAACGGACGCCAAAGGGCGAAACTTCAAGTTCGAAATAGCGCGTTCTGTCGCCGTCGGGCGAGAGGAACACCTCAACGGCGTCCCCCTGCCAGATGTCCTCGTTGTCCGAACGATAAGGACTGATGATGTCTTCGTCCTTAACTTCAAAGGAAAAGTGCGCGGCATACTTCCGGAACTCGCACGAAAAACGGCATTCCTCGCTTCTTTCGCCCGATGTGTTTTCCGAAAGCAAACACGTCATCGCGCCGCTTCCTCCATCTGCGAGAAAGAGGCAAGCATCTCGTCGACGAGCTTGAACTGCGTATGCGCCCTGTCGAGGTTGTGCTTTTCGCGGTGCGTCTTAAAGTAGGTATCGCCCTCGAGATAATCGGTGAGGAAGCGCATCCCGCACTCGTAGGTCATCATGACCGCGCCGAGCGGCAGCGCCTTCTTTTCCGCCTCCGTGATGCCCTCTCCCACCGCGGAGAGATAGCCTTTTAAATACACCTTGTAAAGCCCGAGATCGAAATGCACTTTTTCAAGATCGGGCTCGTCCTCCGCCGCTGTGTTACAGCCGAAGCGGATGCTGTCGCCGAAGTCGTAGCAAAGAGAGCCGGGCATGACGGTATCGAGGTCGATGACGGCGATCCCCTTGCCCGTGGCATCGTCCAGCATCACGTTGTTGAGCTTGGTGTCGTTGTGCGTCACGCGGAGAGGGATCTCCCCCGAGGCGATGGCGTCCACCAGCTTCCCGCAGAGAGAGCTGTGCGCCTTCACCCACTCGATCTCGTGCTCCACTTCCTTTGCTCTGCCGCAGACGTCTTTTTCCACCGCCGAAAGGAAGTTCCGGTAGCGCACTTTTGTGTTGTGGAAATTGGGGAGCACTTCGTAGAGCCGAGAGGCGTCGAACTCGGAAAGAAGGTTCGCAAAGTTCCAGAATGCGACGGCGCTTTCGTAAAAGTCGCGCTCGGTGCGCACGCTCTGATAGGAAGTCGCCCCTTCGATGAAGACATACACACGGAAATAGTTGGCGCCGTCGAAGTAGTACGCGGCATCCTCTTTGGTGCGGATGAGCGTGAGGCACTCGCGCAGCGGATCCCCGCCGCGCTTTATAACGCTTTCGCGGCAGAAGGAAGTCACGAGCTCGATGTTGTGCATGAGCTTTTCAACGTCGCGGAAGAGGTTGTGGTTGATGCGCTGCAAAATGTAGTGCTTCTCCCCGTCCGCTTCCTGCATCGTCACCTTGAAAGTGTCGTTGATGTGCCCTTCGCCATAGCGGAAACAGCTCTTGGGCTCGCCGTCGAGCGCAAAATGAGAAAGAATGTCGATATAGTCGAATTGCGTTTCCATCGTCATAACACCGTAAGTTTGCCCGCCTTGATCTCCACTTTGAAGGAAAGACGGATATCGCGCGAGGAGGCGCCGATCATGATCTCATAGACGCCGTCGTCCACCTTCCAGCCGTCCGTCGCCGTCGACCAGTAAGCAAAGGCGGAAGAATCGAGTTCCACCTCGATCTCCTTTTTCTCGTGCGCGCCGAGCGTCACTTTGCCATACGCTTTGAGCTCCTTTTCGGGGCGGTAGACAAAGTTCTCGACGGTATGCACATACACTTCGTAAACTTCCTTGGCAGAAACATCGGATGTGTTCTCCAAAGAGAAGGAAAGCGAAAGCTTCTCCCCTGCCTGCGCCTTCAACGCGGAATAAGAAAAGTCTGCATAGCTCAGCCCGTGGCCGAAGGGGAACGCAACGGGGATATTGTATGTATCGTAATAGCGATAGCCGACGTCCAAGCCCTCTTCATAGCGGGCGACGAGCGCGTCGCAATAGCTCCCGTACGCGGGCGTCAGTTCCAAAGAGAGCGGCATGGTCTCGGAAAGCTTGCCCGAAGGAGAAACGAGCCCAGCAAGAATATCGGCAAGCGCTTCGCCGCCGCTCTCGCCGCAAAAGCCCGCCCAGACGATCGCGGAGACTTCGTCCTTCCAGGCGCTCATATCGATGGGGCTGCCCGCAAAGATGACAACGACGGTGTTTTCGTTGCGACGGGCGACCTCTAAGATCATCTCTTCCTGTGGACCGGGAAGGCGCATGTTCGCGCGGTCGCCGCCCTCGTATTCGATGTCCGAACCCGTACCGACGCAGACTATCGCGGTCTCGGAGACGGCAGCGTCGTGGAACGCCTTGTGCGGCTTCTGCCAGTTGGAGACGATGCCCTGCGTCCCAAAGGCAGGGTCGTATCTGACTTCCGCCCCCGTCCGCTCGCGCAGGAGCGCGGGAAGGTCGAAGAAGTGCTCGTCGTTCCTGACCATCGAAGAACCGCCGCCCGAGAAGAGCGAATAGCGCTTGGGGCAGGCATATTCGCCGCACACCGAGACACTTTCGCCCTTTTGAAGGGGCAGCGCGCCTTCGTTCTTCAAAAGGACGATGCTCTCCTCGGCAAGCTTTTTTGCAATGGCGCGGCGCTCTTCCTTGGTGTGCTTTATCTGCCGCTTTGTCTTCATCTCTTCGACGCGGTAGACAAGATCGAGCACGCGTGCTGCGCAGGCATCGAGTTCTTCGTCCGAAAGCAGCCCCGCGTGATAGTCTGCAACGAGCTTTTCGTAGTTCTTCTGATTGAAGGGGAATTCGATATCGAGCCCGGCTTTGCACGCCGCAGTGCGGTCGCGCACCGCCTCCCAATCGGAGTAGATCGCGCCGTCGAAGCCGAATTCTTCGCGCAGGATGCGGAAGCCCTTCTTGTTTTCCGAAGCATACACGCCGTTGATGCGGTTGTATGCGCACATCACGGAAACGGGCTTTGCCTTTGCGGCAAGTTCGAAGGGTTTTAAGTAAATTTCGCGCAGCGTTCTCTCGTCCACTTCGCTCGACTGTTCGAAACGGTTATATTCGAGGTTGTTGCAGTAATAGTGTTTGAGGCAGGCGCCCACACCGCTTTGCTGCAAGCCGTCGATATACTCATAGGCGAGCGTTCCCGCAAGATAAGGGTCTTCGGAAAAATATTCGAAGTTACGGCCGTTCAAAGGGCAGCGCTTGATATTGACGCCGGGTGCAAGCAGGATATCGACCTCGTTTTCGATGCAGTCGTCGGCAAGCGCCTCCCCCATCGCACGGGCCCCTTCGCGGCTCCAGGAGTTTGCAAGGCTCTGCACGGCAGGATAGGCAACGGAAGGGACGGTCTCCACTCTGCCGTCCTCATAGCGCAGCTCCTTTCTCAGCCCCACGGGGCCGTCGGAAACGCTCACGCGGGGAAGCTTCCCGCCCAAAGAGGGCGTGTGCCAGAAGCCGTCGCTGCAGATAAGGCGCAGCTTTTCTTCTGCGGAGAGACCGTTGACTGTCAATCTTTTCATATAAAATACCTCATGGTTTTATCGCTTTACGTTACATTTGCCGCTCACCTTCAGAAGAGGCGCAAAGCAGCCGCCCACGACCGAACGGTTGATGAAATGCACGATATCGCCGCGCGTCGAATAGTACCAATCGCCGAAGGGAACGCGGGAAGGCGTCCCCTTGAGATAGGCAAGCACGGGCGCATACAGCTTTTCGCACTTTTCTTTCTCGTCTGTGAGCGCAGCCGCCCACAAGATCCAGTCCGCCTTTGTGTAGTCCTCGCGCGTGTCGAGAGGAACACCGTAGCGGTTTGATTTTTCAATGTAATAAGAAGTCTCCGCTTCGCAGACGTCCTGCCCGATGAGGGAAAAGCCGAAGAGCTTATCGAAGAGGATATTGTATTTGATGGAGAAAGTCCCCTTTTCGCCGTAGGCAAGGGGCAGGATGCCGCCGCCCGTCTTTTCTTGGAACGCTTCGGCAAAGGAGCGCGCTCTCCTTTCGTATTCTTCGGAAAGCTCCTCTTTGCCAAAAAAAGCGGCAGATAAGGGAGAACGCCTCGATGCCGACGAGCGCCTTGACGGTGAGATTGACATTCCCCGCAAGGTGACCAGCAAAATCATCGGTGCAAAGCTGATTTTCGGGCGAGAGGCCGAACTCTTCGAGATATTTCACCCAACCTGCAAGGAGAGCGAAATTCTCCTCGGCAAGAGACTTTTCTGCCCCCGCCGCAATGGCAGCCGCCTGCATGATGAGCATGTTGCCGCACTTTTCGACGGGCATCTGCATGTTCTTTTCGTAAACTTCGCTCTCGGCGGGGCGGAGATAGAGCATCTGATTGGTGCGGGGGAAGCCCATGTCGCATACATCCCGCAGCAGTACTTATCGTCTCTTTGGGCGGTGCCATAGACCTGCCCCGAACACCACGGGTAAGTGCCGAGATCGTGCGGCGCGAAATCAAAGTTCCACACGGGCATCTTTGCAAAATCGTAGATGCCGCGCAGCATGCCCTGCGCAAGTTCGGGGTTATACAGGAGATAGAGCGGGATGGAGGGATAACTCACGTCTGCCGTGCCGATACAGCCGTTAGAATTGTTCTCTTTGGAGAGGAATAAGAGCTTGCCGTCCTCGGTCTCCACGAGCTTATGCGCGGCGACGCTCTGCCTTAACGAAGCGCACGCGATCGTATAATAGCCCTTCCCCACCTTCTCAGAATCCGCTCTGAGCTGTTCGTCGAACGCTTCACATTCGGATACGATGCGGGCGTGTTCGGAAAAGGAAAATTCGAGCGCGTCCAGAATGTTCTTTCCGTCCCGGAAGAAATAGCATTTGAGCCACTCCCCGAAATAGAAGATGGAGACTTTGTCGTCGAAGGCGGTGAGGAAGGAGCCATTTCTCTCGGTATTGACGGCAAGCAGATACAGCCGCTCGCAGTCTTTGCGGATGTACTCGCGCTTCCCTTCCGAAAGATACAACTGAAGCCCCGCTTCGCTCACGAGCCAGCTCTCTTTTGCGGCAAGATAGATATCGCCCCATTCGGGAGAGCACATATCGCTCGTATCGGAGAGCACCAAGTTGCGCCCGCGGGTGAATTACGCTGCTTCAAAGCCCTTCATGGGGATGACGCCGCCCACGACCCACGAACGTTCCCCATTATAGCAGAATTCTTCGTCGATTGCAAGGAGTTCCCGAGACGTCTCCCGGTCGAGATTGCCCGTGGGCTCGTCTGCAAGCAGTACGCGGCATCCGCGGACGAGCGCCCTCGCGATGGCGACGCGCTGCAGCTGACCGCCCGAAAGTTCGTTGACCTTTCTTTCCAAGAGCCCTTCAATGCCCAGCTCTTCCAGGGTCTTTTGCGGATGGGCGGAAGCGTCCAAAAAGGCGATATTTTCCGCGACGGTGAGCGCGGGGAAGACGTTTTTCTCCTGAAAGACAAAGCTCACCGTGCGGGCGCGGTACTCATCAAGCTCGCGGGAAGACATCGCAGAAAGTGCCCTTCCTTCATAGACGACCTCTCCCGAAGTCGGCTTTTCCAGCCCGCCGAGCAGATTGAGAAGCGTCGATTTTCCGCTCCCGCTCTTGCCCACGAGAAAAAAAAGCCCCCGCTCGGGAAAGCAAAGATCGACCCCTTTGACGGCGTCGATGCGCATCCTGCCGTCAGAAAAGCTCTTTTTGACATTTCTCAGTTCCAGCACGTTCGCCCCCTTTGTATGCAGTGCATACAGTCTTTGTATTTATTATACACATTTCCGCGCGTTTGTCAATAGGCATTTCAAAATTCGGCACGAAAAAACCGCCCCGAAAAAAGGAGCGGTCTTTCTTTGAAATGTCACTTTAAAAGTTCGCGTTCGATGGTCTTGACGAGTTCCAAGGCGTTCGCGGTATAATAGTCGGCGCCGATCTCTTTCGCGATCTCTTCGTTGAGCACCGCACCGCCCGCAAAAACGGGTATTTTGCAGCCAGCCGCACGGAGCGCCTCGATGGTCGAGCGCATGTTGGGCACCGTCGTCGTCATGAGCGCCGAAAGCCCCACACAGAGCGGCTGTTCGCGCTGCACCGCCTGAACGACACACTCGATTGGCACATCTTTGCCGAGATCGGTAACTTCAAAGCCATAAGATTCGAGCACCACTTTGCAGATATTCTTGCCGATGTCGTGGACGTCGCCCTTGACAGTCGCGAGCACCACTTTGCCGCGACCCGCGCCTTTGCGCTCGAATTTCTCCCCGAGCACCGCAAACGCCTCTTTGGCGGCCTCCGCCGCCGCGATGAGCTGGGGAAGATAGAGCGTGCCCCGATCGTACAGCCGCCCCACCTCCTCGAGCGCGGGGATGAGGATGCCGTTCACAACGTCCATCGGCGCTTTTTCTTGGAGTTCTTCCTCGGTGAGGGCGCGCGCCTCCCCCTTCCTTCCGCGGCGGACGGCCTCGGAGAGCGTAAAAACGGGAGATGCGGTTTCGCTCACCTTGGGCGCAGCGGCGAGGGGGGCGTTCGAAGCGCCCGCATAGCGAGAAATATAATCCTCTGCGCCCTCGTCCTCGCCCGAGAGCACGCGGAAGGCATACACCGTGCCCGACATCTCGCCGTCCATGGGGTTCATGATGGGCATCGTGAGACCCGCTTGAAGCGCCGCCGCAAGAAAGGCGCGGTTGAGGCGCGGGCGGTCGGGAAGCCCGAAGGAGACGTTGGAAACGCCGAGCGCCGTCTGAACGCCCAAATTCCTTACAAGAGAAAGCGCCTTCAACGTCTCTTTGACGAGGGGCTGTTCGGCGGACGCCGTTAACACGAGAGTATCGATCATCACCCTGTGGCGAGGGATGCCGTACTCTTCGGCGCGGGAAAGGATGCGCTCGGCGATTTGTAGGCGCTCTTCTGCCGTCCGCGGCACGCCATTTCGATCCATCGTGAGCCCCAAGACGACGGCGCCGTACTTTTTGACGAGGGGGAAGACGGCGTCCATCACCGCACCCTCTCCGTTGACGCTGTTGACAAGGGGCACGCCGCTATATTTCAGGATGCCCGCCTCGATGGCTTTGGGGTCGGAGGAGTCGATCTGCAAGGGAAGGTCGGTCGCTTCCGCAACTGCCGCCGCGGCGCGTTCCATGACGGCGGGCTCGTCGAGCCCCGGAACGCCGACGTTGAGATCGAGCAGTTCCGCCCCCGCCTCTTCTTGGGCGATCGCCTCGCGCGCGAGATAGTCCATATCCCCCTTCAAAAGCGCCTCTTTGAGCTTCTTTTTGCCCGTGGGGTTGAGCCGTTCCCCGCAGATGCGCGCTCCTTTCAAGACGACGCGGCGGGTCGAAGAAGTGACGACGGTCTCAAATGCGGGTTCGGGCTGTTCGACTTCTTTTCCCGAAAACTTTGCAAGCCGCGCGGTAAATTCGGGCGTCGTGCCGCAGCAGCCGCCGACAACGGAGACGCCCATTTGGATGAACTCCTCCATAGGCGCCATGAAGTCTTCGACGCTCAAAGAATAGACGGTCTTTCCGTCCTCGAATGTCGGGATGCCGCGGTTGGGCTGCACGATGACGGGAAGATGAGAAACGGACAAAAAGCGCTCAACGACGGGCTTCAATTCCCGAGGGCCCAAAGAACAGTTGACGCCGAGCGCGGAAACGCCCAGATTTTCAAGGAGCGCCGCCGCGATCTCGGGCGTGGTGCCGTTCAGCGTGCGGCAGGACTGATCGAAGGTCATCGTGGCGAAGATGGGTTTTTCCGTCTGCTCTTTGAGCGCCAAAATGCACGCTTTGAGTTCTAAAAGATCGGAAAAAGTTTCGACGATATACCCGTCGACGAGCTCCTTCGTGCATGCGGCGATCTCGGAGAACGCTTCGAACGCTTCTTCAAAGGTGAGCGTGCCGAGGGGCTGCATCATGCCGCCCGTGGGACCGATGTCGAAAAACACTTTTTTGCCCGCCGTCCGCGCGTTTGATATCGCCGCTTCGGCGACTTCTTTGATCGAGAACTTCCCGCGGTACTTGATGCGGTTGAGCCCGAAGGAGTTGGTCGTGATGATGTCCGCCATCGCATAGGCGCGGTGGATGGAACGGACGGTCTCCCCGTCCGTGAGGTTGAGATCTTCGGGAACGGCGGCAAGCACGCCGCGGCGTTCAAGCTCGCTGCCGAATCCCCCGTCGATGACCACTACTTTGCGTAACATACCCTTCCCTCCTTCCGGTAGGCGCAGTGTTCGTTCAGGATACAGCCTGCGCACGACTTATGCGCCGTCTTTCCGATGCCGACAAAGCCCGCCATCGTCTTTTGCGGCAGCATGAGCCCGCTTTGCTGCATCGTGATGCCGATGCGGTCTCCCCGCACCGCTTCTAAGATATATTTGACATCCAAAATGTCGCTCCCGCCGTAGCCCGGGCAGAAGCGATAGGTGCGCTGTTTCCCCAAAGGCTCTTCCGCCTCGTCGGCAAGCGCCTCTAAAAGCGCGCTCGCACACGCGTCCGCGACAAAGCTTTTATAGACGTCCTCCTTCGAAAGCCTGCGGATGAGAAGATCGACCTCCCCGCCCAGCGTCACGGCTTCCAAAACGACGGAGGAACACCCCGAAAGAAAGCTCAAATAGGGCTCCTTCTGCAAAAACAAGGGGAGCGCCGTAAAGCGCCCCTCGCTGCGGCGAAAGCGCGCCGCTTGCTCCACGCGTGGCAGCACTTCCGAAATGAGCGCCTCCGTCTCCTCGTTCCCCGCGCCGTGAAAGCCGAGATAGGTGAGGATGAGCGCATTTAGGTCAGAATAATTCACGGAACACCCTCTCGAGGCGGGAATAGATGGCGTGCGCCGCCCCCGCGTTGTTCATGATATAGAGGTGGATGCCGGGCGCGCCCTTTGCGATGAGGTCGATGATCTGATAGACGGCGTAGTTGAGCCCGATCTCCTCCATCACGGCGGGGCGCTCGGAATACACCTCGATCATGTTGCGGAATTCGAGGGGCACGGCGCTGCCGCACATTTCTTTGACGCGCTTGATGTTCTGCACCTTCAAAAGAGGCATGATGCCCGGGATGACGGGCACGGTGACGCCGATCTTCTTCGCCTCGTTGACAAGGCGGTAGTAATACGAATTGTCGTAAAAGAGCTGGGTGACGAAGAACTTCGCGCCGCAGTCCTGCTTGCGTTTGAGGGCGGCAAGGTCCTTATAGAGGGTATCGCACTCGGGATGTCCTTCGGGATACGCCGCGCCCGCGAGCGCAAAGGGATATTTTTTCAAGTATTCCATAAGGTCGGTCGCGTGCGGGAAGTACTTGCAGTACTCCGCCTCGTAATCGACGGGCTTATCCCCGCGGAGCGCCAACACGTTCTCAACGCCGAGCGACAAAAACTCCTCAGCCGTGCGGTCGATGTCCTCGGGCGACGAGGGCCCGCCCGTAAGATGGGCAAGGGGTTCGATCCCGCTCTTTTTGATATATCCCGCGATCTCGGCGGCGTTGCGGCTGTTGCTTCCGCTCGCCCCGTATGTGACGCTGATATAGTCGGGCGAGAGCTCTTTCAACGCGTCGATGGTCGCAAACACCCCCTTCGTGCCGACGTACGCGCGCTTGGGCGGGAACACTTCAAAGGAAAGCGTGCGCTTTTTGTTTAACAATTCGTAGATCTTCATGCCCCGATTATAGCACGAGAAAGCGCGAAATGTCAAACGCCTTGCAAAATTCGCCGAAAAAAGGACGGAGATATTTTGCAAAACCCTCTTGCAAGGAGGAAAAAAGCGTGCTATAATCGAGCCGATCAAACCATAGGGGGGAACTTATGCAATTTTTGTTTGAACAGGACGGCGCGCTTTATTTCCGCCGCCGCAGAGAACTTTTGAGGATCTGCGCCTGGGGGAAGGGGCTCCGCCTCACCGCCACGCAGAACCGCGCCTTTTCGGGGAGAGATTGGGCGCTCGACACCCCCATGCAGCACCCCGCAAAAGTGGAGATCGGCGAACATCTCGCCGTCATCGAAAACGGAAATATCCGCGCCGAAGTGACGGAATACGGCAAGATCGCCTTTTACAACACGCAGGGGAAACTGCTCCTCAAAGAGTATTACCGCACCTGGGAATACGGCACCGAAGGCTGGCGGGAACTCGACCAAATTTCGCAGCTGCGCGCCGCGGGCAGGGAATACCGCTCGGTGGGCGGAGACAACTACGCCCTCCGCGTGCGCTATGAACCCAACGACGAAAAGTTCTTCGGCATGGGGCAGTATCAGCAGCCCACCTTTGATTTGAAGGGCTCCACGCTCGAACTCGAACAGAAGAACACGCAGGCGAGCGTCCCCTTCCTGCTCTCGTCGAACGGCTACGGGCTCCTCTGGAACGACCCTTCGGTGGGCAGGGCGACGCTCGGCACCAACTACACCGAATTCACCTCCCGCTCCTCCAAGCAGATCGACTATTGGATCGCGGCGGGCGACACCCCTTCCGCCATTCTGACTTCTTACATGGAAGTCGTGGGCAAGCCCCCGATGATGCCCGAATACGGCCTCGGCTTCTGGCAGTGCAAGCTGCGCTATCAGACGCAGGAAGAGCTGCTTTCCGTCGCGCGCGAATATCACCGCCGCAACATCCCTGTGAACGTCATCGTCGTCGACTTTTTCCACTGGACGCAGCAGGGCGACTGGCAGTTCGACAAGCGCTATTGGCCCGACCCCAAAGCGATGACGGAAGAGCTCGAGAGCATGGGCATGAAGCTGATGGTCTCCATCTGGCCGACCGTCGATCGAAATTCCGTCCACTACCGTGAGATGGAGGAGCGCGATCTCCTCGTCCGCGTCGACAGGGGGCTTGCCGTCACGATGGACTGCTGGGGCTTTGAACAGTTCTTCGACGCCACCAACCCCGAGTCGCGCGCATTCGTGTGGAACTGCTGCAAGGAAAATTACAGAAAGAACGGCGTCACCCTCTTCTGGCTGGACGAAGCGGAGCCCGAATACACCGTCGCCGACTGGGAGCTCTACCGCTACTACGACGGCCCCGCGCTCGAATGCGCCAACGAATACCCCGTGCAGTACGCCCGCGCCTTCTACGAGGGCATGAAAGCGGAGGGCGAAGACAAAATCGTCAACCTCATCCGCTGCGCCTGGGCAGGGAGCGCCAAGTACGGCGCGCTCGTGTGGAGCGGAGACGTGCCCTCCACTTTTAAGGCGCTCCGCAATCAGTACAACGCCGGGCTCCATATGGCGATGGCGGGCATCCCCTGGTGGACGGCGGATATCGGCGGCTTCCACGGCGGCAATATCCACGACCCCGCCTTCCACGAACTGCTTGCCCGCTGGTTTGAATTTGCGACCTATCTTCCCGTCATGCGCCTGCACGGCGACAGAGACCCCCACGACAAAGCGCCGCTCGGCAAAGACGGGGGCGGCATGTGCTTCACGGGCGCGGAGAACGAAGTCTGGGCGTATCCCCCCTTCGTGCAGTCCGTCATGGAAGAGCATATCCGCCGCCGCGAAGAGATGCGCGATTACCTCCGCGACGTCATGAAGAAGGCGCACGAGGAAGGCGCGCCCGTCATCCGTCCCCTCTTCTACTCCTTCCCGAAGGACAAGAACTGCTGGGAGGAGCACGAGGAATTTTTGCTCGGCGAAAAGCTCCTCGTCTGCCCCGTGCTCGAAGCGAACGTGCGCGAGCGGGAAGTCTATTTCCCCGCAGGCGCCGATTGGATGGCAGAAGACGGCACTCTCTATAAGGGCGGCACAACGGCGACCGTCCCCGCCCCCATCGAGCGCATCCCTGTATTCAGAAAGATATAATTGTAAGAGCCTGCGCGTGCTTCGCAGGCTCTTTTTTTATATCAATTCCAGATCGTATTTTCTGACTGAGAGGAGCGTTGCATCACCGCCCTCCGAAAAGAAGGAGATGCCCGTATCGCCCTCGTCGGCATAGATGTTTCCCGTCATCACGCCCTTCCCGCCGTTTAAGAACACTTCCGCGCTCGAAACGTCCAAAAAGATGCGGAAGGAGATGATGCCGTTCTCGAGGGGAAGGGGCAGGACGCGCACGTTCGACTCTTTTTCGCTCCCTCTTTGGTCGGCGCCCGACTGGCTGCGGTCAAAGACGACGCGCCCCGCCGCAGCCGCCCCACGAAAGACCATTCAAGAAGATCGAGCGAACGGAAGAGAAGCAGATCGCCCGTCTTCCCGTCGCGAACGCCTGTGATGCAGTAAAAAATGCCTTCCCGCTTGAACACTTTGGGGTCGCGAAAATCTCGCCCAGAACAGCCTTCGGGGAGGAGCAAAGCAGGAATGACGGGGTTGGAAGCCGCCTTTTCAAACGTGACGCCGTCTTCGGAAACAGCAAGGCACTGCTGCTGCACGTTCTTTGCAACGCCCGTATACATCAGAAAAAGCTTTCCCTCGTGCTCCAACGCCGTACCCGAAAAGCACCCGCCGCCGCAGTCATAGTTTTGATCGGGCGCGAGCGCCACGGGCAGAAAATCCCAGCGGATGAGATCGCGAGAGACAAAATGCCCCCAATGCATGCTCTCCCAATAGGGATGATAGGGATTGTATTGGCAAAAAAGGTGCGCTTCCCCGCCGAAGAAGATGAGCCCGTTCGGGTCGTTCGCCCAACCCACGGGAACGCACGCATGAAAGCGCGGGCGATAGCGCCCCTCTGTTTTGCTGCTGTGTTCTTTGATGAAAGCATTTGCCCGTTCGACCGTCTTATTCATCCTTCTCTCCTGAAAGCGTTTGCCTCATTATATCACGAGGCGTGCAAAACCGCAAGATGTAAAAGCCCCTCGGCACAGCGCCGAGGGGATATTTTATGCTTCAAATGTGAAGAGCACAACATCATTGGCGGAAAGAACCGCCTGCACGATCGATCTGCCGCCGTCCGAAGAAAACGGCACTTCCTCGGCACAAAGGCGCGAGCGTTGCTTGATGGCGGCGACTTCCTCCCTCGTCAGAAGGTCGGGCGAGCCCAGCTTCTGCCATTCCGCCTTGGGGTTGCAGTGTGTATCGTCGATGCGCTCGGCAAGAACGCGGCGGGCGGGAACGTTCAAAGAGAGCGTCACTTCGTGCGTATCGCGCTTGAAATAGTCCATATCCTGCGCATACAATAATACCTGCACGTTTTTGCCGTCGGTAAAGGCGGCGTATTCGACATCGCCCTGTTGTTTCGGCAAAACGATGCGCTGCGGGTATAACTTTGAGAGCAGCTTGAACGCCCAGAAGTTGGGCTTGGGAATGCCCTCGTTATTGACGAGCCCGAAACCGCCGTGGAAGCGCTTTCCGAGCATGAACTGTTCCTCGTAGATATCCGAGCAGCACCAGAACATATAGCCGTCCATCAGATGAGCGGAATCGAGCACCGTTTTGACGATGAACGCCGCCGAAAACTTTTCGTCGTGCACGGGCGAGGCGAACACCGCCATCGAGTTCCACTCCGTCATAAAGAGCGGTTTGCCGCCTGCCTGCTGTTTTGCACGCTCGTCGAGTTCGGAGAGCACGCCCTTCCGCCACGTCTTATAAACTTTGGGACGGAAAAACAGGTTTTGCATGGCGGAAGAAAGCCCGATCTTATCCTTCGCCGCATTTTTTGCGATACGCATCATCGTAAAAGCGTCCTTCATGGAGAAGGTAGTGCCGAAAGCGTCGCCTGGATAATGATGGGTGGAGAGAAAATAGCAGGGAACAGCGTTCTTCTCGC
>DXAJ01000066.1 GCA_019117085.1 Candidatus Gallimonas gallistercoris
CGCGGGTACTGCTGCATCCTCTTCGCGGCAAAGCATCTCAAGATCTACTCGCCCAGAGTGCGAAGCAATCAAAAGCCGCGGTTTTGCCCCCAGACAAGGCAAGGACCGCAGACCGTGCCGAGCGCACGGTCAAGGGCCTTAACGCAGTATCGGGGCAAAATACGCGCTTTTGATCGGGTTCCTATTATTCCCTTACAGTATAAAATACGGGAAGGACCTATGAAAATAAGAAATTTTCCCGCACCTCTTGACCGCGCTCTTTCTATGGTGTAAAATAGAGGAGCGGGGAACACAAGCGCTTCCCGCAGACAAATTTTGAAGATCAACAGGAGGAAACCATTATGCAAAACATTCCCAAAATGAAAGTGGGCATCGTGGCGGTGAGCCGCGATTGCTTCCCCGAAAGCCTTTCCGTGAACCGCCGCAAGGCGCTCGTTGCGGCGTACGAGAAGAAGTACGGCAAGGGCGATATCTACGAGTGCCCGGTGTGCATCGTCGAGAGCGAAGTGCAGATGAGAGAGGCGCTTGCAGATCTTGAAAAAGAGGGCTGCAACGCGCTCTGCGTGTACCTCGGCAACTTCGGTCCCGAAATTTCCGAGACGATGCTCGCAAAAGAGTACGCGCAGCGGATGAACGCGCCCGTCATGTTCTGCGCGGCGGCAGAGGAGAACATCCCCACGCTTGCAGATTCCCGCGGCGACGCATACTGCGGCATGCTGAATGCTTCGTATAACTTGAAGCTGCGCGGCGTGCAGGCGTACATCCCCGAATATCCCGTGGGAGATGCCGAGGAGTGTGCGGACATGATCCACGCCTTCCTTCCCATTGCGCGCGCGGTGTATGCGGTCAAGCGTTTAAAGCTCATCACCTTTGGGCCTCGCCCCATGAACTTCCTTGCCTGCAACGCGCCCATCCAGCAGCTCTATAACCTCGGGGTCGAAGTGGAGGAGAACAGCGAGCTCGACCTCTTCGAAGCGTTCCACAAGCATGCAAACGATGCCCGCATCCCCGAAGTCGTCGCGGATATGGAAAAGGAGCTCGGCGCGGGCAACAAGAAGCCCGAGATCCTCAACAAGCTTGCGCAGTATGAACTCACCCTTCTCGATTGGGTGGAGGCGCATAAAGGAAGCCGCGAGTATGTGGCGATCGCAGGCAAGTGCTGGCCCGCTTTCCAGACGCAGTTCGGCTTCGTGCCCTGCTATGTGAACAGCCGCTTAACGGGCAGAGGCATCCCCGTCTCCTGCGAAGTGGATATCTACGGCGCGCTCAGTGAGTTCATCGGTACGGTCGTGAGCGAAGACGCGGTGACGCTTCTTGACATCAACAACACGGTGCCCAAGGATCTTTACAACGAGGGCATTGCAGGCAAGTTTGAATACAAGCTCACCGATACCTTCATGGGCTTCCACTGCGGCAACACCTGCGCGGGTAAAATTTGCAAGCCCGAGATGAAGTACCAGAAGATCATGGCGCGTTCGCTTCCCGTGGAAGTCACGAACGGCACGCTCGAGGGCGACATCGTCCCCGGCAAGATCACCTTCTTCCGTTTGCAGTCGACGGCAGACAACAAGCTGCGTGCCTACGTTGCAGAGGGCGAAGTGCTGCCCGTTCCCACCCATTCCTTCGGCTCGATCGGTATTTTCGCCATCCGCGAGATGAAGCGCTTCTACAGCCATGTGCTCATCGAGGGCGGGTTCCCTCATCACGGCGCGGTCGCGTTCGGGCACTTCGGCAAGGCGCTCTTCGAAGTCTTCAAGTACCTCGGCGCGGAGAGCATCGGCTTCAATCGGCCCGCAGGTATGCTCTATAAGACGGAAAACCCTTTCGAGGCGTAACGATGTTCGACGCACGCACGATGGAGTGGACGCGTCCGCCCCAAAAGGCGCAGGTGACAAAGAGCCGCGTCTTGTTTGGGACAGAGCCGCACACCGACCTATGGCAGCGGACGTACTATCACTTCCGCAACGACAGCGCGCCCGTCCTGCAGTTTAAGACGTGTGAGAAGTTCTTTTCCTTCACGGTGAAGGCGCAGTTCGACTACCGCCGCCGCTTCGATCAGGCAGGCGTCGCGCTGTATCTTGGCAGCGACAGCTGGCTCAAGGGGTCTATCGAGTACGAAGACGGGCGTAATTGCCGCCTGGGGGCGGTCGTCACCAACCGCGGCTATTCCGACTGGAGCTCGACGGACATTTCGCCCGTCAGGGAGATGTGGTTCCGCCTCAGCCGCAGGGAGGACGATTTCTGCATCGAAAATTCCGAGGACGGCGTTATATTTCATCAGATGCGCATTGCGCATATGTTCGACCTTCCCGAGGAGATCAGTCTCGGCATTTACGCGTGCAGCCCCGAGGAGTCCTCGTTTGAAGCGGTCTTTACCGACCTGCAGCTCACCGAGTGCAAGTGGCGCGCCCACGACGGTCAGCCGCCCGACGCGGAGGCATAAAGGGCTTTTTATGAAATTGAACGATAAGCATCGCATCGTGTTTGCGGGCGATCCCGCGACGGATGCGGGGAAGAATACGACCCCCGATCTGCTCGGATACGGGTACATTCGCCTCGCTTACGTCGCGCTCCGCCAAAAGGAAAAGGGACGCGCGGCGATGCTCGAATAACAAACGGAGTTTCTTGCATGAATACTTACATCGGCATCGATCTCGGCACGAGCGGCTTAAAACTTCTGCTCGTCGCCGCAGACGGCAAAATTTTGGCGGAAAACACGCAGACCTATCCCGTCTTCTATCCTCAGCCCGGTTGGAGCGAACAAAACCCCGAAGACTGGTACGACGCCGCCCTTCGCGGGCTCAAAGCGCTGCTCGAAGGGCAGGACAAAGCGGCGGTCAAGGGCATCTCCTTCGGCGGGCAGATGCACGGGCTCGTCATCCTCGACGAAAAGGACGAAGTCATCCGCCCCGCCATCCTCTGGAACGACGGCAGGACGGAGGAGGAGACCAAGTATTTGAACGAAGTATTCGGGAAGGACAAGCTTTCCGCATACACGGGCAACATCGCCTTCGCAGGCTTCACCGCGCCAAAGCTCCTTTGGCTGAGAAAGCATGAGAGCGAAAACTTTGCCCGCATCAAGAAGATCATGCTGCCCAAGGACTATCTTTGCTACCGCCTTTCGGGCGCGTTCGCGACCGATGTTTCGGATGCGAGCGGCACGCTCTTCTTCGACGTCAAGCACCGCCGCTGGAGCATGGATATGTGCCGCGAGCTCGGCATCACCAACTTGCAGCTGCCCAAGCTCTATGAAAGCTTCAAGGCGGTCGGCACGCTGAAACAGGAGACTGCGGAGGCGCTGGGGCTCTCTTCGGACGTCAAAGTCATCGCGGGAGCGGGGGACAATGCCGCCGCTGCCGTCGGGACGGGCGTCGTGGGCGAGGGGGGCTGCAACATTTCCCTCGGCACGAGCGGCACCCTCTTTGTCTCCTCTAAGCGCTATCAGGAAGACAAGGTGAATGCCCTGCACTCCTTCTGTCATGCAGACGGCGGCTGGCACCTCATGGGGTGCATCTTGTCGGCGGCAAGCTGCAACAGCTGGTGGGTGAACGGCATCCTGCGATCGGACGATTACAAGAAGGAAGAGGCGGGGCTCGAAGAAAAGATGGGCAAAAACGATGTCTTCTTCCTGCCGTACCTCATGGGCGAGCGCAGCCCGCACAACGATACCTCGGCGCGCGGGGCGTTCATCGGCATGCGCGCGGATACGACACGCGGCGAGATGACGCTTGCGATGCTGGAAGGCGTGACGTTCGCGCTCCGCGACTGTCTGGAAGCGGCCGGGCGCAACGGCGTGGAAATTCCCCGCACCAAGCTGTGTGGCGGCGGCGCAAAGAGCCCGCTCTGGCGCAAGATCGTGGCGAACGTCATGAATATGCCCGTCGATCTGCCGCAGACCGAGCAGGGCCCCGGCTTCGGCGCAGCTATGCTTGCGATGGTGGGCTGCGGGGAGTATCGCTCCGTGCAGGAGGCGGCGGATGCGATCGTGCACATCAAAGAGACGGTGCTGCCCGATCCCGCGATCGCCGCGGCGTACGAACAAAAGTACCGCCACTTCACCAAACTCTATCCCGCGTTGAAGGGACTTTTCTGAAACAAAAAAAGGCGCAGCCTGCTTGGCTGCGCCTTTTTTAAGCGGTGATCAGATCTTCTTGATGAAGCAGCGGCGGCGCTTGTGAAGGACGTTGTCGAAGTGCTTCCACTGGTTGAGGATGTTGTAGTTCTCCTCGAGGTTCAAATTGGTCTCGCAGTATTTTGCGGTGCCTTCCGTCATCATGCGGCCGATGGCGTCGATCATCACAAGGCTGACGCCGCGGTAGGCGGGCAGCACGCCGATGAGGGCAAGATCGATGATCTCGGGCTCTCTGACCGCCTTCAAGACACGGAAGAGGGTGGGGATGGTCATCCTGCCGCCCGACTTTTGCAGCGCCTTGGAGATGGAGGGGAAGCACAGCCCGAAGCAGACGGGCCTTTCGTTCTCGTCGAGGATCATGGCGACATAACGGATGTCGATGATCTGGCGGAAGCTCTTGATGAGCTCCTTTTTCATGTTCTCGGTGAAGGGCACGGTGCCGTAGATCTCGGCATACGTCTCGTCGAGGATGCGGAAGAAGTCATCTTTATAGAGGCGGATGAACTCGTCTGCCGACTTTGTTTCGCTCAGATGCACTTTGTAGCGCTTCATGATCTTGTCGCGCAGTTCGGGGAGGCGCTTGTCGGGCTCTTTGGGGGGATAGAGCTTGTGCTCCACCCAGTCGACGTCCTTCTGATACCCTAAATTTTCGATGAGCTTTTGATAGTAGGGGTAGTTGTACTGCTCTTCGAAGGTGGAGAGCTCCTCGAAGCCCTCGATGAGCAGGCCTTCGCGCTCGAAATCGGAAAAGCCGAGGGGGCCGACGACTTCCTCCATGCCCTTTGCTTTCGCCCAATGCTCGACGGCGGAAAAGAGGGCAGAAGCTACTTCCTCGTCGTCGATGCTGTCGAACCGGGTGAATCGGACGCGCTTTTGCTGCCATTTCTCGTTGGCGGCCTTCTGCAAAATGCCCGAAATGCGCCCGACGACTTCGCCGTTGCGGTATGCAAGGAAATAGACGGCTTCCGACGTCTCGTAGTAGTGATAGTTGCTTTTGAAGAGCTTCATTTCGTCCGCGTAGAGGGGCGGGACGAAGTAGGGATTGTCTTTATAGAGCATGAGGGGAAAGTTGACGAACGCGCGCTGCTCTTTGGGCGTTTTGACTTCTCTTATTTCGATCATATTCTCTTTTCTCCTTTGTTCACTTGCTCTCATTATACTCCCTTTTACGGAATTTGTCAAGAAACGCAACATTTTCTCCTGAACGGTGCCAAAGAGGCGCGGAAAACGTCGGAGCGTGCAGACGCCCGATCGGATTTTCGACAAAATTCGACAAAACTCGTCATCAAACGACAGGGAAAAAAGCGAAGTTGCTCGCGAAAATACTTTACAATCAATAGCGGATATTTTATAATTTTGATTACTCTAAAATCTATATGAAAGGAGGATATGAAACAGCGATGGGACGGACGGAACGCGATACGGAAGCACTTTTCGCAAAACTTTCACGTCTCGGGATCAAACCGCATCTGAAGGGACATGCATACCTTCTTGCGGGGATGGAGTTTTGGAAGGGGCAGGGGAGACTGCCCACGGCAGGCGAGCTTGCCGGGGTGTGCGCGGTCGATAGCGCGCACATGGAGCGCGTGCTATGGATGTGCGCGATGCTCATAGAGCACAGAACGGGCAGGCGGCTTAAAAACGCCGATGAGGTTCTTTCGTTTGTATTAAAAGGGGAATAAGGAGGCGTGCCGAGGTGCGGCACGCGGAAAGAATGCGCCGCCCGCGGCATAGCCGCGGGCGGCGCTTCTTGATGCTTCTTGATAAAGTTCACGATATTTCGCTCAATCAAAGCGATAGGGCGTCGTCTGGTAGACGAAGTTGAGCCAATTGTTGTAGAAGAGGTTGGCGGTCGACGACC
>DXAJ01000067.1 GCA_019117085.1 Candidatus Gallimonas gallistercoris
GCGGCGATGGACGTCGACGTGGCGCGCGTCAGGGAGATCCAGAAGATCGCCTAGGACCCCGTCTCTCTCGAAACGCCCATCGGCTAGGAGGAAGATTCGCACCTCGGCGACTTCATCGAGGACGACAAGACGCAGACGCCTAGCGATTCCGTCTCCTTCATCATGCTCAAAGAGCAGCTTTTAAGCGTGCTCGATACGCTCACCCCCCGCGAAGAGAAGGTGCTGCGCCTTCGCTACGGCATCGACGACGGCAAGCCGCGCACCCTCGAAGAAGTGGGCAAGGAATTCAACGTCACCCGTGAGCGCATCCGCCAGATCGAGGCAAAGGCGCTGCGCAAGCTCCGCCACCCCAGCCGCAGCCGCAAGCTCAAGGACTTTTTGGAGTAAATGGGCCGCATCGACATCATCTGCTCCCATCTCCCCGAAGCGGACGTGTTTGCCGACATCGGCTGCGATCACGGCTACTGCACGCAGTATATGCTGAAAAACCGCCGCTGCCGCCTCGCCTATATCTCGGATATCAGCGCGGGGAGCCTGAAAAAGGCGCGCACCCTCCTTGCCCGCGAGGTGGAAGAGGGCCGCTGCATCCCCGTCGTTGCAGACGGGCTGGACGGCGTCAAAGAGTGCGATCTCGTCCTCATCGCAGGCATGGGCGGGGAGGAGATCGTGCGCATCTTAGAGCGCGGGTATCTCCCCAAAAAGTTCGTCTTACAGCCCATGAAGAACAGCGAAAAGGTGCGGCGGTTCTTGATCGGAAGGGGCTGCTCCATCACCCTCGACTATACCTTCGAGGACGGCAAGTTTTACGATCTCATCGCGGGCGAGGCGCCCTCTTCTAAAAGCGCCGCCGCGGACTACACCGATTGGGAGCTGCGCTTCGGCAGAGACAATCTGCGTTCTCCCTCTCCCGCCTTTTTGAAGTGGATAAGAGGGGAGCGGGAAAAGCTCCGCGAGCGCCTTTTCTCCTCCGTCATGAGCCATGAGAGCCGCGAAGAGCTCAGGAAGAGACAGTACGAATTGGAGGTCATTCTCGATGCGATCGAAGGAGATGTATGAATTGGTCGATGCGATCGCGCCCTTCTCTCTGAGCAGGGCGTACTGCGAAGCGTTCGAAGCATACGACAACAGCGGGCTGCTCGTCGACTGCGGGCGGGACGTAAAAAAAGCGCTCTTTTCGCTCGATCTTTCGGCGGCTGCCGTGAAAAGAGCGAAGGAGCTCGGGGCGGAGCTCATCGTCACCCATCATCCCGCCATCTACGCGCCCCTCAAAAGCCTGACGCCCGAAGGCGCGGGGGCAAACATTCTCGCGGCGGCAAGAGAGGGCATCTCCGTCCTCTCCGCCCATCTCAACCTCGATATGGCGGCGGGCGGCATCGACGAGAGCCTCATGCACGGCCTCGGCGGGGAGCAGGCACTAGCCCTCTATGAACGGTTGGAAGGCGGCGCATACGGGCGCGTCTTCGAAGTGGAAAAAACGCCGCTTGCGGCATATGCGGCGCGCGTCAAAGAGACCTTTTGCACCGAACGGCTCGTCGCCTACGGCGATCGGCCCGTCAAACGGGTCGCAAGTTTTTGCGGCGCGGGCATGGACGAGAAGAGCGTTTCTTTCGCCCTTCAAGCGGGAGCGGATACCTTCGTCTCGTCCGATCCCAAGCATCATCTCGTCGCGATGGCGGTGGAAAACGGCATGAACGTGCTGCTCCTCACCCACTATGCGGCGGAAAATTACGGCTTCAAGCGCTTTTTCGAACGCGTGAAGGAAAAGACAGACATCGAATGTGCGTTCTTTGAGGACGCGCGCCTATTATAAATCGCCTGCCGCAAGCGGCAGGGAAAGGAGCAAAACATGGCAGTTTCGAAGGAATTACTCGAATATCAGAAGGTGGATGCGGAACTCCGCAAGATCGAACAGGAAATTTCCCAAAGCGACGAGCGCAAGAAGTACGTCCAGGCCAAGAAGTTCATGGAGACGGCGGCGGAAAAGCTCGAAGCGATGGACGCCCGCGCCCGCGAACTCAAAGAGATGGCGATGCGCCTCACCTTTAACTATCAGGAGCTCAACAAGGCGATCCTGGAATACGCCGAGATCGACGAGATGGTGGAGGCGGGGGGAGACGTCGCCTTCTATAAAAAGAAGGTGCAGACGCTCTCCGATCAGCTGCGTTCGCTCAAAAACGAGCTTACAAAGCTCGTCTCCGAGATCGAGAACGCCTGCGAGGAGTACCGCCGCATGAAGAAGCAGACCATCTCCATGCAGAAGCAGTATAAGGAATATAACGAAAAGTTCAAAGAGGTCAAGGCGTCCCGCGCGGATGAGGTGAAGGCGATCGGCGACCGCCTCGACGCGATCGGCAAAAACATTCCCGCCGATATCCTCGCCCGCTATAAAGCCAAGCGCAAAGACCGCATCTTCCCCGTCATCGTGCCTTTGACGAACGGGCGGTGTATCTGCGGCATGGATTTCGCCATCGCCCAGCAGAGCGCGCTCGAAGGCGGTAACGTCATCGAATGCGAGCACTGCCATAGGTTTATTTATAAAGAATAGTTCACACTTTTTTGTGCGAGCACAAAAAAGTCGTGAGGGGTGAACTGCCGCGATTTTAAGCGGCGTTATCGCCCGCGCACCCATTTGTCATTCTAAGAACAATAAGCCCTAAGCATAGGGCAAATTGAGTGAGCCAGCGCAGGGAAACCCTGCTCGGCTCATTTCATTTTAGAAACAGAGGAGAGATAACCTTCTTGGCTCCCTCCCCGGGGCCCCCAAAAAAGACGCAGTATTTTTTTGGGCGGGATTGGGGGAGCTGTCGCCGAAGGCGACTGAGGGAGTCGCCTTGATTTTAGTAGGTTCGTTTACGAAAACGGCAGTTCTCTTTTTCCCGCCAGAACTCCTTTCGTCATGTTGCCGAGGTAAGCCTCGGAGAACGCGCCGCCTCTCTCGCGGATGGGGCTGC
>DXAJ01000068.1 GCA_019117085.1 Candidatus Gallimonas gallistercoris
AGTACCCCACGCGCAGGAGCTGGAAGTCGCTCCCTTCGGGGACTTCGGCAAGATAGGGCTCGGCCTTTGCCGCAAAGATATGCTCGCTGTCGCGGTTGAGGCGTTCGTTGAAGTCCTGCCCCGCGTAGTCCGCGTCCTTCAAAAGGTGGTCGTACTGCTTCAAAACGGCGTCCACGCACGTTCCCGCATCCACCCACTGGATGACGCCCTTCGCCTTGATGCCGCTCTTGTCGTTCCCGCTGCGGCTCTCAGGGAAGTAGGTGCAGCGCACCTCGGTGACGTTGCCGTTCTCATCCTTGACGGCTTCGTCGGCGCGGATGATGTAGGCGTTTTTGAGGCGCACGTTGCCGCCCAGTTTCAGGCGGTGATACTTGGGGGGAGGGTCGAGGGAGAAATCGCTCCCGTCGATGTAGAGCTCGCCCGAGAAGCGCACCTTTCTCGTGCCCGCCTCGGGGTCGAGCTGGTTGATATCGAAGTCCACTTCCTCGCTCCCCTCGTAGTTGGTGATGACGAGCTTCAAGGGCTCTGCGACCGCCATGGCGCGGGGCGCATGGGCGTTGAGATAGTCGCGGATGACCGCCTCGAAGTAGCCGATCTCGCACTCGGAGTTGGCTTTGGTGACGCCCGCGCGCTCACAGAAGTCACGGATGGCGGCAGCGGGCACGCCGCGGTTGCGGAGCCCCGCCAAGGTAGGCATGCGGGGGTCGTCCCAGCCGTGCACGGAGCCCTCCTCGACGAGCTTTTTCAAGTACCGCTTGCTCATGACGAGGTTGGTAATGTTGAGGCGGGCAAATTCGATCTGCCTCGGCTTGGGCGCGAATCCCAGATTGATGCCCACCCAGTCATAGAGGGGGCGGTGATCTTCGAATTCGAGGGTGCAGAGGGAGTGCGTCACGCCCTGCAAATAGTCGCAGATGGGGTGCGCGTAGTCGTACATGGGATAGATGCACCACTTGTCGCCCGTGCGGTGATGGGCAACGTGCAGGATGCGGTAGATGACGGGGTCGCGCAGGTTGAGGTTGGGCGACGCCATGTCGATCTTGGCGCGCAGGCACTTTTCGCCGTCCGCGTACTTGCCCTCCCGCATCTCGCGGAAGAGGCGCAGGTTTTCCTCGATCGTGCGGTCCCTGAAAGGGCTCTCCTGCCCGGGCTCGGTGAGCGTGCCGCGCGTATTTTTGATCTCCTCGGCGGAAAGATCGCACACGAACGCCTTGCCGTCCAGGATGAGCTGTTCCGCATACTCGTAGATGGTATCGAAGAAATCGGAAGCGTAGCACTCCCTCGCCCACTCATAGCCCAGCCAATGAATGTCCGCGCGGATGGCGTCCACGAATTCCGTCTTTTCCTTGCTGGGGTTGGTGTCGTCGAAGAAGAGATTGCACTTGCCGCCGTATTTGAGCGCCGTGCCGAAGTTGACGAACATGCTCTTGGCATGCCCGATGTGCAGATATCCGTTGGGTTCGGGGGGGAAACGCGTCTGCACCGCCGAAACTTTCCCCTCCGCAAGGTCGCTCTCCACGATCTGTTCGATGAAGTTAGTCGCTTCTGCCATATCCTGCTCCTGATGGCGTGCGGGCAGCAGAGCGCCGCACGGTGTTTTCTCGCCCTATTATACCACAGAATACTCAAATTGGGTACTCTTTCCGCCCGCTTTTGCAAAATTTATGCAGAACGGGCTTGCTCTTTGCGCGGGAGGGGGCGCAATTTTCCCCGCTTCCCCATTTCACGGGCGTGAAACGATTGACAAATCGCGCCTAAAAATACTATACTACCCTTTGGAAAACAACGCGGCAAGCGCCGCATTTCGGAGTATGATATGGCAAAGAAAACAGTCACGATGGACAAGCTCGTCGCCCTCTGCAAGAACAGGGGCATCATCTTCCCCGGCAGCGAGATCTACGGCGGCATGGGCAATACCTGGGACTACGGCCCCGTGGGCGTAGAGATCAAGAACAACATCAAGCGCGCCTGGTGGAAGCGCTTCGTGCAGGAGAGCGACAACTCCTTCGGCGTGGACGCCGCCATCCTCATGAACAGCCGCGTATGGGAAGCGAGCGGGCATACCACCTCTTTCTCCGACCCCAAGATGGACTGCAAGGAATGCAAGAGCCGCCACCGCGCCGATAACCTCATCGAAGCGCACTCCAAGGGCAAAGTCAACCCCGACCTCATGACCAACGAGGAGATGGAGCAGTACATTCAGGAGCACCACGTCTGCTGCCCCGTCTGCGGCAAGTTCAACTGGACGAACATCCGCACCTTCAACCTCATGTTCGAGACCTCCCGCGGCGTCACCGACGAGAGCCAGAACAAAATTTATCTCCGCCCCGAAACGGCGCAGGGCGAATTCGTCAACTTCCTCAACGTGCAGCGCACCACGCGCGCCAAAGTGCCCTTCGGCATCGCGCAGGTGGGCAAGGCGTTCCGCAATGAGATCACCCCTGGCAACTTCATCTTCCGCACCATCGAGTTCGAGCAGATGGAGCACCAGTGGTTCTGCAAAGAGGGTACGGACGCCGAATATTACGCCGAATTCAAAGAGAAGGCATGGCAGTTCCTTTTGGACCTCGGCTTCAACGCAGAACACCTCCGCTTCAAGGATCACGACAAGCTCGCCCACTACGCAAGGGCGGCATGCGACATCCAGTACGACTTCCCGATGGGCTGGTCGGAGCTCAACGGCATCCACAACCGCACCGACTACGACCTTTCCCGCCATCAGGAATATTCAGGCAAGAGCCTCACTTACGTCGACCCCGTCTCGGGCGAGAAGTACATCCCCTACGTCATCGAGTACTCCATCGGCGCAGACCGCCTGATGCTCGCAGTCCTTTCCGAAGCGTATGACGAAGAGACGCTCGAAGGCGGCGACGTGCGCGTCGTGATGCACTTCCACCCCGCCATCGCGGCGTACAAGGCGGCAGTCCTGCCCCTTCAAAAGAACCTCGCGCCCAAGGCGAAGGAAATTTTAACTCAGCTCAAAAAGCACTTCCCCGTCGCCTACGACGAGGCGGGTTCCATCGGCAAGCGCTACCGCCGTCAGGACGAGATCGGCACCCCTTACTGCATCACGATCGACTTCGACACGCTGGAAAACAACACCGTCACCGTCCGCGACCGCGACTCCATGGAGCAGGTGCGCCTCAATATCAGCGAGCTCGTCGGTTTCCTGAGAGAGAAGTGCGCATTTTAAACATTCACGCATTTCTTTTGCTTCGCAAAACAAATGCCGTGAGGGGTGAGTTACCGCGATTTTAACTTGCTCTATCGCCCACGCACCCGCCTATCATTCTAAGAACAATAAGTGCCCTGCGGGTACAAATTGAGTGAGCCAGCGCAGGGAAACCCTGCTCGGCTCATTTCATTTTAGAAACGATAACGGGCAATTCTTTTCTCCGCAACGATCATCGTTCACGCATTTCTTTTGTTTCGCAAAACAAATGCCGTGAAAGAAGGAGGATATCGTTATTCACTCGCCTCCATCTTGGAGGGAGGTGCCGAACAAATGTGAGGCGGAAGGAGTCACCTCATTTATCGTTCACGCATTTCCTTTGCAAACGACCCCAAAGATCAAGAGCCGAGGCGCCTCGGCTCTTTTTTTGTCGCAAAGCCCCCTTTCTCACCGATTTGTCATATTGTTTTGCCAATTTGTCATAGAAATATATGATAAATCTTGCCGCCAACCGTTGACAAACGCGAGAAAAACGCCTATACTGTAAGGGAACGGCGGCCGCCATCCTTTTGCTCCCTACTCACCCCGCGGCCAAAACGGAGGACTCATGCAGCCCATCGACATCATCCTGATCTTATACGGCGCGGCGGCGCTTTTTGCCGCGTTTTTATATATCCCCAAGCTCGTGCAGTTTTTGCACTGCTTTTTCCCGCCCGCAAAGCGGTATACCCGCGAAAAGCGGCGCATCGCGCTCCTCATCCCCGCCCGCGACGAGAGCCGCGTCATCGGCGATCTCTTCGATTCCATCCTGCGGCAGACGTATGACCGCGAAAACTTCGACGTCAACGTCATCGTGAAGCGCGCGGACGACCCCACCGTGGAGATGGCGAAAAAGCTCGGGTTCTCCGTCTTTGTCGTGCCCGAACAGACGTGCAAAGGCGCCGCGCTCGACGGATTCTTCCAAAGCATCGGAAAGGAGCATTGGCAGGACTGCGCCGCCTACTGCATCGTGGACGCGGACGCCGTGCTCGCCCCCGACTATGTGGAACAGCTCAACAACGCACTCGATATGGACGCGCACATCTATCTCTCCCGCAAGCGCATCAAAAACTACTTGGGCGACAAAAAGAGCCGCAGCATCTTCTGCAACTGCTCGGCGCTCAACTATCCCCTTCTCGACGACATGGGGAATTACTACCGCATGAAGAAGGGCGTGCCCCTCAACATGTGCGGACAGGGCATGATGGTGCGCGCGGATGCCATCCAAAAGATCGGCGGCTGGCCGTACCGCTCCCTCACCGAAGACTACGAAATGAAGATGGACAGCTTCTTAAAAGATTTCAAGTCCGTCTGTTACCCGTATGCCGTCATCTATACGGAAGAGGCCGTAAAGCACGGCGAAGCCTGGCAGCGCCGCCTGCGCTGGGTGATGGGCTTCACGCAGTGCGACCACAAGTATAAAAAGAGCGTGCAAAGGGCGATGCGCGAAAAGAAATACCCCTTCTTCGCGTGGTACGATACCTTCTTCGGCATCGTGCCGCCCGTCATCTTCATCGTGGCGACCATGCTCGCCTCGCTTGCGGGGCTTGTGCTCACCATCGTCTACGCTTCGATAGGAAGCCTGCTTTGGGTGAAGGCGCTCCTGCTCCTTATGCTGATGCCGCCCCTTCTCATGTATCTTTTCGACCTTTTATACAACGCTCTGACGATGTATATCTACCGCGACGCCTACGCCGTCCTTTCCAAGGGAGAGAAGGCGGCGACCCTCCTCTTTTCCCCCCTCTTCATGTTCGAGTACTTCCCCGTCTTCCTGCATGCACACCTCTACCTTTTGACGGGAAAGCAGCTCGGATGGGCGCACACGGCGCGGCTCACCTATAAAAAGGGCGCCGCCGCCGAAAGAGCGGAGCAGTTCTACCGCACCGCCAAGAAGTTCTTCATCAAGCGCAAGAAAGAGGCGCGCCCCGAAGAGGACAACACCGTCAAAGAATAAAAACAAGAGCCGGATCCTGAAGTGAACCCCAAAGTTTGGACAAAAAAGAATTAGATTGTTTGGAAATGAGTTCGGTACCCAACCGGGCTCATTCCTTTTAATTTGAGAGA
>DXAJ01000069.1 GCA_019117085.1 Candidatus Gallimonas gallistercoris
TGTTAAGGTACTCGTCAAGCTCGAAATACCCCTTCTCCCCTAACACCGCATACAAACAGTCCGCGCAATGCGCCTTGCTCAGAATAAAGCGATCTCTGTTCGGATCGGTGCGCGTTTCGGGCGAGACGTTCATGATCTTGTTATAAAGCACATTGAGGATATCGACGACGGAGAGATCGCCGCCGATATGCCCCGACGAGGAGCGGTACACCGCCTCGATGACGATGCGCCGAAGCTTATAAGATTTTTTCGTGAGTTCGTCCATCTCATTCCCCTCGGATATACGCCTTCACGTCTTCCTCTATATCGTCATAGAGATCGGGCTTGATGCCCAGGTACTTGCACGCCTCGTAGAGGACGGGCACGACGTCTTCGTGGATGCCCACGCAGTGATGGATATACGGGCCTTCGACGATCTTCGCTTCCAGCCGCTTCCAGTTTTTGACCTCCACCCACACATAGGTGCCCTTGGTGTACGGCCCGTCGATGCCCTTCGCGTTGCCGAGGAGCAGCGAATATTCGCCGTTGTCGCCGTCAAAGCGGGCGAGCGTCATGGTGCCGTGCTTGGCTTCGCCCGCGACCGCGCCCGGATAGTCGAAGGCGAGCGGATAGCAGATCTCGGGCTTGCACTGTAGGCAGGAAGACGGCCACGGCCCGCAGTGCTGCAAGAGCTCCCCGTTTTCGTTGTCGGGGTGGCGCACCGTCCAGTCGGCAAAGAAGGAGCGCTTCACGCCCATGCCCGCGGCTTCCACCAAAACAGATGTGATCGCCCCGTGGATGTCCGTCTCGCAGGCGACGGGGAAGCCCTCCTCATTGAGAAGGCTGTTCGCGGCGCACGGCATGATGCCGATCTCATCCTGAAGCGCGTTCCAGCATTGGATGCACCCCGCATTGCAGCCGTATTTTTCCGCCAAATTCCGCATGGCGCCCTTGAGTGCGGCAACGTTTTCGAGCTGTTCGTCCGAAACGGATACTTTGAAATTCTTACGGCAGTATTCGATCGTCTCCCGCACATGCTTTCCTTCCGCCTTCACCTTCTTCATCTCGGCGGTAAGTTCTGCAAGCGGCACGGGCGCAAGCTGGATGTTAAATTTTTCCAAAAGCTCCCCCTCGTTGCACATCGTCGACCAGAAGTCGAAGGGGCGGGGCCCGATCTGCAAAATGCGCGTCTTGCGGAATGCCTTCACCGTGTTGCAGACGGCAAGGAACAGCTTCACGCCCCGCTCAAACGCCTCGTCCTCCAAACTGCAGTTGCAAAGATAGGTGAAGGGAACGCGGAAGCGGCGCAGCACCTTGCCCGTTGCAAAGAGCCCGCACTGGCTGTCGCGCAGGCGCACGCCGTTCTCATCGGGGCGCTCGTCGCGCGGACCCCACAAAAGAACGGGCAGCCCCATCTCCTTTGCAAGGCGGGCAACCTCATATTCAGTGCCGAAGTTGGTGTGCGGGAAAAAGAGCCCGTCCACCCCCACCGCCTTGAATTTTTTGGCGATCTTCACGCGGTCGTTGTCGTCATGCAGCAGCCCGTCCGAAGAAATATCGTCGATATCGACGAACTCCACGCCCATTTTTCTCAACTTTTCTCTCGTGTAGTTTGCATACTCCACCGCCGCGGGCGCGGAGAAGATGCTCCGCCTCGTCGGCGCAAACCCCAAAACGATCTTGTCCATATCTATCCTCCGGATCTTATAAATTTTCTCCGCTTAAACGGGTGACGAGGAGCGCCATGCCCTCCTTCGCAGTCAGCTCCACGCGCACTTTGCCGTGTGCAGCTTCGAGCGCCGTCCTCCGCGTCATCTCCCAAATATCGATGACTTCCACGCGGTACTCGCCCTTTTCGGGAAGCGCGAGCTCGAAATACCGCGCGCACTGGCGGCCGAGATACAGAATACGGTGCCCCTCGTTGCGGCCGCAGAACTCGGCAAAACAGAGCTCCACCTGCCACTGTTCGCGGGCGGGGAATCCTTCTACAAGCTTCCTCACCCAATCGTTCCAGTCGTTGCCGTTGGGGTCTTTGGGCAGCGCCGAAACGGGATCCAGCGCCCCGGCTTCCTCGATCACGCTCTTAAGATAAGCAAACCGTTCGGGCGCCTTGCCGTAAAGTTTGCCGCCCTTCGCCCACCACAAGACTTCGTCCTCGCGGTGGAAGGTCTCGCCGTGCGTTGCATAACCGCCGACCGCGGCGATGCTCCACGCACGATCCATAAATTCGAAGGCAGACAAATTCCCCCATCCGAACGGAAGATCGCCTTCATAGCCGAATTCATCGATGATGACGGGGATGCCATACTCCTTCTTCCAGGCAGCGACCCTTCTCACCTCGCCGCTCTGGATGGAGGCATGCGTCAGCCATTTCTTCTTGGGGAAGGGGCAGACCCAATCATGCACGCCGATGAGATGATGGTAAGCGTCCTTCCCCGCGATAAAGCTGCCGATCGTATCCCAATCGCCCAAGGAGAGCGCCGTCACCATTTCGTACTCGTTGGCAAGGCTCCACCACACATTGCGGTAAGCGGAAAGGCGGGCGACGGCATACCTCAGATACTGCAAGTTTTTCTCCATCCCGAGCCTCGAAAAGCCCCAGCGGTCATAGGGGTGAAAGAGGATGATGTCCGCCTCGATGTTCATCTCACGCAATGCCGAAAGGCAGCGGTCGAGCCGATCCCAATAGCGGAAGTCGGGCTTTTCCATATCCCACTCCCCCTTCTCGTCCTTTTCGAAGGGGAAGTAGGGCGGCTCGTTGTGGTTATAGGGCATATGCTTGGGGAAGATGCACATGCGGATCTTGTTGAAGGGCGCCGTCTTCAGCGTGAAAAGCGTCTCTTCCACGAGCGCGTCTTCCTGGCTCGTCCAGGCATAGCATGTCGTGCCGAAGGGATAGAAGGGCGTGCCGTCCTCATAGCTAAAATGCGTTCCCTTCGCCTGCACGCGCCCGTGCACGCCCTCATCTGGGACGCATTCGAAACTCCCCTCTTTTTCCCCTGTGCGGTAGTGCCACTCGCCCAAAGCATCGGGCATGAAGCGCACGGCGTACTCGCCCGCCGCTTTTAAGAAGCTCTCCGCCCGCACGCGCTTTTCGTCCTGCCAAAACTCTGCGCAAAGCGGCGCGCCGCCGACGGAAAATTCTATCATGTCATACTGTTTTACGGTCATAGTGAGACCCCCTCATGATTTTTTCTCCATTGTAAACTGAACTTCATCTTTCTTCAAGAGAAGTTCAGTAAAACTATTGACTTAATTTACTTAATTTGCTACAATGAAGCTGCAGAACGCATCCGCGGGAGGAGCTCATGATCACAGCGAAGGAACTTGCAAAGCAATTAAATTTATCGGAGGCAGCCGTCTCGATGGCGCTCAACGGAAAAGTCGGCGTCAGCGAAAAAACGCGGGCGCGCGTCCTTGCGGCAGCGGAAGAACAGGGCTACGACTTTTCGCGCATCAAGGAAAGGCAGTTCGAACGCGAACACCCCGAAGGGAACATCCTCTTTCTCATCTTCAAAAAGCACGGCGCCGTGGTCGCCGACACCCCCTTCTTTTCCGAGCTCACGCAGGGCATCGAAGCGGAGACGCGGAAACAGGGCTATCGCCTTCTTGTGCGCTATGTCTATGAGGAGGACAGCCGCGCACAGTTTTCCCTCGCCGCAAGGGAAGGCTTCGGCGGGGCGGTCATCCTCGGCACCGAGATGGACGAAGGCGATCTCCCCCTCCTTTCCCTGCTCCCCTTCCCCGTTGTGCTCCTCGATACCTACTTCGAAGGCGCGCCTTACGACAGCGTGCTCATCAACAACGTGCAGGGGGCGTATCTTGCGACGAGCTATCTCATCTCCAAGTACCGCACGCAGGCGGGGTATCTGAGCTCTTCCTATCCCATCAACAACTTTTCAGAGCGCGCCGACGGCTTTTACAAAG
>DXAJ01000006.1 GCA_019117085.1 Candidatus Gallimonas gallistercoris
TAAGATCGGCTGGGGCATCGCAGGACGCTATGCCGCCCGCAACCACCAGCTGCCCATCCTCATCAAATACATCGACGCGAAGGAAAATCTCTCCATCCAGGTGCATCCCGGCGACAAGTACGCAAGGAAGCACGAGGGCGACAACGGCAAGAACGAAATGTGGTTCGTGCTCGGCGCGGACGAAGGCGCATTCATCTATCTCGGCTTTTCGCGAGACGTGACGAAGGAAGAAGTCAGGCGGCGCATCGAAGAGAATACCCTTGAAGAAGTGCTCAACCGCGTGGAAGTCAAGCCGAACGAGGCATACTATATTCCGGCGGGCACCGTACACGCCATCGGCGGAGGTTGCCTCATCTGCGAAGTGCAGCAGACGTCCAACGTCACCTACCGCATGTACGACTACGGCCGCGTCGACGAAAACGGCAAAACGCGCGAGCTGCACGTCAAGAAGGCGCTCGATGTGCTCAATTATCATAGGACGGAGATCGCCGACCTCAAACAGCGGGATACGATGAGCATGGAGCAGTATATCGACGGCATGTTCGGCCGCAACGGCAAATGCACGCTCCTAAAATACGAGGCGGAGGGCGATCTTACCATCCTTTTGCCCGTCTCGCATTTGACGTTCGCGCTCGTCCTCGACGGCAGCGGCAAGCTGTATGCGGGCGATTCCGAGGAGTCCTTCCGAAAGGGGGACACCTGGATGATCCACGGCAGAGCGACGAGGGTCTCGGGCAAGTGCAAAGTGCTGTTCGTTGCTATTTGAAAAGCATTCATCGGCTGAATACTTTGTCGGCTTTCCGCGCGGCTTCGGTCATTTACCGTTTCTAAACTCCCTTGCCGTTTGCGCGGGCTCCTCGTCTCAGCCGACGAGGCTGCTTTTCAAATTTTCTTAAAGGAGGGCGTCAGTTTCATGAAGATCGCCATCGATTGCAGATATTTGGGGAAATCGGGTATCGGCAGGGTGACGGAAGGCATCCTCGAAAATCTCGACTTTTCTCAAAACGAATACTGGCTCATCGGAAAGAGAGGGAGCCTTGAAAAGTATGAAGGGGCGCATATCGTCGAAGACGACAGCGACCCTTATTCCGTTCGCGGACTGTTTTCCTTCCCGAAAGAGCTCAACAAGCTCTGCGACGCCGTGTTTCTCCCCAACTTCCTCGTGCCCTTCGGCATCCGCCTGCCCGTATATGCGATCATGCACGACCTTGCCTTCCTTGATGTGAAGGAGACGACCAAGGGAACGTTGGACCGCCTCATCAAGCGGACGCTCCTGAAACGCTGCATGAAGCGGGCGAAGGAGATCTCCTGCGTCTCCGCCTTTACCAAAGAACGCTGCGAGCATTACTACGGGAAGCTCGCAAAGAAGTGTTTTGTCAGCTACAACGGGCTTTCGGAGAGCGTCATTTCCTATGCCCGCACGCATGCCGTGCCCGAAAAAGCCGATGAGATCGTCTATGTCGGCAACGTCAAGCCGCACAAGGGCTTAAAGACGCTGCTTGCCGCGTTTTCCCGCCTCGATGGGGAGACGAAGCTCAAGATCATCGGCGAAAAGGAGCACTTTTTAACGGGGCTCGACCTCGATGAGTCCGCTTACCGCAATGTGGAATTTACGGGCAAGCTCACGGACGAGGAGCTTCTGCCCGCCATCGCAAGGGCGAAATACCTCGTCCTTCCTTCCGTTTATGAGGGGTTTGGCTTGCCGCCGCTCGAAGCGCTCGTTCTCGGCACGCAGCCTATCGTTTCGGATATCCCCGTCTTCCGCGAAGTGTATGAAGGTCTTCCCGTCGTCTTCTTCCAAGGGGAGGAGAGGCTTGCAAGGGCGCTCTCCCGCCCGCCCGAGGAGATAAGCTGCTGTGAGGAAGTGCTGTCCCGTTACAGCTATGCGCGCTGCGCAAAGACCATTTTGGAGCATATCAAGGCATGACAGACGACAATTCGGCACTCGGCCGTTCCGCAAAACCACATTCGTTGGGAGAGATGCGCCTGAGTTTGGATGTCTTTATCCATCTCTTTTGCTTTATCTCCCTGCTGCTCATCGGCGCAGACCGATGGGGGATCGAGCTTCTCGGCGTCAATTTCCGCGTCGATCAGCTCTTTTTGTGCGTTTTTGCGCTGCTGCTCGTCGTCAAAAAGGCATATCGCTTTACATTTAACGGGTGGATCGCCGCGTTCTTGTTCTTGTCGCTGATCTCTACGCTCTTTGCCGTCAGTATCATGCGCGGCATCCTCTTTTATTGTTCCATTGTTTATAACGTCCTCTTTCTCTTTTATGCGCTGGCGTCCTACGTAAAGTGCTACGGGTTTGCAATGTTCATCCGCATCTTCCGCATGACGATGAAGGTGCAGTTTTTCATCCTGCTCTTTCAGTTTGCGCTCAAGCTAGTCACGGGGTATGAATTTTCCTTTTTACCCTCGTACGGGGAGTACATGGGGATCTACCGCTTCCAGATCTGGTTCTATGAGCCGAGTTATCTGGCGACTTATCTTGTGCTGTGGTTCTCTTTCTCCTTCATGCAGTTTTTATTGGAAGGGCGGAAGGAATATCTTATTGATCTTTTGATGTGCCTTGCAATGTTTCTGATGTCCACTTCGACATCCGGGTTCATCGGTATTGCCCTTACGGTCGGTGTCGTCTATCTCATTTGGCTCGCTCGGGGCATTACGACTAAGAAACTCATCTTTCCCGTCATCCTTTTGGCGATCTTCCTTGTGCTGCGTATTGCCTTTGCGTCGATGTTCGACGTCTTTATCGGCAGGCTATTCGACTCTTCTCTCAACGAAGCGTCGGGCGGCAGGATCGACGGCTGGACGGAGACATGGAAAGTCTTTTTGGAAAATCCCTTCTTTGGGGTCGGTCCGGGCAATTACGGGCTTTATCTCGGGCAGGAGGCGGGCTATGTGCCGACGAACGTTTCCCTGGAATTGTTGGCGACGCTCGGGATCGGAGGGTTTATCGCTTTTTACGGCCTGACGGCGTCTCTATTTGTGCGCGCCGTTGCCCTTTATCGCCGTGAACGTTCGGAGAGCGCCTTCCTGATTTTTGCTTTTGCCGTGGCGCTCATTCTCTTTACCGTGATCTTGCAGATCAATCAGGGGTATCTTCGGTTGTATCATTGGATGGCGTTCGGTGTTCTTGCGGGAGCGTTGGAACGTGAAAGAATGCTCAGGAAATATTCCCTTGCGGAGGATATCAATGCGTGAGTTTGAAAAAAAGATCAGCGTTATCGTTCCCGTCTGCAATGCGGAGCGGTATGTCGCACGGTGCATCGACAGCATCCTTTCCTCGCCCCTCGAAGATATCGAGGTCATCGCGGTGGACGACGGCTCCCTCGATCGTTCGCTCGAGATCCTCATGATGTATAAAGACCCCCGCCTCAAAGTGTTTTCAAAGCGCAGCGAGGGGATGTTCCGCACTTGGAAATACGGCGTGGAGCGCGCTTCGGGGGAGTATATTGTCTTTGTCGATGCCGATGACTACGTTTCTCCCGCGCTTTTCGAGACGGTGGAGAGCCTCCTTCGACTCAGAGATTACGACCTCATCCAGCACGGCTGGGTGGAAGTTTACGAGCGCTCCGCAAGAAAGACGTGCGGTTCGCTCGATATCCCGCAAGGCGAATACCTTGGCGAAGAGCTTAGGCGTGTCAAAGACGGGTATCTCTTCGGCGGACAGGTAAAACAGCGCATGTTTCCGCTTGCGCTCTATGGAAAGGTGTTTCGTGCGGAGCTTTTTTGTTCGCTCCTGCCTGCGCTTTTGGAGAATATTTCCGCGTTTGCGGGCGAGAGCATCTGCATTCCCTATCTATCTAAGATGCAGTCGCTGTATTTCCTTTCCGACCACCTCTATTTCCGCCGCAAAGAAGAGCGCTCCGTCGTCAATCAGGCGCGCGCTCTCGTGGACGCCAAGACGTTGGACGGGTTTCTACGCGCCAACGAGGAGCGTTTTTCTCTTCCCGAAGACGCGCTCGACCGTTGGTATTATTCGTTCCATCTGAACGTTCTCGAAGGGGCGGTGCGCGGAAAGAACGACGAGCTTGCAAAGCGCATCCTCGGCGAGAAAAAATTCGGCGCGCTCTTTGCGAAGTACCGGCGCGGTCTTTGCGGGGCTCTTCTCCAAAAAAAGCTTTTTCCGCTTGCAAGGCTTTCTCTCAAGGGAAGGGACGCCGTTCTCGGAGCAAGGGGTGCGATCGCCTCCGTCTTCCGGAAAAATTGAATCCATGCGCTCGGGTTTCGCTCGGTTTTTCGCGCGAAACAGGGCGCTTTTTTCATAGATCGGCGCAAGTTTTTGCAATGTCTTTCTTAAAGAAAAATTTCACCAATTTTTCTTTTAAAAAGAGGTAAAATGTTTCATCAAAACGTTGACGAAATGATTTTTGCCTGTTATAATAGTGTCGCAAATCGGGCGGCGGACCCGTGCGCAGACAGCGCGAAACACGCAAGGAGATATTGCAACTTTTATGCTCAATTACACATTGGACGCGAACAAGAGGGGCGTTGACGTTTCCAAGCACCTCTACGGACTGTTCTTCGAGGACATCAATCAGTCGGCGGACGGCGGCATGAATGCCGAGATGGTGATCAACAATTCGTTCGAGTTCGAGTACTTCACCTACGACGACTTCAATGCAGAAAGCCCCGTCGAAGCGCGCAAGCAGAGCTACTTTGCCTGGGACATCTACGGCGCAGGCCCCAAGAAGATCGTGACCGCCGGCGGCATGAACGCGAACAACCCGAGCTTCTTGCTTTTGAGCGTGGGCGGCATCTATCACCTCGAAAATCCCGGCTACTATACGGTGGGCGGCTATGATATGTACGGCATGCCCGTCAAGAACGGCGAGACATACAACTTCTCCATGTTCATCAAGCGCCTCGGCTTCAAGGGCACCGCGAAGGTGTTCATCAAGGGCGCGCACGGCAGTCATACCACGATCGGCGAGATCGCCATCCCCGAAGGCGCCGACGGCGACTGGATCAAAGTCTCGACTTCCGTCGTTGCCGAGAAGGACACGATGGGCCGCCTTTGCATCATCTTCGAAGGCAACGGCAAGATCGGCGTCGACTATGTTTCCCTGCTTCCCGCAGCGACGTGGGGCGATCCCGATAAGTACCGTAACGGCAAATTCTCGCCCCGCTTTGTCGAGGTATTGAAGGACTGCCATCCATCCTTCCTCCGCTTCCCCGGCGGCTGCGTCGTCGAGGGCGACGTCGCCTTCCAATATCAGTATAAGTGGAGAAACACGGTGGGGCCGCTCGAACAGCGCAAGCAGATCCCCAATGTGTGGCGCTATATGCAGTCGTACGGCATCGGCTTTTACGAGTACTTCTGTCTGTGCGAAGACCTGAAGATGGCGCCTCTTCCCGTGCTTCACTGCGGGCTTCTGTGCCAGATCCGTATGGGCGAGCAGCGCAAGACGGGCTATCAGCGCATCATGCCCGGGACGAGCGAATTCCAGACCGAAGTCATCGACAACGTTGCCGATCTCATCTTCTTTGCAAAGGGGGACGTCTCTTCCTCCGACGCCAACGAATCGCATTGGGCGAAAGTGCGTGCCGACATGGGGCACCCCGAACCCTTCGAGCTCGAATACATCGGCATCGGCAACGAGAACTGGGGCTTCGAGTACTTCGATAACTTCCAGGCGTGCCTCATCGGCGTGCGCCAGTACATGTATAAGGGGAGACAGACCGACCTTCTCGATCTCTTCCATATCACCGTCGTGACGACGGCGGGCGTCGACATCCGTCCCTCCGACTCCAACGACTCCTGGAAGGTCATCAACGAGAAATACCGCGACATGATCGTCGACGAGCACGTCTACAACTCCTACCAGTGGTTCATCGACAACACCAAGCGCTACGACTGCTACGACCGCGACGGCGCCAAGGTGTTCATGGGCGAGTACGCGATGCACACGATGGCAGACGGCAGAGGCCGCCTCAACGGCGACAACAACCTGCGTTCGGCGCTCTCCGAAGCCGCCTTCCTCACGGGCTGCGAGCGCAACTCCGACGTCGTCAAAATGACGTGCTATGCGCCTCTGTTTGCCTCCACCTACAACTACCGCTGGACGCCCAACATGATCTGGTTCAACGCGCGCGATATCATGCTCACCCCCAACTACTATGTGCAGCAGATGTTCGCGGGCAACACGGGCAGCTATACGCTCACCGATGTCGCACCCGTCGATGAAGACAACGCGGGCGGCCTTCTCATCGGCGGTCACCGCACGGCGAGCGCCGTCACCTCCGTCAAGGTCAAGGACATCAAGACGGGCAACGTCGTCTATTTCCACGACTTCGAGGACGGCATGGGCGATTGGAAGGTCTATCCCAACTGCCGCGGCGGACATATCGAGGACGGCAAGCTCATCATCGAAGAAAGCGACGCCTTCAACGGCTTTTATTACGACGCGCAGGATTTCACCGACTGCGAAGTGGAGATCGATTTCAAGCGCCTTTCGGGCGAGCAGAGCTTCATCGCGGGCGTCGGCGTCAAGGATGTGCGCGACGCGGGCACGATGGACAGCGCAGGCTTCTCCATCTGCTGCCAGTACGGCAAGAACCACAAGGGATACGACGTCTCCTTCGATAAGCGCGTAGACTTCATCCGCACCGTCTGCGAGATGATGGGCAAGGATAAGTTCATCGGTTACAGCCCCGAAGGCAACAAAATGAAGCTCATCTACACGCATAAGACCTTCAACGCCTATCTCCAGAAGGACGGCCATTGGCACGAGATCCTTTTCAAGAACATCTGGAAGGTCAACGAGCGCGTCTTCAACAGCGTCACGGTCGGCGACGACGGCAAGATCTATTTGAAAGTCGTCAACGTCTCCGGGCAGGACGAAGAGATGGAGGCCGACCTCGTCAACTTCGGGCCCAAGAGCAAGGTCACGCAGACGACGCTCTGGCACGAGGATCCCACCGTCATCAACGAGATCAAGATGAAGGCGGGCAAGACGCACAACATCGAGCCCACCGTCACGGAATATGCGCTTGAAGGCACCGCCCTGAAGGCGACCGTCAAGAACAATTCCGTCAACGTGTTCGTCATCGAATAATTGGCTTTCAAAGAGCTCCCCGCATATGCGGGGAGTTTTTTCGACAAAGTTTTGAAAAAGGCTGCTCCCTTCGCGGGGCGGCTTTTCTCATATTCGGTTTTTGCGTTCCATACAATAGAGCGATGCTGGAATTTCTCTCTCCTCGGCTCAAAGAAGCCGTGTCGCACGTCGAGCTTGGTCGCCTCTTCGAACTGCGCGTGCGCGCGGCAAGGCCGCTTTATGGCAACATTTCGGGAACGTTCGTGCCCTTGGGGCGGTGCGGGCCCGTTAAAAAGCCGCAGAACGCCCTGCACCCGACGCAGGAGGAAGTGGACGAAACGTTATTTTCTGCCTGTGGGTATTCGGTGCACGCCGTCGAAAACGAGCTTCGGCAGGGTTTTGTGACGGCCGCGGAGGGGGAGCGCGTCGGCATTGCGGGAACGTTCGTCTTCGAAGGGGGAAGAGTGCTCTCGGTGAACGGCGTCACATCCCTTTGCATCCGCGTACCGCATGCGGTCAGAGGCTGCGCCGAAGAGATCTACCGCCGCTGCCTTATGGAAGGCTTGTGTTCGCTTCTCCTGCTCTCGCCGCCCGGATGGGGCAAGACGACGCTCTTGCGCGACCTCGCCCGCCTCGTGAGCGAGCGGACGGGGGCAAACATCCTCGTGAGCGACGAAAGGGGAGAACTCTCGGCGGGGGAGACAGGCCCGACAAGCGATATCATCCGCTTTGCCGATAAAGCGACGGCATTTACTGCGGGCATCCGCGCCATGCGGCCCGATCTCATCGTCACGGACGAGCTCCTGCCCGAAGACTACGGCGCGGTCGCAAGGGCGATCGCGGGCGGCGTCAGCGTGTTCGCATCCGCGCACCTCACGCGGTTTGAGGATGTCCCGCAAAAGCTGTTTGACCGCTATGTCATCTTACAAGGCATCGGAGGCATCGGGCAGGTCCTCGGGGAAGACGGCAATGTTTTGGCTTAAAATTGTGGTTGCGGCGCTCACGGTGGCGTTTTCGACGGCGCTCGGGCACTTTCTCGCGGGAAAATACCGCGCCCGCAGGCTGTTCTTTTCGGAATTCGCCCGCTTCAACGAACGCTATCTTTCCGAACTTAGTTACGAGCGCCGCCGGCTGAGCGCATTTCTGCGGGAGATGCCTTACGAGGGGGAGTTTGAAAAATCGCTCGCCGAATTCCGTGAAAAGAGAGAAGCGTCTTTTCCCTTTTCCTTCCTCACCAAAGAGGAGCGGGCAGAGGCTCAGCGGTATTTTCAGCAGCTCGGAAGGGGGGATGCCCGTACGCAGTCGGCGTTCTTTTCGGCGCAGGCAGCTCGGCTGAACGCCTTGCGGGAGCAGTCGGCGCGCGAAGCCAAGGCGCGGGGCGAACTCTATCTCAAACTCGGGCTGCTTGCGGGGCTTGCGCTCGTCGTGCTCATCCTTTGAACGGAGTAGAAGTATGGATATTTCCGTCATCTTCAAGCTGGCGGCGATCGGGATCGTCATCACCGTCGTCTGTCAGGTGCTCAAAAAGTCCGACCGCGACGACATCGCGACGGTCGTCTCCATCGTGGGGCTAGTCATCGTGCTCACCGTCGCGGTCACCATGATCGGCGATCTGTTTTCCGCCATCCAAGAGATCTTCGGGGTGAGTTAAATGCAGCTCTTTCAGCTCATCGGCATCGCCTTTGTGACGGCTGTCACCGCACTTTTACTAAGATCGACCCGCCCGGAGCTCTCCTTTGCGGTCACGGTGGCGGGGTGCATCATCCTCTTGCTTCTCATCCTCGATCTCGTCAAAGACAGTCTCTCCGTCTTCGGCTCCATCGCTGAGGGGACAGGCATCGACGCCGCCCTCATCAAGGCGCTTTTGAAAATGATCGGCATCGGCTATCTCGTCGAATTCAGCGCGGGCATCCTGAGCGATTTCGGCCAAAATTCCGTTGCGGACAAGCTGATTTTTGCGGGAAAGATCGTCGTTCTCGTCCTCGCCATCCCCATTTTGGAGAGCGTGCTTTCCCTCGTGGGAACGCTCATTGGGCTCATCTGATATGAAAAAGATCGCGTTGTTCATTTTGATATTGCTCGCCGTTTTCGCCGTGGCAGGGGAGAGGGGCACGGTCGTTTCTGCCGCGGAAAAAGAAGACATTGAATCGGCGGCAGAAGAGGAACTTCAACAAAACATATCCGATTTGTTGGACGAGCTTGACCTAAAAGACTTGCAGGAATATCTCGATACGCTCACCGAATTTCACGGGATCTCGCTCAAAGATAAGCTCAAAGGGCTCATCGACGGCGATCTTTCCCTCGATTATAGCTCTTTGGGCAATGCTGTCCTGCACACTTTTTTGGAAGAGATCGCCCTGCTCTTTCCTGTTTTTGCCGTCATTTTGGCGGCGAGCCTGCTCTGCGGCATCCTCAACTCTGCGAAAAGCGGCTTTTTGCATAGTACTATGTCAGACATAATTGGCTTTGTCGCCTATCTCGCGGTGGGCGCTGCGGTGCTTGCCTGCCTCATCTCGGTGCTTTCCTCCGTCTTTTCCTGCGTGGAGGCGATGAAGACGCAGATGGAGCTCGTCTATCCCGTGCTCCTCACCCTCATGGCAGCGGCGGGGGGAACGGTGTCGGCGGCAGTCTTTCGTCCCGCAGTCGTTTTTTTGAGCGATGGTATTTTGAATTTATTTTCTTCCGTCGTCTTGCCCGTCTCCGTTGCCGTGGTGGTTTTGAGCTTTGTCGGAAACCTGTCCGCTGAAGTGAGGACGGAGAAGTTGGGGGAGCTTTTCAAGAACATCCTGCGCTGGCTCATCGGGCTTTCCTTCGGGCTGTTCGGGCTCTTTCTTACCGTGCAGGGTATTTCGTCTGGCGGATTCGACGGCATCACGCTGCGTACGGTCAAGTACCTTGTTTCGGGTTCGGTGCCCGTCGTCGGCGGGTTTTTGTCGGGGAGCGTCGATCTCGTGCTTGCGGGGAGCGCCCTCATCAAGAACGCGCTCGGTTCTTTTTCCGTGCTGCTGCTCGTTTCCGTCCTGTTGAAGCCGCTCCTGCTCCTTGCGGCGATGCAGCTCTTTCTCCGCGTGTCTGCGGCGGCGACCGAGACCGTCGGCGGGAAGATCCCCTGTCTTCTTTCCCGCCTTGCGGGGGATATGGGGTATTTTACCGCGTCTCTTCTCACCGTTGCCTTTCTCCATTTTCTTACGCTGCTGCTCTTCGTGTGCAGTTCGGGGGTGCTTTGATGCAGGCTTATATCCTTTCCGTTGCGGGCGCTGTTCTTCTGTCTGCCGTCGTTTCCCTTATCTTGCCCGAGGGCAAGCTCGCACCCCTCATCCGCGGTATGACCAAACTCATCACGCTCGTCCTTCTCGTTTCGCCCCTCATTTCTCTTTTGCGCGGGGAAGTGTTCTTTTCGGACGGAGAAACGGTCGCGGAAGATGAAGATTTTCTTCTCTCCTGCACGCAGCGCGTCGAAGAAAACGACGAACAGGCGATCGCGGCGTGGCTTGAAGAAGAATTCGGCGTCTCCGCTTTCAGTGAGGTACAATTGGAAACGGACGGCTCCTATTCGGCAAAAGCCGTCACGGTACGCATCACCGACTTCGGAATATACGGGGAAGAGGAGCATATAGATATATCGTTGCGGATCGAGGAAAAGTTGGAAACATTGTTCGGCTGCCCCGTGGAGGTCCTCTCGTGAAAGATTTTCGGGCGCTTTTGCAAAAGAGAACGGTCCGCATCCTGCTCTTCGGCGTTGCGGCGCTGCTGCTTCTTTTAGCCATCTGGCGGGTCTTCTTTGCGGGAGAGGCGGTTTCGGGTTATGACGAAACACAGCAGGAGGCGCGCATCTCCGCCATGCTCGAACGGGTGGAGGGCATTGAGGAAGCTTCGGTGATGATCGTCGAAGAAGAGGGGGAGGCGGTCTCCTGCATCGTCGTCTACCGCGGGGAGGACAGTATTCTTTCCCGCATGCGCATCCTCGATATCGCCTCTTCGGCGCTCGGCATTGCAAAGGAGAAGGTGCAGGTCTATCTTTCGTGACAGGGAAATATTTTTGAAGGAGTATAGAAAATGTCAAACACCAAAAAGATCGCGATCATGTCAACGCTTGTCTTGCTGCTTGCCGTGACGGCCGTCTTCAACTTCGTGCTGGCGGGAACGCCTGCGGACGCGGCGACCGACGGTACGGCGCAGGACGACTACTTCACGAGCTACCGCACCGAACGCGTGACGACGCGCAACGAGGAATTCTTACAGCTCGACAGCGTCATTGCGGCCTATGCCGCCGATTCGGCGGAATACAAGGAAGCCGTCGCCGAAAAGCAGCGCATGGTGGAGGTGATGGAGACCGAACTCGTCATCGAAACGATGATCAAGACGATCGGCTTTTCCGATGCCGCCGTGGCGATCGGCGCGGAGTCGGAAAATATCAATATCTTTGTCAATTCGAACGAGCTTTCGACGGAAAACGTGACGCAGATCTTCTCTATCATCGAAGATGAACTGGGCATCCGCAACGGAAATATCGTCATCATGCCCATTTACGCGGAAAGCTGAAAAAAATCGCCGTAAAAATGCGGAAAGATAGTGGAAATTTGGGGAAAGATGTGCTATAATACCTTCAAGGAGAATGTATTATGGCAAGCATCAGGTATAATCCGAACGGACAGAAGGGACGCATTTCCTACAATACGGACATCGTGAGCGGCATCATCGCGCTCAGCCTTCAAGAGACGGAGGGCATCGAGCTCGTCCCGTCCCGCAGCAAGGGCATCAAAGTCAACTTTGAAAAAGAGGGTATCTTTGCAGATATCTCCGTCATTGCCCATTACGGTTACAGCGTGCCGGAGCTTGCGTTTGCTATCCAGCAGACCGTCAAGCAGATGGTCGAGTCCATGACGAAATACCGCATCGCGAAGGTGGATGTGCATATCCAGAGCGTCGTCTTCCCGGAAGCGGCGCCGCCCGTTCCCCCTGCGGCGGAAACTCAGGAACAGCAAGAAAACAAATGAATGAGGGGTGCCCCGTCCGCGCTGCGGGCGGGGGCTCTCCATAAAGGAGTACCATGAGAAGCCAAGCGAGAGAGGCGGCTTTTAAGATCGTCTTTGCGCGGGAGTTCGGCGGCGACTGCGACGGCAGGTTCGAAGCGAACGTCTATCACAAGGAAGGCCTCGGCGAAGAGGACCGCGCGTTTGCCCACAAACTGGTGGGGCTCGTCAATGAACATAAGGAAGAATTGCTTGCCGTGCTCGACGAAAAGGTCGAGCGCTTTGCGCAATACCGCATTTACGCCGCAGACAGGGCGATCCTTTTGCTGGCACTTGCGGAGATCAAGTATGTGGACGATGTGCCGCCCGTCGTTTCGGTGAGCGAGGCGGCGGGGCTCGCGCGCAAGTATTCCACGGAAAATTCTGCAAGCTTTGTCAACGGCGTGCTGGGAGGGGTCATCAACCAATGAAGCTCATCGACGGAAAGGTCATTGCGGCCGAGATCCGTGCGGAGCTCAAAGCCCGCACGCAAGCATTTGAAGAAAAATACGGCAAAAAGATCGGGCTTGCGGTCGTACTCATCGGAAACGACCCTGCTTCGCAAGTGTATGTCCGCAACAAGGTCAAGGCGTGCGAGGAGGCGGGCATCCGTTCCTTCCGCCACGACCTTCCCGAAGAGACGACGCAAAAACAGGCGGAAGAGCTCGTTTCGGCGCTTGCCGAGGATGAGCACGTTCACGGCATCCTCATCCAGCTCCCGCTTCCGCGCGGGCTGGACGAAAAGCGGCTCTTATCCCTCATCCCGCCCTCCAAGGATGTGGACGGGTTTTTGGCGGAAAACATCGGCAGGCTCGCCCTCAAAGAGGCGGGCACTGTTGCCTGCACGCCGCTCGGCGTCATGGAGATGCTTTCCCGCAGCAATATTCCGGTCGCGGGCAAGCGCGCCGTCGTCGTGGGGAGAAGCAATATCGTGGGGCGGCCCATGGCGCTGCTCCTTTTGAACGCGGATGCGACGGTCACCGTTTGCCACAGTAAGACGAAAGACCTTTTAGAAGAATGCAGGCGAGCGGATATCTTGGTCGCGGCCATCGGCAAGCCGAAATTTATCACGGCGGATATGGTAAAAGAGGGCGCCGTCGTCATCGATGTGGGCATGGATCGCGACGAGAACGGCAAGCTCTGCGGCGACGTCGACTTTGAAAACGTTAAAGAGAAGGCGTCCGCCATCACGCCCGTCCCCGGTGGCGTGGGTCCGATGACCATCGCCATGCTCCTGAAAAACACCTGTGACGCGGCGGAGCGGGCGCAAAGATGAGCGCGCTTCCCGTCAAATACAAGACCTATCTGACCGCCTTCGAGGGCATGCTCGAAGCGTATTGCGCGCGGCTTAGCTGTCCGCGCGGGCTTGCGGATGCCATGCGCTATTCCCTGCTTGCGGGCGGGAAGCGGCTGCGGCCCGTCCTCTTTCTTTCGGCGCTCGACGCGTTCGGCGGCGAATGGGAGAGGGAAAGCGAGCTCGCCCTGGCGCTCGAATGCATCCATACCTATTCCCTCATCCACGACGATCTGCCTGCGATGGACAACGACGATCTGCGCCGCGGCAAGCCTTCCAGCCATAAACAGTTTGGTGAGGGCAATGCCATTTTGGCGGGCGACGCGCTTCTGAGCGAAGCGTTTACGCTCTCCGTGGCGGCGGCAAAGGATGAACCGCACCGCCGTGCCGCCGAACTTCTGGCGCATGCCGCGGGGGCGGAGGGCATGGTCGCCGGGCAGTTTTTGGACCTTGCCTGCGAACACAATGAAAATGCGGGCGAGGAGGAACTTTGCTTTATCTATGAAAACAAGACGGCGCAGCTCATCCGCGCGCCCCTCATGATGGCCGCCGCCATTGCGGGAATGAATGAAGCGCCGATGAAGGAATTCGGCACTGCGCTCGGCGTCCTCTTTCAGATGACGGACGATATCCTCGATGTCAAAGGAGAGGGTGGTAAGATGGGCAAGACGCTCGGGAAAGACGAGCGGGAACACAAGCTCACCTGCGTGCGCGTCTACGGGCTTTCCGAGGCGGAACGCCGTGCGGACGCGCTTGCAGATCGATGCAGAGAAGCGCTTTCCAAGGCGGATGCGGACATGAGCTTCTTTTTGGAACTCGTGACCTATGTCCGCGAGAGGGATCACTGAAATATGAGAGAGATCGAAAACGGGGAGCTGAAAAGTGCTTCCCTTTCTCAATTGAAGGAACTTTGCGGGGAACTTCGGGAAGAGATCCTTGCGACCGTTTCCCGCTGCGGCGGGCATCTTTCTTCCAATCTGGGGGCGGTGGAGCTCACCGTGTCGCTGCACCGCGTCTTCGACTTCCCGCGCGATAAGATCGTCTTCGACGTCGGGCATCAGTGCTATGCGCACAAGCTGCTCTCGGGCAGGGCGGGCGCGTTCGGAACGCTTCGTCAGGAGGGCGGGCTTTCGGGCTTCCCCAAGCGCAGCGAGAGTGAATACGATTGCTACGGAACGGGCCATGCGGGCACCGCGATCTCGGCGGCGCTCGGGTTTGCCAAAGCGCGCGATCTCAAAGGGGAGAAGGAAGCCGTCATTGCGCTTGTCGGCGACGGTTCCTTTAACAACGGGCTCATCTACGAGGCGCTCAACAGTCTTAAAATCCTGAACACGCGCATCCTCATTATCCTGAACGATAACGGGATGTCCATTTCCGAGACGGTCGGAAGCATGGCGGCGGTTCTCAAAGAGATGAGGGAAAGTGATGCTGCCCAAGATGCCGAGGGGAGCCCGGGCACCGCGCGGCGGGATGGGGGCGAAACCGCCATCCCCGAAGAGGACGTGCGGCTTTTCGAACATTTCGGGCTCACCTACACGGGTGTCGTCAACGGGCACGATATGGGCGAGTTGCTTGCCTCTTTGGAGCGTGCAAAGCATGCGCTTGAAAAGGGGAGCGTGCTTCTTCACGTCCATACGCGCAAGGGATACGGCCATGCGTTTGCGGAGCGCGCTCCCACCGAGACGCACGGCGTCGGCGCGGGCGGCGGGGCGGAGTATTCCCGTGCGCTCGGCGAAGAGCTGACGGCATTGGCGAAGACGGACAGCCGCATCGTCGCCGTGACGGCTGCGATGACGGACAGCCTCGGTCTTCGCGGGTTTTTTGAAACGTTTCCCGAGAGAGCGTTCGATGTCGGCATCTGCGAAGAACATGCCGCCGTGCTTTCCGCGTCTCTCGCGGCTGCCGGGATGCGCCCGTATTATGCCATCTATTCGACGTTCTTGCAGCGCGCCTATGACGAGATCGTTCACGACGTCTGCGCGCAAAATCTGCCCGTCGTCTTCTGCGTCGACCGTGCGGGCGTGACGGGAAGGGATGGGGAGACGCATCAAGGCGTCTTCGATCTTTCCTATCTTACTCCCATCCCCAATCTTACAATCGCCGTTCCCAAAGATATTTCCGAATTTCGCGCCATGCTGCGCATGAGCGTTCGAATGGACGGTCCGCTTGCCATCCGCTACCCGCGGGAGGGCTCGGAAGGGGTGAAATTGCCCGAAACTGATATTGAAATCGGAAAATTCGAAGTTTTGCATAGTACTATGTCTGACATGGTATTGCTTGCGGCGGGGGAGCGGTGCCTGAATATCGCCCGCCGCGTGCTCAAACGCGCGCAAAATGAAGGGCTTGATTTTACGCTCGTCAATGCGCGTTTTGTAAAGCCGCTCGACGAAGGATTGCTTTCCTCGCTGAAAGCGCATACCGTCATCACGATCGAAGATAACGTTTTGATCGGCGGACTAGGGGATTCCGTTGCGCGGTTTTATCGCGGCAGCGGAAAAGAAGTCGTCTCGTTCGGGTATCCCGACGTGTTTATCCCGCACGGAGCGCCATACGATCTCATGCGGG
>DXAJ01000007.1 GCA_019117085.1 Candidatus Gallimonas gallistercoris
TGATGAAGGAGACGGAATCGCTAGGCGTCTGCGTCTTGTCGTCCTCGATTAAGTCGCCGAGGTGCGAATCTTCCTCCTCGCCGATGGGCGTTTCCAACGAAACGGGGTCCTGGGCGATCTTCTGGATCTCCCTGACGCGCGCCACGTCGACGTCCATCGCCGCGGCGATCTCTTCGGGCGTGGGCTCGCGGCCGTTCTCCTGCAAGAGGATGCGCGAAACGCGGGTGAGCTTGTTGATGGTCTCCACCATGTGCACAGGGATGCGGATGGTGCGCGCCTGATCGGCAATGGCGCGGGTGATGGACTGACGGATCCACCACGTCGCGTACGTCGAGAATTTGAACCCCTTCTGATAGTCGAACTTTTCCACCGCCTTCATCAGGCCGAGGTTGCCTTCCTGGATGAGATCCAAAAAGAGCATCCCGCGCCCAACATAGCGCTTGGCGATGGAGACGACGAGGCGCAGGTTGGCCTCCGAAAGGCGCTTCTTCGCCGCTTCGTCCCCCTCCTGCATCCTGCGGGCGAGCTCCACTTCCTCATCGCCCGAAAGAAGGGGCACCCTGCCGATGTCCTTTAAGTACATCTTGACGGGGTCGTCGAGACCGATATCCGAAAGGGCCTGCTCGAAGAGCTCCCTGTCGCGCTCGTCCTCGTCGAAGATCTGGATGCCCTGTTCGGGGAGCGCCTTATAGATCTGCTCGATCTGGTTGGGGCCGAGATCGTACTTTTCGAGCACGTCGCAGAGCGCGTTCGTCGAGACGCTGCCCTTCATCTTGTAGGCGGCGACGAGCCCGTCGACGATCTCAGTTACCTTCTGTTCCGATTCCACCATATGACTTTTTCCTCCGTTCCCCCGCATGGGGGCGTTTCATGAACGATTTTCCTGTATCTTGCCGCAGCGCGGCTTGCGCCGCGGTCAAACGCTTTTTTTGTTTTGTCCGCCTTAGGGCGGCACTTCTTCGCTCATTTGAGCAGCCCAAGCTTTTTGGTGAGCGCATTGATGCGGGAAAGCATCTCCCGCTTTTCCTCGGGGCTTGCCGCCGTTTCGAAGCGCGAACGGTAGGCGGCGATCTCGCCGCGGATGCCGCGCTCCTTCAGAAGGCGCAGGCTGTCTGCAAAATACCGCGCGGCGCGCTCGCCCTCCAACGTGTCTCCGAGGTCAAGATCGAGCACTTCGGAAAGCTCCCCTTCCGCGCTCATCTCGTCGAAGAGCCCGCTCGGGCGGATGTGCCCTTCGCGTCTTCCGCGTTCGATGAAGTCTGCGATCGCGATGAGTTCTTCGCTCGAAAAGCGGATGTCCGAAAGATCGCAGTCTTTTGCATAGGGCTTATCGAAGAGGCAGGCGGCGAGGATGAAGCGCTCCGCCTTCCTGTCCCCCGCGGCGCCGTCTTCCTTGCGGGACGGCTCGCTCTCTTTGGGGGCGGCGGGCTTGGGCGACGCTTCGAGATCGCGCTGCAACGCGCCGATGCTCACGTCCGCTTCTTCCGAAATGCGGCGAAGGAGCTGCTCGCGTTCGGTGGCGCTCTCCGCCTCCCGCACGATCTGAAGGGCGTCGCGCACATAGTCGCGCCGCTCGTCCGGGCGGGAAAGATCGTACTTCGACTTTGCCGCGTGGATGCGGAAATCGATGAGCGGCATCGCACGGTCGAGGCACGCCTGATACGCCGCCGCGCCCTGCTTTTGGATGACGTCGTCGGGATCGAGCCCGTCGGGGAGGGGCACGACGCGCACTTTGAGCCCTTCCTGCTTCATGATGTCGAGCCCGCGCAAATTGGCCTTCTGCCCCGCGAAATCGCCGTCGTAGCTGATGAAGACGTCGTCCGCATACCGCTTGCAAAGGCGCGCTTGGTCTTTGGTGAGCGAAGTGCCCATGCTCGCGACGACATTGGGGAAACCCGCCTGCGCCAGCGAGATGGCGTCCATATAGCCCTCGACCATGATGAGCGAGTTGAGCCCGCCCGCACGCCGCAGCTTTTTGACCTGGTTGAGATTGAAGAGGGTGCGGCTCTTGTTGAAGAGCACCGTCTCGCGCGTGTTCTTATACTTGGCGCGGTCGGACTTTTCGAGGAGGCGCCCGCCAAAGGCGATGACTTCGTCCATCTGATCGATGATGGGCACGATGAGCCTGCCCGCGAGCGAGTCGTACAGGCGGCCGTTGGTCTCCGAACAGGCGCCGCTTTCGAGGCATTCCTCCCGCGTGTAGCCGCGGTCCAACAAAAATTCGGGGAGCGACCCGAAATCGAGGGAAGCGCCGAGGCCGAACTTCTTCATGACGGTGGGCGAAAGCCCCCGCTTTGCGGTGTAGGCAAGATGCGCCTGCGCCTGCCCCGAATAGAGGTTGGAAAGATAGAACCGCGCCGTATCGCGCATGAGAAGATGCAGCCTGTCGAGCTTCTTCTTGCGGCGGGCGGACTCTTCTGCCGCCTTATCGTCGTAAGCGGGGACTTGAAGCCCCGCGCGCGCCGCCAAAATTTCCACCGCCTGGCGGAAGTCGACGTTCTCGTACCCCTTGATGAAGCCGATGACGTCGCCCGAAGCGCCGCAGCCGAAACAGTGATAGTACCCGTCCCCCGCATTGACGGCAAAGGAGGGCGTCTTTTCGTGATGGAAGGGGCAGCACGCCCAATAGGTGTAGCCCCTGCGCTCGAGCTTGATATAGGAGCCGATGACTTCGACGATGTCGTTCTTTTGTTTCAACTCGTGCATGAACTCGGGCGGATACATGTTCTTCATCCCCTGCCCTCCTTCATACGCTCCCGTCGCGCGGCACGAACAGCCGCTTGAAAGTGTTGATCGCAAAGCGGTCGGTCATGGACGAGAGATAATCGGAGACCGCACGCTCGACGCCGTCGCGTTCGGCAAGCGCCGTATAGACGGGCGGCATTTCAAAAGAATACTCTACAAAATACTCGAAGAGCGCAGTGAGCATGCGTTCCGCGCTCTCCTGGATGAGCTTGTTGGCGCGCTCGTAAACGTGCTCGAACATGAAGGCGCGGAGCTCATCGAGCGCCGCCTGTTTTTCCTCGCTCATGCGCACATAGGGCTTGCCGTAAGACTCTTCGTAAATATCGAGGACGGCGGTGTTGATGCGCTGAGAAGTATCCCGCCCGAAGATGCGCGTCGCGCTCTTGTGGAGCTCGTCCAACGAAAGGAAACCCGCGCGCACCGAGTCTTCGATGTCGTGATTGATATAGGCGATGCGGTCGGCAAGCGAGACGACCTTGCCTTCAAGCGTTGCAGGGTTGCCGCTCTTCGTATGGTTGAGGATGCCGTCCCTCACTTCGAAGGTGAGATTGAGCCCCTTCCCGTCCTTTTCGAGCACGTCGACGACGCGCAAGGACTGCTCGCTGTGGCGGAAGCCGCCGCTCGTGAGGCGATTTAAAACGCGCTCCCCCACATGCCCGAAGGGGGTGTGCCCGAGGTCGTGCCCGAGCGCGATGGCCTCCGCAAGATCTTCGTTGAGGGCGAGGCACCTTGCGGCGGAACGGGCGATCTGCGAAACGTCGAGCGTGTGCGTGAGGCGGGACATGTAGTGGTCGCCGTCGGGCGCGTAAAAGACCTGCGTCTTATTTTTAAGACGCAGGAACGCCTTGGAATAGATGATCCTGTCGCGATCCCTCTGAAAGTCGGTACGCATGGGGCACGGAGCTTCCTCGCGCGCCCTGCCGCGGCTTTTCATGGACTTTTGCGCATAGGGAGAGAGGAACAGGTCTTCTTTTTCGTACGTTTTCTCTTTCATTGCCGTAATTCCGTATATTATTACGACAAAACGAGGCAAAAGTCCTCTTTTTTGCGGAAAATTTTAGCAAAACAAGGCAAAAACCGAATACTATGTCAGGCATAGTATTTCTATTATGTGTGACATAGTATTGAATTTTGAGTGAAATAGTACTGTGTTTGGCATAAATGAATGGTATTATGTCAGACATAGTACTATGCAAAAGCACAAAAAATGCGATCGCGCTTTTATTTTGCGCGACCGCATCTTGTTTGCCGTCAGGTATGAAGTTTTTGCCGCGCTTTCAGATGTGCGCTCCCCCATTGACCCCGAGGATCTGCCCCGTGATGTAAGGCTCGCTCCCCAAAAAGAGGATGGCGCGCGCGATCTCTTCGGGCTCCCCCATCCTGCCCACGGGGATGTCCTCCTCCATCGCACGCAGCTCCTCGCTTGTGAAGCGCGCGTTCATCGAGGTATGGATGACGCCCGGCGCCACGCAGTTGACGGTGATCTTGGAGGGCGCAAGCTCCTTCGCAAGCGCCTTGGTGAAGGCGATGACCGCGCCCTTCGAGGCGGAGTACGCGCTCTCGCAGCTTCCGCCCGTCTCGCCCCAGATGGAGGACACATTGACGATCGCACCGCCCTCCCCGACGTGCAGCATCTTCTTTACGGCATGTTTGCAGCAGAGGAACACGCCGCCCGCATTGACGCGCATCACGCGCTCCCATTCGGAAAGGCCGATGTCCTGGACCTGCGCAAAGGAGGCAACGCCCGCATTGCACACGAGAAGATCGAGGCGCTCCATCCCTTCGATGAGCTCTTTCACTGCATTCTCGTCCGTGACGTCCGCCCTCAGGAAGCGGACAGAAGGGAGCGCTTCCCGCGCCCGCGCCGCGTCCTCCCCTTCGTGGGAATACGCCGCCGTCACCAAATAACCTTCGCTTTGCAAAAGCGCGGCAGTCGCAAAACCGATGCCGCGCGTCCCGCCCGTAACGAGCGCATATTTTTGTTTTTTCATGATATTCAGCCCTCGGCGGCTTTCCCTTCTTCGGCTTCGCGGAAGATCTTCAGAACATCCTGAGCGACGTCCTCCGCCGTACGGCCGTCCGTATCGACGATATAGTCCGCGACGTGCTCATAGACGGGCGTGCGCCACGCCATCAGCTCGCCGAGCTTTTCCGCAGTCTTGCCCGTATCCTTCAAAAGCGGCCTCGTCTCGTCCGCACGGACGCGCGCGAGCAGCGTCTCAAAGCTCGCCCGAAGGAAGAAAATTTTGC
>DXAJ01000070.1 GCA_019117085.1 Candidatus Gallimonas gallistercoris
CACTTGCAAAGAGCATCCGGGAGTATAAGCTGGCGTCCATCTTATCGCCGCTTTTCGTCTCCATCGAGGTCGTGCTCGAATGCCTGATGCCCTTCGTTATCTCGATGCTCGTCGAAGTTATCCAATCGATGCCTGCCACCATGACGGATCCCGCGAAGGCGGAATTCTGGGCCAAAATCTGGCAGTATGCGGGCATCCTGGTGGCGATCGCCGTCGCATCGCTCGTCGCGGGTACGCTCGCGGGCGCCTTCTGCGCGCGCGCATCGACGGGATTTGCCAAAAACCTGCGCAAAGACCTTTATTATCACATCCAGGACTTCTCGTTTGAGAACATCGACAAGTTCTCGACGCCTTCGCTCGTCACCCGTATGACGACGGATGTCACCAACGTGCAGCTTTCCTACATGATGATCGTGCGTCTTGCCATCCGCGCGCCTCTTATGGTCATCTTCTCCTTCGTCATGGCATTCGTCATGGGCGGCGACCTTGCGTGGATCTTCCTCGCGGTCGTGCCCGTCGTTGCGTTCGCGCTGTTTGCCATCATGTATAAGGTCATGCCCACCTTCCGCCGCCTCTTCCACAAGTACGACGACATGAACGAATCCATTCAGGAAAACGTCAGCGGCATCCGCGTCGTCAAGGCGTATGTGAGAGAGGAGTACGAAAAAGAGAAGTTCGGCAAGACTTCGACCGCCCTCATGAAGGACTTCACCAAAGCGGAACGCCTGCTCGCGTGGAACGACCCCATCATGCAGTTCGCCTTCTACGGCGTGCTTTCCGCCGTGCTGTTCGTTGGGTCTTATCTCATCATGAGCGTAGGCGAACCCATGTATAACGTCGCAAGGGTCTCCCAGCTCATCGTGTACGGCATGCAGATCCTCTCTTCCGTCATGATGTTCTCGATGGTCTTCGCGATGATCGCAATGTCGGGCGAATCTGCCCGCCGTATCGTCGAGATCCTCACCGAAAAGAGCACGCTGCACGATCCCGATGACCCCGTCTTCGAAGTCAAGGACGGCTCCATCGACTTCGACCATGTCGACTTCAAATACTCCCCGACGGCGGAAAAGAATGTCCTTGAAGATATCGACCTTCACATCAAGTCGGGCGAAACGATCGGCATCATCGGCGGCACGGGCTCTTCCAAAACTTCGCTCGTCAACCTTCTCTCCCGCCTCTACGACGTGACGGAAGGGAGCGTCAAAGTGGGCGGCGTGGACGTGAGAGCGTACGATCTGACGGCGCTTCGCAACCAAGTCGCGGTCGTGCTTCAAAAGAACGTCCTCTTCTCGGGCACCATCAAAGAAAATCTCCGCTGGGGCAATCCCGACGCGACGGACGAAGAGCTCGTCGAAGCGTGCAAACTTGCGCAGGCGGACGACTTCATCCAGAGCTTCCCCGATAAATATGATACCTACATCGAACAGGGCGGTACCAACGTCTCTGGCGGGCAGAAGCAGCGCCTGTGCATCGCGCGCGCCCTCCTCAAAAAGCCCAAGATCCTCGTCCTCGACGACTCGACGAGTGCCGTCGATACCCACACCGACGCGCTCATCCGCAAGGCATTCCGCGATTACATTCCCACGACGACCAAGATCATCATCGCGCAGCGTATCTCCTCGGTGGAGGACGCCGACCGCATCATCGTCATGGAGAGCGGCAGGGTCAACGCCGTCGGCACGCACGAAGAACTCGTCAAGACCAATCCCATCTATGCGGAAGTCTATCACTCTCAGATGAAGGGGGCAGACAATGAAAACTAAACTGCATGCAAAAGTGCGCCCTCATACCCCCGAAGCGCCTCAGGTAAAACCCAAAAAGCAGAAGGGGACCTTCTCCCGCGTGATGAAGGCGCTCTTCCGCTACTACCCCGGCATGACGACGCTCACCATCATCTTCCTCGTCATCAACGCCATCGTGAGCTCCGTGCCCGCCATCTTCATGGAGAACATCTACTCCGTCATCGAAGATGCGCAGACGGCAGGGCTTGGATGGGGGGAGGTCGGCGGCGACATCACTGGCAACATGCTCGTCCTCATCGGGATGTACGTCGTTTCCCTTATCTTCGGCGCCATCCATGCGCAGCTCCTTGCGATCATCACGCAGGGCTTCCTCGCCAAGATGCGCGAGCAGATGTTCGACGGGATGCAGGACCTTCCCATCCGCTATTTCGATACGCACAATCACGGCGATATCATGAGCTATTACACGAACGATATCGACTCGCTGCGTCAGATGATCGCAGTCAGCCTTCCGCAGATCCTGCGCTCGGGCGTGATGGTTTTAACGCTCTTCGTGATGATGCTCTATTACAGCCTGTATCTGACGCTCATCGTCGTTGTCGGCATCGTCGCGATGACCTTCATCACCAAAGTCATCGGCGGCGGTTCGGGCAGATTCTTCCTCGAACAGCAGCGCGCCATCGGTAAGACGGAGGGCTTCATCGAGGAAATGATGAACGGGCAGAAGGTCGTCAAGGTGTTCTGCCATGAAGAGGAGGCAAAGCGCGACTTTGACCGCGTCAACGACCATCTCTTCGAGCAGGCAGACCGCGCGAACAGATACGCGAACATGCTCATGCCCATCATCATGAACATCGGCCACATCATGTACGTCATCGTGGCGCTGTGCGGCGCGTTCTTCATGCTCGAAGGCGTGCAGAACATCGGCATCCTCGAGCTTACGAACGGCAAGATCACGAACATCGTCGAGATCGCGCCCTTCTCGGTCGCCGTCGTCGTCGCATTTTTGCAGATGGCGCGTCAGTTCAGCAACAACGTCGGCCAGGTCTCGCAGCAGGTCAACTCCGTCGTCATGGGTCTTGCGGGCGCCAAGCGCATCACGATGCTCATCGACGAACAGCCCGAAACGGACGACGGGTACGTCACCCTCGTCAACGCCAAGGAAGACGAGAACGGCAACCTCACCGAGTGCGAAGAGCGCACGGGCATGTGGGCATGGAAACACCCTCATCACGACGGCACGCTCACCTACACCAAGCTCGAAGGCGACGTGAGAATGTACGACGTGGACTTCGGCTACACGCCCGAGAAGATCGTCCTGCACAACATCACGCTGTACGCGCGCCCCGGTCAGAAAGTTGCATTCGTCGGCGCGACGGGCGCGGGCAAGACGACGATCACCAACCTCATCAACCGCTTCTACGACATTGCGGACGGCAAGATCCGTTACGACGGCATCAACATCAACAAGATCAAGAAGGGCGAGCTAAGAAGGTCGCTCGGCATGGTCCTCCAGGATACCAACCTCTTCACGGGGACGGTCATGGATAACATCCGCTACGGCAGGCTGGACGCAACGGACGAGGAATGCATGGCGGCAGCCCATCTTGCGGGCGCGGACGACTTCATCTCCCGGCTCCCCGAGGGGTACGACACCATGCTTACGCACAACGGCGCCAACCTTTCGCAGGGGCAGAGGCAGCTTCTTTCCATCGCGCGCGCAGCCGTTGCCGATCCGCCCGTCATGATCCTCGACGAGGCGACCTCCTCCATCGATACGAGAACGGAAGCCATCGTCCAGCGCGGCATGGATAAACTGATGGAGGGAAGAACGGTATTCGTCATTGCGCACCGCCTCTCCACGGTCAAGAACTCCAACGTCATCATGGTGCTCGACCACGGCCGCATCATCGAGCGCGGCACGCACGACCAGCTCATCGAGCAGAAGGGCAGGTACTATCAGCTCTACACGGGCGCGTTCGAACTCGAATAAAATTTTAAGCTCTCCGAAAGATCGGGGAGCTTTTTTTATTCTCTGCACAAGATAGCAGTATGAGCTTTTTTCGGCGGGTGAAGAGCGTCGTGCGCCGCGCGGTCGAGAGGGGGATGGGCATTGCCCGCCTCTTTTCCGCACACCGCATCACGACCATCGCAGGCGCGCTCGCCTTCTTTCTCGTTCTCTCCGTTGTTCCGCTCTTCTTCTGGCTCACCCTGCTCTTCGGAAGAGAAGGGCTTCCCGAAGAGCCCGCGTTCGAACTCTTTGCCTGGGCGGAAGAACTAATTTCCTATTTGGTAAAGCACGCGGGGGAAGCCGCATCGGGCGCGGGCGTCGTGCTTCTATTGACGACGCTTTGGTCGGCATCCTCCTTTTTCTATCATTTGAGAAGGAGCGGCGAACTCCTTTCGGGGGCCTCCCGCCCGCACGGCGGGCTAAGAACGCGCCTCCTTGCCGTCCTGTTCACCCTTGCGGTCGTTGTGCTCCTCGGCGGCATCGTAGGGCTCTTTATTCTCTTGGGGAGCCTCATCCGCCCGCTGCCGCAGCCGTTTTGCGGCATGTTGAAGGCATTTCTCCTGTTCGAGGGATGCTTTCTTGTTGCCATGCTCTTGAACTTTTATGCCGCGCCCAAACAAGCAGTGAAAAAAAGAGCCCGAGAAAGCCTTCTTGTCGCCGTGCTGTGGCTCGGGGCGAGCGCCGTCTTTCTCGTCTATGCCCGCTTCGGGAACAAGGAGCAGCTGTACGGAGCGCTGTCGCTTCTCATCGTGTTCTTTCTCTATCTGTATTGGATGATGATCTGTCTTGCGGCGGGGCTCGTCCTCGGCAAAAATGGGGGATTGACAAATCGCAAAAAGGGGAGTAAAATAGACGGGAATGAACATATGGAGGACTGTATGACAAAAGTAAACGACCTTCCTTACAGCCGCGTGACGCTCGAAGAGACGCAGGCGGCCTTTGAGACCTTTTTCGCGGCAGCCGAAAAGGCAAAATGCGCGGAAGATATGCTCGCGGCGCGCCAAGAGCTCATCACCCGCCGCAACAAATTCGATACGGCATACTGCCTTGCCAACATCCGCTTCACGCAGAACACCGCCGATCCCTTCTACAAAGGGGAGATGGACTACTACGACGAAGTGTCTCCGCTCGTCCACAACGAACTTGCAAAGTACTTCCGCGTGATGCTCGAAAGCCCCTTCCGCAAAGAGTTGGAAGCAAAGCTTGGCAGCGTCCTGTTCGCGGGCTTCGAATGCGCGGTCAAGGCGCACTCGGAAGAGATCGTCGAAGACGAGCAACAGGAGAACGCCCTGACGACGGAATATTCCCAGCTCATGGCGGGCATGCTCTTCGACTGGCAGGGCGAGAAGATCCCGCTCACCGTGCTCCGCGGGAAGCTGGAAGACCCCGCCCCCGCCGTCAGAAAGGCGGCAGCGGATGCGATCGGCCTCGGGCTTCAAGCGAACAAGCAAAAACTCGACGAGATCTACGATAAGCTCGTTCACATCCGCGACAGGATGGCGAAAAAGATGGGCTATCAAAATTATGTGGAGCTCGGCTACTACCGCATGGGCAGGACGGGCTATACGCGGGAGATGGTCGAAGCCTTCCGTGCCAACGTAAAAGAGTCGCTCGTTCCCGTCGTGAGCGCCCTCAAAGAGCGCATCAAGGGGGAGATGGGACTCGATACGTTCCGTTTCTCGGATAACGACGTCTACACCAAAGAGGGGAACCCGCCCTTCACGCTCACCATTCCGGAAGCCTTCTCGGAGGCGAGCGGAATGTATCACGAGATGGACGGCGAGATCGGCGCCTTCTTTGACAGCATGACGGAGGCGGGCGCGCTCGACGTCGAGAGCCGCCACAACAAGGCGGGCGGGGGCTACTGCACCTTCATCGGCGACTACCACCAGCCCTTCATTTTCGCCAATTTCAACGGCACGACGGCGGACGCAGACGTTCTGACGCACGAATTCGGGCATGCCTATGCCTCGCACTGCATTGATGTGGGCGGCGTCGACTACGATATCGACGTGGGCGGCATGGAGACGGCGGAATGCCATTCCATGAGCATGGAATTTTTGTGCTGGCCGTATATGCGCCGCTTCTTCTGCGAACGCGAACAAGGCTATCGCTACAAGCACCTTGCCGACGCGCTCTCCTTCATCCCGTACGGCTGCATCGTGGATGAATTCCAGCACCTCGTCTACGAACATCCCGACTGGACGCCCGAAGAGCGCGACAAGGCGTATTTAGAGCTCGAAAAGACATACCGCCCTTACCTCACCTACGAGGGCATTCCCTATCTCGAGGAGGGCACAAGATGGCAGTACCAGGCGCATATCTTTGAAAGCCCGTTCTACTATATCGACTACTGCCTTGCGCAGACGGTCGCCTTCGGGTTCCTCGTGCTCTCGCAGAAAGACCACGACGAAGCGCTCCGCCGTTACAAACAGTTCGTCTCGGCGGGCGGCACGATTGCCTTCCGCAGCCTCGTTGAAAGGGCAGGGCTTGCCGATCCCTTCGGCGAAGGCACCCTCCAAAGCCTTGCCGAGGAAGTATCCCGCATCCTGCAAGCCGTCAAGCCGTAACAATCCAACAGAAAACGCCGTCCTTTGGCGAGCAGCAACAAAACAATTTCCGAAACAGGCATGAGAAATCCATGCCTGTTTTTGTATGCAGAAATACGCTTTTAAAGGGCAAAATATTTAAAAGGTGGATTATTCGGCATAATTTCGCGAAGCTGTTGACAGCTTCATCGCAAGAAGGATAGAATAAGGACAGAAATCGACATAACACGTTTGAAAGGGATGAGACGATGACTTTTTCAGTAGATGAATTCGGCGAAGAATATAAATTCAGCATCGGTAAAGTCGGCTATGAACATTGCCCACCCTCGAAACGCCCCGTGTCTTGGGTACCGCCGTTCCATGCGTGGCATTTTGTGCTGTTCGGCAGGGGAACGGTCATTACCGCAGAGGGCAAGATGTATAAGATCAACCGCGGCGAATCCTTTCTCCTCTATCAGGGAGAGTATTACAATTACTATCCCGATCCGCAGGACCCGTGGACATATATCTGGGTGGAGCTCACGGGTGAAAACCTCGAATCGATGTTCCGTCAATGCGGGTTCACCAAAGAGAACTTCCACAGAGCTTTGAGCGAATTCGATATCTATGGGGAGCTTTCCTTCCTCTCGGAGAACTTCCCCGCGATGGAGAAGTTTATTTCCGCACGCGAGGCGACGATGGAAAACGGGCTCGTCGCGCGCGGGCACGAGTACGGCGATTGGCTCGCCATGGACGGCGAGGCGCTGATAGGAAACGGCGTGATCGGCAGAACGGACGTCTATTTCCTCACCAACGTCCTGCATGCGCATTCGTTAAAGCTTACGGCAGATGCCGCCGCGCTTCTCGGGAAAGCGGAAAAAGAGCAGCTCTATCGCGAAAAGTACGCAGAGCACCTTGCGCGCGTGCGGGATGAATATGTAACGAAAGGCGGACGGCTCGTGTTCGACACGATCACGGCGCAAGCAGTTGCCCTGTATTTCGGCATCATCCCCGAAGAACGCCGCGCAAAACTTGCGGTACTGCTCAACGAGAACGTCCTTCGGCACGGCTGCCGCATGGTGACGGGGTTCATCGGCTCGCCCTTCCTGCTCTATGCGCTCACGGACAACGGATATTGGGAGACGGCGCGGCGCGTCCTTCTCAACAACGGGTTCCCCGGGTGGCTGTACGAGGTGGACATGGGCGCGACGACCATCTGGGAGCGTTGGAACTCTCTGATGCCCGACGGCACGCCCAACCCCGACGGCATGAACAGCTACAATCACTATGCCTACGGAAGCGTGATGGAGTTCGTCTACCGCCGCATCGCGGGAATAGAAACAAGGGGAGCAGGCTTTGCGAAGATCAAGATCGCGCCGCATCCTATGAAGGGGCTTCCTTCCCTTCGGGCGGAATACGAGAGCGTGCGCGGAAAGATCGCATCGTCCTACACACAGAAGGACGGAAAGATCGAATACGTCATCGAGCTCCCGGAGGGGGCGGAGGCGGAGATCGTCTTACCCGACGAAAAGCCCGTGCTCGTTACGGGCGGCAAATATACCTTTAAGCGCGATTCGGTGGAGCTTCATTGCGAACCCTATACGCCCGAGAGCACGGTATTGGAAGTGTTTGAAAACCCGAAGGCGGTGAAGGCGTTCAACGAAGTGTTCGGCGGCATCTTCACGGGCACGGAGATCGCCTGGATGAAGGGGGAACCCAAGACGTTGCAGTTCATGGCGCAATTCCGCGACATGGAAAAAAAGATGAAGCTTTCCGACTTCCCCCAAATGCTCAAACGCGCAAATGAGCTGTTTCAAAAGTGATCGGGGCGGACGGATAAGGAAAATATGGCGTGAACGGACGTCCGCTTTCCCCAAGAAAAATATGTTATAGTACGGGGCTTGACAAGAAGGAAAAAGCCGTGTATACTTAGCACAAAAAGAAGCGGGCTCTGCGCAGGGGGGAACGGAGTTTCTCCATGCAGTCAGAGCCGCTTTTGCGCAAGATACCGCTTTTGCCGCCTTGTGCAAAGCTACGGCAAATGAGTATATCAAAATTTATTTTGTGAGGCAAAAGATGATCGAATTTGATCGGGAAAAGACCTGTTTCTTCCTCAACGGCAAGAATTATAGCTATGTGATGGCTGTCAACGGCGTGGGGATGCTGCAACACATTTACTACGGCAAGAAGCTCTCCTCATCGGACGCGGCGTTCCTTGTAAAAACGCACGGCGAAGCCTATGCCCCTCATGCGGACGATCCGAACTATGATATGCAGACGGATATGATGCCCTCCGAATGCGGCAGCTTCGCGCGCGGAGATTTTCGGGAGCCGACGGTCGTGATCGAGCGTGCGGACGGAGCGCGGATGAGCAGGTTCCGCTATCTTTCCCATCAGATCGAAAAGGGCGCGCTTCCGCTCCAAGGAATGCCCTGTGCAAGGCAGGCGGATGAAACGCTCATTGTCACCCTGAAAGATGACTTTTCCGACACGGAGATCGACCTGAAATATTGCGTTTCCGATGCGTCCGACGTCCTTGTTCGCAGCCTCGCCGTGCGAAACGTGGGAAGCGAGCCCGTGCAGGTCAAAAAGGCGTTCTCCTTCTGCGCGGAACTTCCCGATACGAGAAGGGTCTTCTCCGCTCTGCGCCTGACGGGCGCATGGGGGAGGGAACGCGCGCCCGTCGTCTCTCCTCTTTCGGAGGGCGTCCTGCGGCTGCGCTCGTCGCGCGGATATTCCTCGCATCATATGAATCCCTTCCTTGCGCTTATCGAAGAGAACGCAGGCGAGGAGAGGGGCGAATGCTACGGGTTTGCGCTCCTTTACAGCGGCAGTTTTGCTTTGACCGCGGAACTGACGCACAACGGCATCACCCGCGTGCAGGGCGGTATCGGCGATGAGTTTTTCAGCTGGAAACTCTGCGCGGGCGAGACGCTGGAAACGCCGCAGGCGGCGCTGTGCTATTCCGCTCAGGGATTGGGCGGGATGTCGCGCGCGTACCACGATTTCTTCCGTACCGCCGTCGTCGATCCCAAATATGTGTATGCGCGCCGTCCCATCGTCGTCAACAATTGGGAGGCGACCTACTTCGACTTTGACAACGAAAAGCTGTTTGCCATCATCGACGAAGCGGCAAAACTCGGGGTCGATACCTTCGTTCTCGACGACGGCTGGTTCGGCAAGCGCGACAGCGACACCTCCGGTCTCGGCGATTGGACGGTCAACGAAAACAAGCTCAAAGGCGGGCTTCGTGCGGTCATCGACCGCTGCAAGCAAAGGGGGCTGAAATTCGGCCTTTGGTTTGAGCCCGAGATGGTGAGCGAGGACAGCGACCTTTTCCGCACGCATCCCGACTGGGCGATCGCAAAGGCAGGCGTTGAACCCTGCCGCGGGCGCACTCAGCTCATCCTCGACTTCACGCGGAAGGAGGTCGTCGACTATATCTTCGAGGCGGTGAGCAAGATCCTGCGGGAAAACGATATTTCCTATGTAAAATGGGATAAGAACAGGGAAATGACGGAAAACTTTACAAAAGATCTGCCCCCCGACAGGCAGGGCGAATTCTGTCACCGCTATGTGTTGGGATTTTACGATCTTGCCAAGCGGCTTACGGAGGCCTTCCCCGACGTCTTCTTCGAGGGCTGCGCAAGCGGAGGCGGCAGATTTGACGGCGGTGCGCTCTACTACTTCCCGCAGAGCTGGACGAGCGACGACACGGACGCGCTCGAACGCACCAAGATCCAATGGGGGACTTCCATCCTCTATCCCGTGTCGAGCATGAGCTGCCATGTTTCCGCCTGCCCCAACCATCAGACAGGGCGCACGACGCCCTTCGCAACGCGCGGCGCGGTCGCTTCGCTCGGCGCAACGGGATACGAGCTCGACCTTACAAAACTGTCCGAGGAAGAAAAGCAGCAGGTCATAAAGCAGGTCGAAAATTACAAGCGCATCGACGAACTCATCTTAAAGGGCGATCTTTACCGCCTTTCCGACCCGTTCAACAGCAATTATTTCTGCGAGATGCTGGTGAGCAAGGATAAATCGCACGCATATTTCGTGGGCGTGCAGTTCCACGCATATCCGTGCGACCACGAGCGAGTTCTCTTCCTGCACGGGCTAGATGCGGAAAAGACCTATCGCATCAAAGAACTCGGCGTAACGGCGAGCGGCGCGGCGCTCATGGATGCGGGGCTCTGTCTACCTCATTTGCAAGATTGCGGCGCATGGACCTGGCATATCGAGGAAGTATAACGGGGTCTTAGGAAAATGACAAAACGCAACGAATACCCCCGTCCGCAGTTTCGGCGGGAGAGTTGGCAGCCCCTGAACGGCACATGGGAATTTGCCTTTGATGATGAAGATGCGGGAATGAAGAGGGGACTGTGGCGCGGCAAAACGCCGCTTCCCCTGCGCATCGAGGTGCCGTTCTCCTATCAGTATCCCGCAAGCGGCATCGGCGATCGGGCTGTGCATGAGATCGTTTGGTACCGCCGCACCTTTGAGATCGAAAAAGAAATGCAAGAAAGGCGCGCGCTCCTTTGCTTCAACGCCGCCGACTATGAGACGGATGTCTGGATGAACGGGGCGCACGCCCTCACACACAGGGGAGGCTTTTCGCCCTTCCATGCAGATGTGACCGACCTCCTTCAAAGCGGCGAAAATATCATCGTCGTCCGCTGCAAGGATACGTTGGAATCGGCGGTGCCGCGCGGCAAGCAGAGTTGGAAAGAGGGGCCGTTCGCTTGCTTTTATGTGCAAAATACGGGCATCTGGCAGAGCGTCTGGCTGGAGTTTTTCGGCGAGGACTGCATCGATCGCTATTCGCTGCTGTCGGATATCGACCACTGTACGGTGTACGGCAGCGTTGAGACGCTGCGCGGCAGGGCGGACGAACTGGACCTTTCCCTCTCCTTCCGCGGGCAATCCATCGCATGGCAGCACACGCTCCTGACGGGATCGCGCGGAAAATTTTGCGTCCCGCTTGCAGACGAGGGCTTCGACTTCGGGGAACTTCTTTGGACGCCCGAAAGCCCCAACCTCGTCGATGTCGATATGAAACTGCTCAAAAATGGGCAGATCGTGGACGAAGCGCATACCCGCATCGGCCTGCGTAAGATCGACATCGACGCATCGGGCAAGATCTGCCTCAATCACCGCCCGCTCTATCAGCGCCTCATCCTCGATCAGGGCTATTGGGAAGAAAGCGGCCTCACACCACCCTCCGCAACGGCGTTAAAGACAGATATCGAACTTTCCAAAGCGATGGGCTTCAACGGTGCCAGAAAACATCAGAAGCTTGAAGATCCCTACTTTTATTACTATGCGGAAGAGCTGGGCTTCCTCGTCTGGTGCGAGATGCCCTCCGCCTACACCTTCTGCGACCGAGAGGTCAAAGCGCTCACGCAGGAATGGCAGGAGATCGTCTCCTACGCGAAGAATTTCACGAGCGTCATCGCCTATGTGCCGCTCAACGAGAGCTGGGGCACGCGGGAAATAAGAACGCAGAACGCGCAGCAAGATCTTGCACGCTCGCTGTACTATGCGACAAGAGCGCTCGACGAAACGCGCCTCATCTCCTCCAACGACGGCTTTGAAACGGTATCTCCCACCGATTTCGTGGGCATTCACGACTACGACGTCAAAGGCGCGGAAATGGCGCAGAAGTATGCCGTGCTCGACGGGCTCTATCCGCAGGGATGGGCTCTGTTTGCGGACGGCAGCAAGTATGAAGGACAACCCGTGCTGCTGACGGAGTTCGGCGGCATCGCCATGAAATCGGACGAAAAGGGCATGGCATGGGGCTACAACGAGGGCGCCTCCGACCGGGAGGAATTTCTCTCACGCCTGAGCGCGCTTGCGGGCGGCATCCGCGCGGCGGGCTTCCAGGGATTTTGCTACACACAGCTCACCGACGTTCAGCAGGAAGTCAACGGCCTTCTCACCGCAGGCCGCACGCCCAAAGCGGAGATCGAAAAGCTCAAAGAGATCTTCGGAAAATAATTTGTCCCGAAATAGAATCAGCACTCCAAAAGCCGAACAGGCTTAGGGGTGCTTATTTGTAAACGAAAACCCGCGGACTATCCGCGGGTTTTTCATATCGATCGGTTTGGCGTTTTTCCTGCCGTTACAGGACTCTCACGCGGATGACGCCCGAGACGCGGCGGATGAGCTCGACCGCTTCGGGGCTCAACGTATCGTCGAGATCGAGGACGAGATAAGCGTACTCACCGCGGCTCTGATCCTGCATGTGGGCGATGTTGACGCCCTGGGAGGAGACGATCGCAAGGATCTTAGACAAGATCTCTTTGACGTTCTTGTGATGCACGCAAACGCGGGAAACGCTCGTTCTCGGCATAGAGACGGCGGGATAGTTGACGCTGTTGGTGATATTGCCGTTTTCGAGATAATCGGTGAGCTGCTTGGCTGCCATATAGGCGCAGTTGTCCTCCGCTTCGGGCGTGCTGGCGCCGAGGTGGGGCACGCAGAGGATGTTCTCGCAGCCCAAAAGCTTCTCATCGGGGAAGTCGGTGATGTAGCGGGAGACCTTGCCGCTTGCAACGGCTTCGATCATGGCGTCCGAATCGACGAGATCGCCGCGCGCGTTGTTGATGATGACGACGCCGTCCTTGCAGGCAGCGATCGAATCCTTGCCGATCATGCCCTCCGTCGCGGGCGTGAGGGGAACGTGCAGCGTGATGTAGTCGCAGTTTGCAAAGATCGCGGAAAGCTCCGAAGTGAACTTGACGCGGTTATTGATGAGCCATGCGTTTTTGACGGAGATGTAGGGATCGTAGCCCATGACGGACATGCCGAGGTCGATCGCGGCATTGGCGACCATCGCGCCGATCGCGCCGAGGCCGATGACGCCCAGCGTCTTCCCGAGCACTTCCTGCCCCGCAAACTTGCCTTTTCCCTTCTCGACAAGCTTCCCTACGCCCTCCTGCCCTTTGAGCGACTGCACCCAGTTGGCGCCGTCAACGACCTTTCTGCCGCCGAGGAAGAGCTCGCAGAGGACAAGCTCCTTCACCGCGTTGGCGTTGGCGCCCGGCGTATTGAAGACGACGATGCCCTGTTCGGTGCACTTCTCAATGGGGATGTTGTTGACGCCCGCGCCCGCGCGCGCCACGGCGAGAAGGTCATCACCGAGGGGATAGTCGTGCATCGCGAAGGAGCGGAGAATGATGCCTTCGGGGTTTTCGACGCTGTCGGAATACTCATAGCCGCGGAAGGTCTCATCGGCAACGGAGCTGATGGAATTGAGCTTTAAGATCTTCATTTGTTTTCCTCCTCGAACTGCTTCATGTACTCGATGAGCGCCTTGACGCCTTCGACGGGCATCGCGTTGTAGATGGAGGCGCGCATGCCACCCACCAGCCTGTGTCCCTTGAGCGAGACGAGCCCGTGCTCCGAAGCGCCCTTGATGAAGGCGGCGTCGAGGTCTTTGTCGGGAGTGACGAAGGGCACGTTCATGATGGAGCGGTACTTCTTCTCCACATTATTAGAGTAGAAGGAGGAGTTGTCGATGAAGTCGTATAAAAGCCCCGCCTTATATTCGTTGACTTCGTTGATGGCTTTGATGCCGCCGAGCTTTTTCAGGCGGCGAAGTACGAGCGTCGCCATGTAGATGGAAAAGCAGGGAGGGGTGTTGTAGAGGCTGTTGTTCTCGTCCTGCACCTTCCATTTGAGCATGGTGGGACAGATGGGAAGGGGATCTTGGATGAGATCGCGCTTTGCAATGACGAGCGTCACGCCCGCGGGAGCAAGGTTCTTCTGCGCGCCCGCATAGATAACGCCGAACTTTTTGACGTCGATCTCACGGGAGAGGATATCGGAAGACATATCGGCGACGAGAGGCGCCTTCGTTTCGGGGAACTCCACATAGCGCGTGCCGAAGATGGTGTTGTTTGCGCAGATATGCACATAGTCGGTGTCATCGCGGAAGGGGATGTTCTTCACGTCGGGGATATAGGTGTACGTCTTATCCTCGGAAGAAGCGACGCATGCGGCGTCCCCGTAAATTTTGCCCTCCTGGAAGGCTTTCTTCACGAAATTTCCCGTGACGACATAGTCTGCCTTCCCCTTGTGCATGAGGTTGAGGGGAACGGCAGCAAACTGCTGGCTCGCGCCGCCCTGCACGAAGATGACCGCATAGTCGTCGGGGATATTCAAAAGCTCGCGCAAAAGCGCGCTCCCTTCGTTGACGATCTCTTCGAACTTCTTGTTTCGGTGCGAGATCTCCGTGACGGACATCCCGGTGCCCGCAAAATCCAAAAACTCCTTCTGCGCTTCCTCAAGCACTTCAAGAGGCAGTGCGGAAGGGCCTGCAGAAAAGTTATAAGCTCTCATAATGACCTCCCTTAATTATAAAATTATTCGCGGAAACCGTATAAAACAGGGATTTCCCGCGTATAAGTTACTAAAATCTATTATAGACCTTCTCGCCGTGTTTGGCAAGCATTTGACGACATTTTTTTGACGTTCCTGACCAATGCCACAAAATATGGGCAAAATTGCAAATTCCGCGTAAAAATGTAGGAAAAAGATATTTACTTTTATGCGGTTTTCGTGTAAAATAGAGAAAGGTATGCGCCTTGCATACCGGTTCTTCGGAATGCTTCACGCCGAGCGTGAAAAGATAAAAAACAAGATAAATTCGTCCGTGCGGGCACAAAACAGGGAAAGGAAAACTCTTTTCTCTCTTCTTTGTTGTGCCCGAGGGCAAAGGAGCCATTTTTGGAGAAAGACAAGAAACAGGAAGGGCGGAGCGCCATCGAGCTTGCCATCTTGAACGGCATCGAGGCGTATAACCGCGAACAGGCAAAGAAGAATGCGGGGGCCGCCGCAAAGAGCGAAGAAAAGCAGGACGCGAAACTCTTCGGCAAAGAGGCGATGGAAGAAGCGGGGCTCAAGCCCAAACGCCGCTCCCGCGCAAAGGGCAAGGGGACCAAGCTCCCCGAAAATAAGGAAGAGGGGAAACAGCCCGCAAAAGAGCAAAAGCCTGCACAGCAGCCCAAAAAGCGCGGCGAAAAGGCGCAGGCTGTTCCCGCTCCCAAACAGAACGCAAAAGAGAGGGCGCCTCAGAAAGAGAAGGGCCAGCGCGGGAGAAAAAAGAGACCCATCAAAGTGCTCTTCTTCGGCGGCGTCGGCGAGATCGGCAAGAACATGACCGCCATCGAGTACGGGAACGACATCATCGTCATCGACGCGGGCATCATCTTCCCGACCGAAGAGATGCCGGGCATCGACCTCGTCTTCCCCGACATCACCTATCTCGTTCAGAACAAGAACAAGATCCGCGGCGTCTTCCTCACGCACGGGCATGAGGATCACATCGGCGGCGTGCCATATCTTATGAAGGAGCTCGATCCCTCAACGCCCGTGTACGGCTCCAAGCTGACATTAGCGCTCGTCGACAACAAGCTCCGCGAACACCGCTTAAACAACGTCATCGAACAGACCGTCGCGCCCCACGACCGCATCAAGGCGGGGTGCTTCACCGTCAACTTCGTCAACGTCAATCACTCTATCGCGGGGGCAATGGCGCTCGCCGTGGAGACCCCCTACGGCATCATCTTCCACAGCGGCGACTTCAAGATCGACTTAACGCCCGTTGCGGGCAAGCCCATCGACCTTGCGGAGATCGCAGAGTACGGCAAGAAGGGCGTGCTCCTCTATCTCGGGGAATCGACCAACATCGAACGCCACGGCTACACGATGAGCGAAAAGGTGGTGGGGACGACGCTCGAGCATCTCTTTGCGGAGAACGCCGACCGCCGCATCATCATCGCAACGTTCGCTTCCAACGTTCACCGTTTGCAGCAGATCATCGACATTGCCGTCAAGTTCCGCCGCAAGGTGGCGTTCTCGGGGCGCAGTATGTTCAACGTCGTCGAAGCTGCCCTCAAGATCGGGGAAATGACCATCCCCGAAGGCGTCATCGTCGACGTCGAAAAGACCAAAAATTATTTCGACCGCGAGATCGTCATCATCTCCACCGGTTCGCAGGGCGAGCCCATGAGCGCGCTCACGCGTATGGCGGCTGGCGAATTCAACAAGGTGACCATCGGCTCCAACGATACGATCATCATCTCGGCAAGTCCCATCCCCGGCAACGAACGCATGATCTACAGCGTCATCAACAACCTCTACAAAAAGGGCGCCAAAGTCGTGTATGAGAGCCTTGAAAAGATCCACGTCTCGGGTCACGCCTGCCAGGAAGAGCACAAGATCCTGCACACGCTCTTAAATCCCAAGTTCTTTATCCCCGTGCACGGCGAGTACCGCCACTTAAAGCGGCACGCCCTGCTTGCGGAAGAGCTCGGCATGAATTCTTCGCGCATCTTCATCCCCGATATCGGCAACTGCGTCGAAGTGACGGACGATAGCCTGCGCCAAGGGGAGAGCTTCCCTGCGGGCGCGCGCCTCATCGACGGCGAGGGCTTTGAGGATTACGGCAAGAGCGAAGTGCTCAAAGACCGCCTCAGGATGTCAGAAGAAGGGCTCGTGGTCGTCTCCGTCGTGCTCTCGAACGGCGTCGTTCTGGGCGATGCGGACGTCGAATGCCGCGGCATCGTCTTCCAGGACGAGCAGAACGCCATGCGGGAGCTTAAAAATATCGTCGAAAAGACGCTCGACAGCGTCAACGCGCAAACGGCTCCTTCCGACATTGCGGCGGCTTTGAAGCGCGCCGTCAAGAACCATCTCTTCAAGAAGACCAAGCAGTCTCCCATGATCCTTCCCATCGTGCAGGAGCTGTAAGAAAAAAGACCGCGCACGCCGCGGTCTCTTGCTATTTCCTATGGACGAACGCTTTTCAGAGCTTTACGCCCTCCGCGAGGAGGCAAAAAAGGGGCGCGATCCCACCGCGCCCGACGAAACGCTTTCTTATCTCCTTTCCGCTGTGCGTGAGAGGGCGCCCGAACGCATCCTTGAGATCGGAGCGGCGGAAGGGCTCACCTCCTGCGCGATGCTTTTGACGGAGCCCAAAGCCCGACTCACCGCCATCGAACGCGACGCGGAGCGGGCAAGCAAAGCGCGCGAAAATTTCCGACGTTTCGGCGTTGAGGCGCGCGCCGTGCTCCACGAAGGGGATGCGGGGGAGATATTGCCTCTTCTGGAAGGGGAGTACGATCTCATCTTCCTCGACGGACCCAAGGTGCAGTACCGCCGCTATTTTTCTGACTGCAAGCGGCTTTTGAAGAAAGGCGGCGTGCTGCTTTCGGACGACGTGCTGCTCTTCGGCTGGGTGGACGGCTCCGTTCCCGTGCCGCACAAGCGAAAAATGCTCGTGGAGCATATAAGAGAATACCTTGAACTATTGAAAAGCGACCCCGACTTTGAAACGGAGGTACTGCCCATCGGCGAAGGCCTCGCCGTGAGTGTGAAAAAAACATGAAGCCGCTTGTCTTTCTCAACGGGCCGATGGGCGTGGGAAAAAGCACCGTCGCGACCCTTTTACAGCAGAAGTTCGATCGCTGCGCCTATCTCGACGGAGACTGGTGCTATCGGGTGCATCCCTTCCGCGTCACAAACGAGAGCAAAGCGCTCGTCCTTAGTAATATCGCCTATCTTCTCGACGGCTATCTGAAAAGTCCCGACGTCGACCTCGTGCTCTTTTCCTGGGTGATGAACAAACGTGAAATCCGCGACGCCGTTCTTTCCAAGATGACGGAACGGGGGAAGTGCCTGTTCGTGACCTTGACCGCCTCGGAAGAGGCGCTTGTAAAGCGCTTTGCAAAGGACATCGCAGCGGGGCTCCGCACGCAGGAGGGCTTACATCGGGCGCTTTCCTATCTGCCCGATTACAAAGCCGATTTCGGCGGCCTCAAACTGATCACGGACGAAAAGGAGCCAGACGAGCTTGCCGAGATCGTCAAAGAGTATATTTCGACCCATCGGGAGGACTGAAATGACAAGATGCGAACTGCTTGCCCCCGCGGGCAACCTCAACAAATTAAAACTTGCATTCTACTACGGGGCGGACGCCGTCTATGTGGGCGGCAAGAGCTTTTCCCTGCGCACCTTTGCCGATAATTTTACCGACGAAGAGCTTGCGGAGGGCATCGCGTTTGCCCATGCGCGCGGCAAAAAGGTGTACGTCGCCGTCAATATCTTCGCCCGTAACGCGGACTTTGCACAGCTTCCCGGATACTTCCGCACATTGGAGCGCATCGGGGCGGACGCCGTGCTCGTCTCCGATCTCGGCGTCTTCCGCGCGTGCAGAGAGGCGGCGCCCTCCCTTCCCATCCATATCTCCACGCAGGCAAATACGACGAACAGTCAGTCGGCTGCCATGTGGAAGGAACTCGGGGCGAGCCGCGTGGTGCTTGCGCGCGAACTCTCCTTAGAAGAGATCGCAAACATCCATGAAGAAAACCCCGACCTCGAACTCGAAGCCTTCGTGCACGGAGCCATGTGCATCTCTTACAGCGGCAGATGTTTGCTTTCCGACTATCTCGACGGCCGTTCCTCCAACCGCGGGGCGTGCGTGCAGGCGTGCCGCTATCGCTATGAAATACGGACGCAGGAGTGCAAAAACGACGGCTGGACGGAAGTGCAGGAGGACGAAAAGGGGACGTACTTTCTCAACAGCAAGGATCTCAACATGAGCGCGCATTTGAGCGAGCTTGAAACAGCGGGCGTGTGTTCCTTCAAGATCGAGGGGCGCATGAAGAGCGAATATTACCTGGCGACCGTCGTCAATGCCTACCGCCGCATCCTGGACGGAGGCGAGCTTCAAGTGCTGCAAGAGGAGCTCTCCTGTGCCGCCCACCGCGACTACACGACCGCCTATATGCTGGGTAAGAACGATAAGACGGTCTCATACGACAACTCCCAGACCAAGGGAACGTGCGAGTTCATCGCCGTCGTCAGGGGCTATGATGGCTCCGGAAACGGCTCCGAAGATGGCACAGGACGCTGCGGCCGCGTATATGCCGAAATGCGCACGCGCTTCTATGAAGGTGACGTCCTTGAGATCTTGTCTCCTTCGGATGCGTTCGGAAAAGAAATCGTCGTCACCCATATGAAGGACAGCGCGGGCGCCCCCTGTACGGACGCCAAACGCGTGCAGGAGATCGTCTCCTTTGACTGCCCTTATGCGCTGCACGAGGGCGATATCCTGCGCAGGAGACGCTAAAATGCGCTGTCTTTTTCTCTATCACGAAGGGAGCGGACGCGGCAAAGCCGGGAAAAAGCTGCCCTACATCAAAAGGCGCTTGAAAAGCGTCTATTCGCAAGTCGACGCCGTAAAGACGACAAGCGCCGAAGAGCTGACCGCACGCGTAAAAGCGGGGCTTTCCGCATACGATGCCGTCATTTTCTCGGGAGGAGACGGCACCTTCAACGACGTTTTGCAGGCGGCAGAGGGAAGCGAGACGCCGCTCGGCTATTTGCCGACGGGTACGGTCAACGACGTCGCGCGCTCACTCGGTATCCCGAGAAGCGTCAAAGGCGCGCTCGGCGTCATCCTCGAAGGACGAGCGGAAAAGCTCGACTGCATGAGGGTGGGGGAGCGGCACGCCATGTATATCGTCGCGGCGGGGGCTCTCACGAGCGTCACTTATACTACTCCTCAGCCCTTGAAGCGCGCGATGGGGGCGGCGGCATATGCCGTGGAAGCCATCCTGCACGAGCTTGATTTCCGCGTCTTTCCTTTGAAGATCGTCTGCGACGGAAAGGAAATGATAACTTCCGCCGTGCTCGTGTTCGTGCTCAACGGGCGCTCGGTCGCGGGTTGGCCCATCAACCGCAACGCAAGCATGAAAGACGGAAAACTCGAAGTCGTCGTCATCCGCCAGGCGACAAAGCCCAACCTCTTTCAGAAACTCACCAAGTACTTTTCGCTCGCCTCCCTCTTCCTCTTCGGATGCAGGATAAAGAAAAAGGATATTGCGGTGATGCGCGGAAAACACATCTCGATCGAGACGGAACAAGACGTTACCTGGGACTTTGACGGCGAAGAGGGCATGAAGGGAAACATCGAGGTGACGGCGGAACGGGGCAACGTAAAACTATTCGTGCCGCGCGGAAAAAAAGTATAAATTCACGGCGAAAAACGCTTGCATTTTGCGCGTGGTTTTCGTATAATAGATGAGCGTTGTGAAGCGCGGCATGCTACTGTGGCTCAGTCGGTAGAGCAGCTGATTCGTAATCAGCAGGTCGCCGGTTCAAGTCCGGCCAGTAGCTCCAAACGAGCTCCGAACATTATGTTCGGAGCTCTTTCTTTTAAATGAAAAATAAATCAAGGGAATTTTACCGAAGGGTATTGATTTTCGCCCCACGGTTTGCTATAATAGGTTTATTAAAAACAATAGGGGGAAAACTATGGCATTAAAACTCAACAAAGAGTTCTTCGGCGTTGTGATGGCTCCCAAAAAAGAGGAAGTCTATCCCGGCGGCGGCGTGCTCTATCCGCGCGTCATCGAACTGCACCATGCAGGGGAGGAGAACGGGACTCTTCTTGCGACGTTCGATCACTCCACGCTCAAAGAACCGCCCGTCTCGCCCATCTACGAAAGCACTGACGGCGGAAAAACGTGGTCGCACCGCTCCGACATGGCGGACACCAAAAACGGCTGGGGCATCCGATTCCAACCCGTCCTGTTCGAACTCCCCAAGCAGTGCGGAGATCTTCCCGCAGGAACGCTGCTCTTTTCGGGCAACTCCGTGCCGCTCGACTTCCACGCGACCGAACTTCAGCTCTATATCAGCCGCGACCACGGCAGAACGTGGGAATACCGCTCGAGCTACGCGATAGGCGGGCCGCCCATTGAGCAGAATTTTGACGAACTCGGCCCCGTTTGGGAGCCCTTCATCTACCTCAACAAGGATGGGGACATCACCATCGTCTTTACGGATGAGCGCCCGCATACCGACAGGCGCCTCAATCAGACGCTTGCCGTCATCAGCTCGAAGGACGGCGGCAAGACCTGGGGGGAAGAGAAGCTCGTTGTCGCCATTCCGGACGGCGTGCACCGCCCCGGCATGGCGATCGTCACGCAGCTTCCCAACGGCAAATACTTCATGTGCTACGAGATCGTCGGCGAGCCCGACTGCGACGTCCATTTCAAGATGAGCGACGACGGCATGGACTTCGGCGATCCTGCTTCGTGGGGGACCCGTCCCGAAACGAAGGAAGGAAAGTTCGTCGGAAGCATGCCCTACTGCCTGTGGACAAAGAACGGCGGACCGAACGGCACCATCATTTTGAGCGGCAAGCGCGACAGCGGCTGGCTCGGGCTTAGAGACCCCGGGAACTTCCTCGTCAACTACAACCTCGGCGAAGGCCCTTGGGCGCAGGTCCCGATGCTCGTTTCCTACGACTCCCGCATCCATCAGGCGGGGTGGAGCATGGGTATGGCGGTCATCGAAGACGATACCAAGCTCATTCAGCTTGCACCCACGCAGATGGATCCCGTGCTTCTTCAGATCACTTACGGCCTTGCCTCGATGGAAACAACGGAAGACTAAATTTTATAACAAACGAGGGCTGCGACGTATCCGCAGCCCTTGATTTTTTATATCGAAATTGCATTTTTAGCCATTTTGCATAGTACTATGCGTGACATAGTACTATCTGATTTTGCCAATCAAATGAGCGTTTCGTATTCTTCATAGAGCGCATCCGACTCCGAACGCAGCGTCTCCAACTTTTCGGTAATCTCTTTGACCGCCGTATAATCGGCTGCGCGGGCGGTAAGTTCTTCGTTGAGCGCAGCTTCTTCTGCCTCCAACTCCTCCAAACGCTCCTCGATCTCCTTTGTGCGCTGTTTGCGCTTTGCATCGCGCGCCCTATCTTCTTTGGAGCGGTATCCCTGCACGGGCGTTTTTTCTTTCTCGACTTTCTCTTTGAGAAGGGCAGGTTTTTTCTCCGCGCTGCGTCCGTCCAAAAATTCACGATAGCTCCCCGAATAGAGAGTGAGCGCGTTATCCTCGATGAGCGCGATCTTGTTTGCGATCGCCTCGATGAAGCGGCGGTCATGGGAGACAAAGAGGATGGTCCCGTCAAAGCGTTTCAAAGCTTCTTCGAGCGCTTCGCGGGCAGGGAGATCGAGGTGGTTGGTCGGCTCATCCAGAAAAAGGACGTTGCCGCGGCGGCTTTCGAGAAGGGCGAGTTCCAACTTTGCGCGAAGTCCGCCCGAAAGTTCTTTGACCTTTTTATTCACATCCTCCGCCTCAATGCCCGCCTGTGCGAGCAGCTTGCGCGCATCCGTCTGCGTCATGAGGCTGTTCTTGCCCCAGAAGGCGTCAAGCACGCGGTCCTCTGGATCAAGGTCGGCGTTCTCCTGATCGTAATAGCCGATGCGGACAAACTTGGCGTGCTGCACTTTGTCACTCCCATGAAGAAGATACTTCAAAAGCGTCGTCTTGCCCGTACCGTTTTCGCCGGTGAGCGCGCATTTCTCCCCGCGCAAGAGAGTGAAGTCGGCATCTTTGATGAGGAGTTTTCCGTCGATGCTTAGATCGAAATGATGCGCTTCCACGACGCGCTCATAGGGCTGCGTGTCGTACTCGAAGACGAAGCGCGGCGGCTTTGGGGGAGGCACGGGCTTTTCCAGCTTTTCCATGCGCTCCAATTGATTGACGCGCGAAAGTGCGCTCTTTGCCGTGGTGGCGCGCACGAGATTGCGGTCGATATAGTCCTGAAGCTTGGCGATCTCCTCCTGCTGTTTTTCGTATTCGCGCCATTGCTGTTTCAGGAGCTCTTCCTTCAGTACTTTATACTTGCTGTAATTGCCCTTGAAGGAGAGCACCTTTCCGCGCTCCAACTCCAACGTGCGCGAAGTGAGGCGGTCGAGAAAGTAACGGTCGTGGGAGACGATGAGCATCGCCCCGCGATAAGAAGTGAGATAATCTTCGAGCCAAAAGAGCGTCTTGATGTCGAGGTGGTTGGTCGGCTCGTCGAGGATGAGAAGCTCGGGCTCTTCCAAAAGCAGACGGCAAAGTTTTAAGCGCGTCTTTTCCCCGCCCGACATCGTGGAGACGACCTGATCGTACATCTCCTCAAATCCCATACCGTTGAGGACGGTGCGGATGCGCACCTCGACATGATAGCTGTCGCGCGCGTCGATGCGGCGTTGCAGGCTTTCGAGCTCGGAAGCAAGCGAAATGCGCTCCTTCTCATCGGCGCGGGAAAAGGCAGCCTGCGCCTGTTCGAGGCGGGAGATGAGACGGCGGTCTTCTTCAAACACTTCGCTCATCGCAGAAAGGACGGTGCCTTCCGATTCCAGCCCGCCGTTTTGAGGAAGATAGCCGATCTTGAGGTTGTTCTTACGGAAGACGTTGCCCTCATCGGGCGTGAGTTCGCCAAGAAGCAGCCTTAACAGAGTGGTCTTGCCTTCGCCGTTGCCGCCGATAAAGCCGACGCTCTCATTTTCATGCAGCGAAAACGAGACATCCTGCAAGATGGGGACGTCGCGATAGGCAAAACAAACATTTTCAAAAGAGATAAGCATACTTTTCTCCGTGTGAGAGATGCTGGTAAGATGAAAGAAGCAAAATTGCTCGCCGCCGTACGGGAAGCGGAAGAGCATCTCAAAGGCGCATCCCCGAAAAAGTGCGCCAAGTTGGTCAGGCGCATCTTTATCCTCAAAGCGCGGCTCTTAGAGGATCGCTGAGCAGCGCGCCAAACTTGCCGCCGTCAGAAGTCCCACGAATGGATGAATGCCTTCTCGGCGCTCTCCTTTTCCTGCGTGAAGATGGTCTCAAAGCCGAGCGCTTCCGCATAGTCGACCACGCGCCGATATTCGCGCGCGGTAATGGGGCGGGCAAGTTCGGGGAAGCCCTCGATCTCGCCCATCGGCGTATATTGCCGCATGAGGGAGAGAGGCACATCCTCGGGAATCACGCCCTTCAAAAAGTCAAGCACCTTCAAAGAGTCCGAGGTGCACATGGGGAGCACCAGATGGCGGACGATACAACCCGAAAGCATCTTGCCCGTTTCGTCATAGGAGACGGGCTTTTTTGCCATAAAGGCGACCGCCTCGCTTGCCCGCTCGAAATAGTCCTTTCTCCCCGTATAGCGCTCGGAAAGAGCGGGGGAGCAGAATTTGAAATCGGGCAGATAGACGTCGACAAAAGGATCGATGCGTTCGAGCGCCGAAACGAGGGCATAACCGCTCGAATTGTAGACGACGGGAATAGAAGGCCGGTAGAGGGCGAGCGCTTCCGCAATGAGATCGGAGACGTGGTCGGGCGTCACGAGGTTGATATTGTCGGCGCCCATCTCTTCCAATTCACGGAAGATCCCGATCAGCTCTTGGGGGGTCACGCTCTTGCCGAGCTTGGCGCGCGAGACTTCGTAATTCTGACAAAAGACGCAGCGCAGGGAACAGCCGCCGAAAAAGACCGTCCCACTCCCGTTCTTGTGGGAGATGGGCGGCTCTTCGAAGGGATGAAGATAGTACTTCGCCACGGTGAGCCCCTTCACGCCGCAGCGGCCGAACGTCTTTTCTCTGTCCGCCCCGCATTGAACGGGGCAAAGCCTGCATTCCATAGGGCGATTATAACATCTTGCTCTTGAAAAATCAACTTCCTTTGCAAATGCAAACACATTTAGTTGACTTTTCCTGCTTTCGCGATTATAATCGGTGGGTAAAACGATCGGAAGGAATTACGAAGGCATGAGAAGATTTTTTTCCAGCGAAAGCGTAACGGAAGGGCATCCCGACAAGGTGTGCGACCGCATCGCCGACACCATTTTGGATGAACTCATCAAAGGAGACAGCGAAACGCGCGCGGCAGTGGAATGCTGCGCTGCCTACAATACGCTCTTCATCACGGGCGAAGTGACGAGCAGGGCAAGCGTGGACTATTCCGCCGTTGCCCGCAAAGTCATCCGCGAGATCGGCTATACGACGGGCGATTTTGCCTTCGACAAGTGCAATATCATCGAACTTATCCACGGGCAGTCGCCCGATATTGCGCTCGGCGTCGATTCGTCCCTCGAAGACAAGACGGGGGGAGAGGCAGCCGACCGTCTCGGCGCGGGCGATCAGGGCATGATGTTCGGCTATGCCTGCCGCGAGACGGAAGAGCTGATGCCGCTTCCCATCATGCTTGCGCATAAGCTTGCAAAGAAGCTTTCAGAGCTTCGGAAGGACGGCACGCTCTCCTATCTCCGCCCTGACGGCAAGACGCAGGTCACGGTGGAATACGACGGCAAAACGCCCGTCCGCGTGGATACGGTGGTGCTCTCCACTCAGCACGACGCCGAAGTCTCGCAGGAGCGCATCGCGGCGGACATGAAACAATATGTCATCGGCGCGGTCATCCCCGGACAATTCCTCGATGCAAACACGAAGTACCTCATCAACCCCACGGGCAGATTTGAGATCGGCGGACCGGAAGGGGACTCGGGGCTCACGGGCAGAAAGATCGTCGTCGATACCTATGGCGGCAGATGCCCGCACGGCGGCGGAGCGTTCTCGGGCAAAGACCCCACAAAGGTAGACCGCAGCGCAACGTACATGGCGCGCTATATCTGCAAGAATGTGGTAGCATCCGGGCTTGCAGATGAAATGGAGCTGCAAGTAGCCTATGCGATCGGTGTTGCCCGCCCCGTTTCGGTGTTCGTCGATACCTTCGGCACGGGCAAAGTGGATGACGAAGCGCTCGCCGAGATCGTCAAAAAGGAATTCGATCTCCGTCCCGCGGCCATCATCGAAGCGCTCGGCTTGCGCAAACCCATCTACGCGGAAACTTCCGCTTACGGGCACTTCGGCAGAGAGGCTTTCCCCTGGGAGCGCACCGACCGCGCGGAAGCCCTCAAAAAATATCTCAGATAAAATCAAGCGCTCTCTCCAAACAACAGGAGGGAGCGCTTTTTATATGTGATACAAAACTCAAAAAAGTCAGATCATTTGCCTTCATTTACATGGGTGAGCCCGTATTCCATGATCTTGGTCACATGATCGTCGTCAAGGGAATAGCGCACTTCCTTGCCTTCCTTCACGCCCTTCACGAGTTTTGCCCCGCGCAGCACGCGCAACTGATGAGAGACGGCGGAATCGGTCATTTTCAGCGTTTCGGCAAGTTCGCCCACATACATATCGCGAAGCTGCAGACAGCTCAAGATCTTCGCGCGCGTCGGGTCGCCGAACATCTTAAAGAGGCTCGCAAGGTCGTAGAGGGTGTCGTCGTCGGGCAGCTGCCGCCTGACAGACTCCGCCGAAAAGAGTTCTCGCTCATCCATGTTCCGCCTCCCGTATGCGCAAAATGCAGCATCGCTTATTTGAACGTGTTTTCAAATGTTCAATAAATAGTATAGCGCAGGACAGCCGATTTGTCAACTGATTTTGGAAAAAAGAGGCAAGTTTTCACGCAGCAGACGAAAGCAAGCGCGCGGAAGACGCGAAATAGCAGCCCGCGGGGCTGCACATTTGCCGCCCCGCGGGCAAAACTTGAAGTTCACTTTCGTTCCAAAAAGATGCTCACGATCCCGCATACGAGCGCCGCAGCGGGGAAGACGATCCACCCCGGATGCCACAAGTCTCCCAAAATGCCCATCAAAAGATAGGCGAGCGTCGCGCAGATCATGATGGCAGAGGAGATCTTTCCAGCAAGCCGTTCGCCCTTTGTTTCTGCCGCCTCCTCCGCTTCCGCGTCTTTCAGATAGGGATTCGCCTGTAAATGGCGCTCCCAGCCGATCCCGCCGTAGATGAGCGGCACGCACCCGAGCGCCGCCGCAATACATCCGACCGCAAGGAAGACGACAAACAGCACTTCCGCATAGCCGCGCACCAGCCAGCCTTCCGTAAAGAGCGCCGCGCCCAGCAAAAATACCGCGATCCCCGCTATGACGGTGCGGCGGAAGCGCGCAAACGCACGGCTGTCGCGTTCATTTTTCAACCGCGGCACAAACTGCGTCGTCACGCCGCCGTAAATGAGAAGGGGAACGCCTGCCAAAAGACCTGCAAAGAGGGCGCCCAAAGCAACGGCGGAAACATAAGGGGATTCCCATAGACAAAACAAAAGCGTCAGCGCCGCTGCGCCAAGCAGGATGACGCCGATGCCGCCCGCGATGAGCGCCGCCATCGCAGGGGAGGGAATGGGGGAGGGGTGGTGCGTATCTTCGGTTGGCTCCTCCGAGCCTTGCGTTTCCATAGAGGCGCCCGCGCTCTCTTCGCGGTTTTCCGTCCTGCCCGTACCGCGCAGGAGTTCATCCACCGTCACATGAAAGATATTTGCAAGCGGGATGAGCTGCGCCGTCTCGGGGAAGGTCTCGCCCGTCTCCCATTTGGAGATCGTGCGGTTGGTCACGCCCAACTTCTCCGCAAGTTCCTGCTGCGTCATGCCCGCGCCGCGCCGCAAACCGTATAGATAATTTCCAAATTCATTCATAGACCGACCTCGCGTTTTTTCTTCATTTTACAAGAGGAAGAGGGCAAAGTCAAGGCTCCAAACTTCCTATTTGCTCCCGTCGGGCGGGAATGGGCTCCCGTCTTGCGGGAAAACACGGAAAAAGGGCCATCCGAAACGGACAGCCCTTCAAAAATAAGCAAATTAGCGGCTGGAAGAGGGGACGGGCGCGCCTGCGGGAGCCACTTCGAATGCATCGGTATCGCGGCGCCTGTCTTTGCCCGTAAAGAAGAGGGCAACGGTGCCTGGGCCGACATGCGAACCCGTGCAGAGGTCGTAATACTCGATGACGATGTTGGAAGCGCCCATGCCGCGCAGCATTTCGGCAAGCGCTTTGGCGTCTTCCTCACAGTCGGCATGCGTGATGAAGACGGGCGCAGAAACGTCGTCCACGCGCTCGCTGTATTTGCGGGCGAGCGCCATGAGCGCCTTCTTTCTGCCGTGTTCGCGGCCTTCGAAGACGATCTTGGCATTGGTGCTGCCGTCCGCACGTAGAACGGGCTTGATATTGAGCAGCGTTCCCGCGATCGCAAGCGTCGTCGAGATGCGCCCCGTGCGTTTGAGATATTTGAGATCGCCCACCGTGAGATAGCTGTTCACCTTATAGGCATTGACGCGCGCCCACTCGGCACACGCTTCGAGGCTCTCGCCCATGTCGCGGAGCGAAGCGACGCGAAGCGCGATCGTGCCTTCGCCCATGGAGGCGTTCTTACTGTCGACGACCTCGATCTTGCGCTCGGGATAGCGCCCTTTCAGTTCCTCGGCGGCCCTGACTGCCTGCTGATAGGTACCGCTGACGCCCGAAGAAATGAGCAGAAGAAAGACGTCTTTGCCAGCTTCCAGCACGGGAACGATCGCCTCTTGAATATGTTCTTCGGAAAGAAGGGACGTCTTGACGTCGGCGCCCGCGCGCATATCGTCATAGAGCTGCTTTGCAGTCTCCTCAAAGGGAACGTTCTCATCGAAGCAGAGACGTTCCTCGCCGTCGACGAGATAGTGATAGGGGATGACGGAAATGTTGTGTTCCTTGCGAAGCGCGGCGGGGATGTTTGCCGCAGAATCAACGATGATCTCAAACGAAGCCATATGACCCTCCATGATCTTTGCTTGTTCGGGAAGCGCGCCTGCACGCACCTGCCCGCTGACATCTTTAGTTTATCCTTCTTCCGCGCAAAATTCAACCTATTTCTTTGAAGGGCGGCTCTATGTCTTTCTTTGCTCGTTCTATTGCATAAAAAACGCACTCTACTGTGAGTAGAGTGCGTTTTTTGAGGCCGTTTTGCGCTCAGCGGACAAGAGAAAAGGTGTCTTCGAGGGACTTACGCTTCTTTTCGCGGATCTCATATCCTTCCGCCGCATAGCCGACGGCAACGATATGGGGGATGCGCACTTTTTCGGGTAGTCCTAAAATTTCGCGCAGTTTCTTTTCGCTGCGCCAGCCGAGGATGCAGGTCGAAAGCCCCGCCGCGTCTGCGGCTAGCACGAGATGCGCCGTCATGATGCCGATGTCGTTGTGCAGAAAGTCGGTGTTCTTGAAGCGGCTCCCGACCGTCGCCGAAAGGTTGCCCGTGCCTTCGAGCACGACGACGAACGCAGGGGCGTCCGATGCGAATTTGTTCATGCCGAGGTCCTGCACGCCCGCCGCGAGAGCTTTCGCTTTTTCTCCCGTGACGGCAAGGAGCTTCCACGGCTGGCTGTTGCAGGCAGAGGGCGCAAGCATCGCAAGGCGGCAGATCTCCGTTAAAAGCTCATCCGAAACAGGTTTGTCCGGATCGAATGCGCGGCAGCTCTGGCGATGCAGATACAATTGTTCGATGTCTTTGAGTTCCATGATGTCCTCCAAGATAAAATAAGACGCGGCTATGCGCCGCGCCTTACCCGTATTTTTACTTTGCAAGGCTCTTCTTTGCCTTTTCGACAACGTTCTCGACCGTGAAGCCGAACTGTTTGAAGAGCAGGGGAGCAGGTCCGCTCGCGCCGAAGGTGCTCATGGCAACGATCTCGCCCTTGTCGCCCGCATACTTATACCAGCTATATGGAGAACCCGCTTCGACGCACACGCGCGCCTTGACTGCGGAGGGGATGACGCTCTCTTTATACTCGTCGGACTGCTTCTCGAATTCTTCGAAGCAAGGCATGGAGACGACACGCGCCTTGACGCCCTCTTCCGCAAGCTGCGCCTTTGCCTTGACGCAAAGCTCGACTTCCGAACCCGTAGCGAGCAGCAGCACGTCGGGCGTGCCGTCGCAGTCGTCAAGGACGTATGCGCCTTTCAATGCCGCAAGCCCGCTGTTTTCGTACTGAGGCAGATTCTGACGGGTGAGCACGAGCGCGGTGGGCGCGGTACCCGTGAGCGCGGAGATCCATGCCGCCGCCGTCTCCTTGCCGTCTGCGGGACGGTACACCTTCATGTTGGGGATGGAGCGGAGCGCGATGAGCTGTTCGACGGGCTCATGCGTCGGGCCGTCCTCGCCGACGCCGATGGAGTCGTGCGTGAGGATGTAGACGACGGGGATGTTCATGAGCGCCGAAAGGCGGATGGCGTGCTTGCAGTAATCGGAAAAGATGAAGAAGGTCGCACAATAAGCGCGGAGACCGCCGTGCAGCTGCATACCGTTGGTGATGGCAGCCATTGCGTGCTCGCGGATGCCGAAGTGCATGTTCCTGCCCTCATAGTGGCCGGGTGCAAAATCGCCGTAGGTGATGGTATCCGTATTCTTCATATCGGAGAGGTTGGAGGGAGCGAGGTCCGCAGAACCGCCGATGAGTTCGGGCACGAGCGCCGCGATCTTGTTGAGGACGACGGAGGAAGTCTGACGGGTCTCCATTGGCTTCTCCCACTTGAAAAGGTCTTCGACCTTGGTAAGATCGACCATCTCGCCGCTCATTGCCGCCTTGTATGCCTTGGCAAGTTCGGGGTATGCCTTCTCATATTCGGCAAACATCGCCTTCCATGCCTCTTCCTTCTTCGCGCCGCGCGCGCCCGCTTCTGCCGTGTGGGCAAAGACTTCGGCGGGGACGTCGAACGCCTCCGTGCAGGGCCAACCGAGCTTTTCCTTGGTCTTTTGCAAATTCTCGACGCCGAGAGGGGAACCGTGGCACTTGTGGCTGCCTTCGAGCGGGGTGCCGTAGCCGATCTTGGTCTTGCAGATGATGATGGAAGGCTTGCTCTTTTCCGCCTTCGCCTCTTCGATCGCCTTTGCGATGAGAGCGACGTCGTCGGGATGAGAGACGAGATCGACGTGCAGCACCTGCCAGTTCTGCGCCGCAAAGCGCATGCCGACGTCTTCTTTGAAGGTGATGTCGGTATCGCCCTCGATGGTGATGTCGTTATCGTCATAGAAGAGGATGAGCTTGCCGAGCTCGTGCGTGCCCGCGAACGAGCAAGCCTCATACGAGATGCCCTCTTCGAGGCAGCCGTCGCCGCACAGCGCATAGGTGTAGTGATCGACGACGGGGAAGCCCTCGCGGTTGAA